>NZ_CP039543.1:4086739-4424087 GCF_013085545.1 Oceanidesulfovibrio marinus
AAAACCGATCTCGAAGATTACTGGACAGCCAAGGGCGGCGGCGCCCTGTTCGACGATTCGCCCAGGCCGGAGCGGCCGGCTGTCAAAAATAAGAAGGACAAGGGCGGCCCGGAACAGTTCAAACTGCCCACATGAAGCCGCACCGCAAGGAGGGTGACACAATGGAAGAAAAACGCGCACAAGACTCGGGTGCTTTTGAAGAGATCACCCTGGTCAATGATGCTGGGGCCAGCCTTGTCTTCCGCGGCAGGGTCCAGGCTGAGAATTCCTTCTACGATGGGGATTCCGGCACGCTCACGGTGCAGCGGCTCTATGTCACCAGCGACGGCCACCAGGCCTACTCCGTCGTCAGCGGCGCCGGCGCCTCCAAGGAACGCCGCGCCTACATCATCAAGCGCGAAGGCCAGCTCTGCCGCATCAACAACGGCCTCTTCGACGTCACCATCAACGCTGCCGATCTGCTGACGGCGGTCAAGGGGCTCTGCGGTCTGCAGGACGATGCCGGCCAGGCCGAGTTCCTTGGCGAGGCGCTCTCGAAAGACATCGCAGCCAACGAGTAGCATTGGCTGTCCATCGTGTCGCCGGTGTTACGGATTATGCCGAACATCCCGGCTGCTTGCGCTTTTCCCAAATCGTGATATTTCGAAAAAGAAGCGGGTAAAGCGCCGTGAAACGTGGTATACAGTTTCATGGTGCGGGTGTGCCCGCGTACTGACCGGATATCGCATGACTACAGCGCGCGCGACAGCGAGGAGAGGACAATGCCTGTCAGCAAGAAGTATCTGAAATCCAAGCCTGTTTGCAAAGTGACCTTCAAGCTTCCCAAGGAAGCCTCCGAGGGTGTGGATAAAGCCAGCCTTGTCGGCGACTTCAACGACTGGGACAAGGATGCCGCGCCCATGAAGAAGCTCAAGACCGGCGGCTTCACGCTCACGCTCGATCTGGACGTGGGCAAGGAGTACCACTACCGTTTTCTCATGGATGGCGAGAAGTGGGAGAACGACTGGGAAGCTGACAAGTATGCGTACAGCCCGTACGCCAGCGCCGACAATTCCGTGGTCGTCGTCTAGGCTCGGGGAAGTCGCCGTGCGCGGCCGCCTTTGAATGGCGGCTGCCTCATTGGCCGTATGCGGCCACGATGCATGTGGCGGTGCACCGGTAGCGCCGACGTTGCATCTGTCTGCGCCGATTCCGGAGCCATCGTTCAAGTCCGCTCCGATCTTGCTGGAGTATTTTTCGGGTAGAAGCGCATGAGCAAGAACCTTCGAGCACCAGACGCCTCCGGCGAGGAGATAGACGCAGCCGCCGTGCTCGCACGCATGCTCGATATCACCGGCGCGTCTTCCCAGACAGAGCTCGCCGATATCCTCGGCGTGGGCAAGGCCGCCATCTCCGACGCCAAGACCCGCGGCGCCGTGCCCGCCTCCTGGCTGCTCAGGCTCAGCCGGTCCCCATACAACGCCAATCCAGTCTGGCTGGAGCTCGGCCTGGAGCCAAGGCGCATCCAGACGCGCTCCGCCGCGCAGGATTCCACGCCGCCCCTGCTGCGCGCCGCCATGGCTCCGCAGCCCGAGGCTGGCGAGAGCTCTGTCCCCCAAAAGCCGCAGCAATCCGCCCAGAAATCATCCACTTCCCATGGCGCGGTGCCCGTGGCCCGGCTGGCCCTGGCTGCGCGCGGCGACGCCCTGGCTCTGGATGGCGCGGCCGTCTCGCCGTTCACCTTTGCACCGTCGTTCCTGGAGAGCCTGGGCGATCCTTCGTCCATGCGCCTGGTGGGTGTGGAGCACGATGGGGCCGTGCCGGGCGGCTCACGCGGGGACTGGCTGCTGGTGGACGAGTCGCGCACGGACATCCTGGAGGGAGCCCTGCATGTGCTGCGCCTGGGACCGGACGTGGTGGTGCGGCGGATACGGCGGAAGGCGGACGAGATCGTCCTCCTGGCGGATGAGCGCGAGGAATGCCTGCCCGCCATACGCCACGGGCTCGATGTGCTGGGGGTTGTGGTCTGGGCCGGCCGGAAGATGCCATAGCCCGGGCCGTTGCCGGCCGTGGTGACGACGAAGGAATGGCGCCGGCTTTGTGCCGGTTACTCCTCGATATTGAAGTACTGGGTCAGCTGGACGAGCGAGAGGATTTTGCGCACCTGCAGGCTGGGGTTGGTCAGCCGCATGTTCACATTCAGCTCCTTGCTCCGTTTGCGCAGAACCACAAGGCTGCTGATGCCGGTGGAATCCATGAACGACGTGTTCGAGAGGTCGACCACGATTTCGTGCACTCCGTCCTGCGATGCACGGTCGAGCGCCTTCACCATTTCCTGCTTCAGGTCGGGAGTCTGCTTGAGCGTCACTTCGCCTTCGAGCTGGATGACAAGGGTGTCGTCCTTGATCTCGATAGAGTATGTGTTCTTCGGACGTGATTTCCTGGGAGGCGTCATGGAATCTCCGCATTGCCGGGGAAGGTCCACCACGGCGTCCCGGCTGAAATGGTTTGATGACTAACCTCCTGATATGTCATTTTTTCACGTGGCGCAAGCCTTTGCCGGGCTTTGAAAAAGCTCTGGACTCCCCACCGGGCTTGGGGTAGTCAACTGACCCCATACAGCGGTAGCCGGAATCCGCATGAAATCTGCGCGGAAGACCACGCCGCAATCCGGGCGGTTGCTCCTGCTGTATGGAGAATGTACTCATGGCCGTAAAAAACGATATCCACGCTTTTCTTGGCACAGGGACCAGCTTTGAAGGCACGCTTCGCTTTCAGGGCATGGTGCGCATCGACAGCAAGTTCGAGGGCACCGTCGAATCCGAGGGCATGCTCGTGCTGGGTGAAAAGGCGCACATCAAAGGCTCCGTCACTGTCGGGCAGCTGGTCTCGGCCGGCACGGTTGATGGCGAGCTTGTGGCCACTGTCAGCGCCACCCTGCAGAAAGGCTCTCTGTTTCTGGGCACCCTGACCACGCCCACCATCAATATGGAAGAGGGCGCCCGTTTCGAGGGCCGCGTCATCATGAACAAGGAAAAGCCCAGCGACCCCGTCAGGCCCGTTTCTCCGGGCGAGGGGGGCGACGCCTTCAGCTCGAAAGAGAAGAAGTCCTGGTTCAAGCGCTGACGCGCAGCCGGATCGAGAATGAATCAAAAAAGCCGACCCGGAAAACCGGGCCGGCTCTCTGCCGCATGATCGCGCTTCAGTAGTGACGCCACGTGCCGGGCGCTTCGCGCAGGTACTGGTCGAACTCCTCGCTTACGCCGATACGCACCTCGTCGTCGGTCTTGGCGACCTGCACATTCAGTTCCGGGTCAAGCCCGGAGTCCAGCGCCAGCTCTTCCAGGTGCCGGCGCGTCTTGTCCGCCTTCAGGCGGATATCATCGTTCTTTTCGTACGATTCCCTGGGAAATCGCGCTGCTGTGATGTAGTACATACGACCCTCCTTGGCTTCAGGCGGGCTCGTTGATCTATAGAGCGTGTCCCGTCTACTATTCAGAAAATAATTTTCAGTCGCGGTTTTGCAATGGGGTGTTTTTCGGGCTCCCTTTGCCAGCCTCGCCGGCCGCGGTCTCCAGCTCCGATCTGAGCGCCTCGTCGCGGTCGGGATCGCGCCTGGGGTCGAAGCGGTAGCGGTAGTGCAGCCGTGCGGCCGGGACCAGGTGCATGGCGCCGGCGCGGGCAAGCCAGGCCAGAACGGGCTCTCCCGGCCTGCGCGACATGCGGCGCTCCACCTCGGCGATGCTTGTGTAGAACGGTGAGTCCGCGCCAAAGGCCGCGGCGCGTCTGCTGCGGCGCGTTTCCGCCATGCGCCGGCGGCGCAATCCACCACGCCTCGCAATTCGTACGATCAGGAAGACGGCCAGCAGCCCTGCGCCGGCCAGCAGCCATCCCCGCGCGGCCGAGTTCTGCGCCGCGTAACGCCAGCGCATGAACGCAAAGGCGGCGTCCGCCCGCCAGTCCCACAGCCATTGCAGGGGCGAGAGGGCTTCCGTGTCTTCCGGGAGCCACAAAGGCGGCGTGGGGTCGATGTCCATCCACCGTTCGCCGGACCAGTAGCGTGGCCAGGAGTGGGCGTGGCTCTCGCGCACCAGGTAGATGCCGGGATCGGGGCCGGGCTCCCACACGGCGTAACCCATGGTGTAGCGCGCCGGGATGCCGGCCTGGCGGAGCAACAGGGTCGCGGCCGTGGCGAAGTACTCGCAGTGGCCGCTGCGCGAGACGGTGAGGAACTCCTGGAGTGGCGTCAGCTCCGGCCGGTTGCGCTCCAGCACGACCGAGTAGCTGAAGTTGGTGTGGAAGTACTGCTGCACGCGGCGGGCGGCCTCTGCCGGCTCGAGGTCCCGCAGACCCAGCCTTTGTACGATAGGTTCCAGGACGTCGCGATTTGCGGGCGTCACCAGGCCGTCGATGGGCAGCGGGGAGCCGAGACGGTGCGCGCCGGCGCGCATGGTCGCGTTGTAGGCGATGAAGCCTGGTGCGTCGTCCACCAGCACGGCGCCCAGGCCGCTGGTCTCCACCACATCCGCGCCCATGCCGGCGATGGAGGCGGTATGGGGCGGCAGGGGCAAGAGCCCTTCGCCCCGCACGAGATCCTGGAAGATGCGGATGGAGGGTGAGCCCTCGCTGGCTGGGACATCGCCGGCAGTCTGGGCTCCAGGGGAGAGCACGTACTCATCCGTTTCCGGCACAGGCTCCAGGGGCACGAAGGTGGCGTTGGACGCGGTCCAGTTCGAGCCATCGAAGAAGTTGTAGGCCGACGTGGCCAGGTAGAGCGGCGGCCGCATTCCGTGTGGCAGCTCCACGCGCAGCACGATGCGCCGCGAGATCTTGAGCTCACCGATCTCGTCGATGGCCGTGCGTACTTCGAAGGGGCCCTTGATCATGCGTTGGGCATAGGCTCGCGCCCAGCGCTGGGCGCGCTCGATGCCGTCCTGGGTGACGAACCCCGTGGACAGGGCCAGCACGAGGATGATGAAAAAGAGGGACGGCCGTCCGCGCGCCGGCCGGTTGGCGAACAGGAAGAGGGCAGTGAGGACGGCGATGGCCGGGTAGAAGAGCAGGCGCTGCGGGTTGGCCCCGGCAGCTGCCACACAGGCCATGCCCGCATAGACAGGCAGGAAGTCGAACCCTGCGCGCAGGCTGTCGGGCGCGGTATTTGCGTCTGGTCTGCGCCGTCCAGGCAACCGCGCCAGGGCGGAAAAGGGGATGCGATTGCGCCGGCTGTACGCCTGGGCCAGGGCCAGGGGCGCGAAGACCAGGGGCAGCCAGAGCAGCAGGGTTTTGCCCACGGGCGGGTCGTCCGGCGAGAGAAACAGGAACAGCGCGGACCCGGCCGCGATAAGCAGGCAGCAGTCGAAAAACAGGGTCACGGCCTGGTCTGAGAGCTCCAGCACGGCGCGGGAGCGCGTGAGCCAGCGGAGCTCGAACCCTGCGGCCAGGGCGGCCCCGGTCCAGAGCATGCCGGTTGCGTAGCCCCAGAGAAGCAGGCTGAGGCCGATGAGGAGGGGCGGCGTTTTCATAGCGCGGCGATGTCCTCCTCCAACCGCTGCGGCCGGATAATGCCGTCGGGCTGCGGCAGGCTGCGCATGGCTGCGCTCGGCGGATCGGCCGCAAGAATGGCGCGGACCTCCAGGCCAGCGGCGCGCAGACGGTCCACAAGCTGCCGGCGGCGGACATCCCAGGCCAGCAGCACCAGGATGACGCCGCCGACAAACGGCGCATGGTTCAGCACCACGCGCTCCAGCACGTCCATGGGCTTGTCCAGGCACGGCTCCACAGCGGCCAGCGCTTCCAGCAGGGCCTGCTCGTCCCCGCGGCCGCGCTCCGCACTGACCTGCCGGGCCTCGTCGGCCACGAACAAGAGGTCGAGCACGGTGTCCTGCTGCCGCCGGGCCACGGCAAGGGAAGCGGCCACGCTCACCGCTGCCTCGAACTGCTCTTCATGGATGGCGGCGGCAGTCGAACGTTTGGCTGATCCATCCGGCGCATTCTGGCGGGCATCCTCCCCGGCCGCCTCTGCCCACTGCGACGGCGGCGGGTAGGGAAAGGTGTCCAACACCAGGGCCAGCCGCGTCAGGTACTCGTCCTGGAACTCCTTGACCTTGGGTTCGCCGAAGCGGGCGAAGCTGGGCCAGTGGATGTGCCGCACCGGGTCGCCGGGGCGGTAGTCTCGCAGGCCGGCGAACTCCTGGGAGTCGCCGGAGGCTATGGTGGTTCGCTGGCCGCGTGGCTGGTAGCGGCGTCCGGCGCGCAGGTCCAACGGCGGGGCGGGATAGGTCCGCGGCAGCACCACCAGGGTCTCGGGCGCGGGAATGTGCAAAAGTCCTTTATACAGGCCCAGGGGGTCCACCAGCCCGACCATTGCTCCATCAAAGCGCAGCAGGCCGCGCGACACGGGCAGGAGTTGCATGGCCACGGAGCGCGACTGGCCGGGGGCGAGGGCATCCACCGGGGTGGATACGCTACGGACGCGGCGCGTTGGGGACGCGTTATCGGGCCAGGCAATGTCCTCGGCCAGCTCCAGGGACCTGGCTTCGCGATCCCCGGTGTTGGTCAGCCGCACGACGTAGCGCAGTGGCACGCCGGCCGTGGCGTGCCGCGGAAGGATGCGGCGCACGCCGAAGCTGCCCCGCCGCGCCAGACCCAGCACCACGGCGAAGAAGAGCAGGGCGATGCACAGGCCAAAGAGCTGGTAGTTCAGGGTGGCGCGGGTATCCACCACAAAGATGATGGTCACGCCGTAGCCAAGCAGCACGAGCTTGCCCGCCGTGGTGAGGCGCGAGAGCGTCCACGCCGACTTGCGCGCGGCGAACCGGGCAAGGCGGGCGCGAAGGGGGAGAGCTGTGCTGGTTCGTTGCTGCGCCATGCGGCACCACCATATCACAACCGGAGCCTGACTCCGCACTTCCGGGTTCAGACCGGCAGGGCGGCGATCACGCCGGGACGGGTATGGACTCCAGCAGCCGGCTGACCACGCCGCGGGTGGTCTCGCCTGCATACTCGGCCTGGGGCTCCAGCACCATGCGGTGGGGCAGCACCACAGGCGCGGCCTCCTGAACGGCGTCGGGGATGACGAAGTCGTGGCCGTCCGCCAGGGAGAGGGCCTGGGCGCAACGCATGAGTGTGAGCGAGGCGCGTGGGCCGGCGCCGAGGCGGACGCCGGGCTCGGTGCGTGTGGCTGTGGCCAGGTCCACCATATAACGGGTCAGCTCCGGGCTGACGCGGACCAGGCTGCGGCCGTTCATCAGGGCCAGGGCGTCATCCAGCGTGGCGCAGGGCTGCAGGGTGTCCAGGGGATGGCCATGGACCTGCGCCTCCAGCACGGCGGCTTCCACCTCCGGCGGTACGTAGCCCAGGCGGAAGCTGACGGCGAAACGGTCCATCTGCGATTCCGGCAGGGGGTAGGTGCCGTGGAAGTCGGAGGGGTTCTGGGTGGCGATGACGAAGAAGGGCCGTTTCAGCGGCATCTCGCGGCCCTCCACCGAAACCTGGCGCTCGGCCATAGCTTCCAGCAGGGCGGACTGGGTGCGCGGGGAGGCGCGGTTGATCTCGTCGCCCAGCAGGATGTTGGTGAAGACCGGGCCAGGGTGGAAACGGAAGGACTGGCGCGCCGGGTCGTAGATGGAGACGCCGAGGATGTCGGCCGGCAGAAGGTCGGGCGTGAACTGGACGCGGGTGAAGCGCGCCTCCAGCGAGGCGGCCAGGGCCTTGGCCAGGGTGGTCTTGCCCGTGCCAGGCACATCCTCCAGCAGCACGTGGCCGCCGGCGGCAAAGGCCGCGAGCACCAGGCGCACGGCGCGGTCCTGTCCGCGCATCACCGCGGTGATGTTGGCGTGCAGCGCCTGGAACACCTCGCGTGCGCGCTGCAGCGCCGCCTCATCCGCCGTCTCGCTCGCTACGTGGTCCGATGGCGCGCCGTCCGCGGTCATGTTTCAGCCCTGTTCTCGGAGTACTCGTAGTGCTGGCGGCAGTACTGCTGGCAAATGGTCTTGCCGCGGTGGATGAACCGGGAGCAGATGGTGGTGTACCAGTTGCCAGAGGACCGGTCGCTCACCGCTGTGCAGGCGTTGATACAGGACTCGCGGTTTTCGAAGCTCATGCGCAGGGTGTTGGCGTACTGGTCGCAGAGATGGTCCTGGAAGAAGCGGTCGCAGGACGAGGACGAGGCGAGGTTGTCGCCGGACTGGACGTCCGCCACCACGAACCGGCAGCGGAAGCGGACATACGTGATGTCCATTTTGGCCGGTGCATAGCAGGACGTGAGCCCGACAAGCATGAGCAGCAGGGCGGCGCAGGGGAGGATTTTCATGGGGACGTCTCTTAAGTACCGCCACTACCTGGGGTAGTGCTGGCGGCAGTACTGCTCGCAGATGGTGTTGGTTCGAACGGCGAAGTTGTTGCAGCTGGAGAACATGGTCTGCGTCATGCTGCCTGCCTGCACGCTGTTGCACCCCTGGATGCAGGCGTCGCGGTTGGCGTACTCGACCTTGAGAACCTCGGTGTATTGGTCGCAGAGCTGGGCCTGCATCTGCAAATCGCAACCGGCGAAGTTGTCGTTGTTCGAGAGCTCGTCATCTTCGGCGAAACGGCAGCGGAAGCGGAAGTCCGAGATGTTCATAGTCTCCCGCGCAGCGCAGGATTCAAGCAGGACGCCGGCTAAAAGGAGACAGCACAGGGCCATGGCAATGCGGGAAATGTTCACGGTGTATCCTCCACAGGTATATGGTCGCGGAGCGGAGCGCTCCTGCCGGAGCCGCGTCTAAACACGTACCCCGGCGCGCCGCCGCGCTAGTCGAAGTGTTGGCGGCAGTATTGCTGGCAGATGGTCTTGCTCCGCAAGGCAAACGATTGGCAGCCGGTGGTTCTGGTCTGCAAGGTAAACTCGCGCTGCACTGCCCCGCAGGCCTGGATGCACTCATCTCTGTTCAGGTAGCTCTGGTTCAGCACGTTGGCGTATGCGTTGCAAAGATGCTGCTGCGTCTGGAAGTTGCAGCTGGAGACGTCATCTTCCATGCCGCCTCCACTGTCGGCAAAGCGGCAACGGAAGCGGAAGTCCGAGAGCGTCATCTTGGCGGTGGCGCAGGCGCTCAGCGAGATCATGACAAGCAGCGCGGCAAGGATAAGGGTTCGCACGGTTCACACCTCCAGGGGGCTGGTGCAGATTGCGTCCGTGCCTACAGTACGACACGGACACTTCACAATACACCAGTGCGCTGCTCCCTGAAAGCCCCAACGCGCTGAAGTTCGAAAAAAACGTCGTGCGTCGGGGTCCTGCCCTGCCGCGCCGCCTTTCTACGAGGCCGGATGCCCGCTGCCGATAATGTGCTTGGCCGGGATGAGCCCGGTGGCCGCCGCGGAGACGATGTTGCCTGCCACGCCTGGGCCGTCGCCGGCCACGTACAGGCCGTCCACGTGCGTCATCAGGTTGGAGTCCGTCTCTACCTGGGTGGCGAAGAACTTGATCTCCGGTGCGTAGAGCAGGGTCTCCTCGTTGGCCACGCCCGGCACCACGAGGTCGAGCTTCTCCAGGCCCTCGATGATGTTGGCCAGGATGCGGTGAGGCATGAACATGGCGATGTCGCCGCAGACCACGTTCTGCAGGGTGGGCTCCAGGGAGCCCTTGTGGATGCGGTTCCAGGTGGAGCGGCGGCCGCGTTTGAGGTCGCCGAAGCGCTGGAGGATGGGCTTGCCGCCGCCGATGAGGGTGGCCAGCCGGCCGATGGCCTCGCCGAAGGCCTGATTGTCGGAGATGGGTTCCGTGAGCACGACCTTGGAGAGGAAGGCGAAGTTGGAGTTCTCGGACTTGCGGTCCATGTACGCGTGGCCGTTCACGCAGACGAAGTCCTGGTAGTTCTCCAGGGAGACGAAGCCCTGGCGGTTGGTGCAGAAGGTGCGCGTCTGGTCATCGTACTTGGAGGTCTGGATGAAGAAGGTGGGGTCGTAGATGACGTTGGTGATGTCGTGGAGGATGTCCTTGTGGACCTCCACGCGCACGCCGATCTCGATGCCGCGCTGGCTGAGGGAAACGCCGTTGCGCTCGGCCACGCCGGCCACCCACTCCGCGCCCACGCGCCCGGGAGCGAGAATGACGTTGGGCGCTTTGTACTCCGCCTTCTTGGTAACCACGCCCGCCGCGTGGCCCTTTTCCACAAGGATGTCCACGGCGGCCTCGTCGGTCTGGAAGACCACGCCCCGGCGCTTGAGCTCGTCGGTCATGTCCTCGATGTAGTGGGGCAGCTTGTCGCTGCCCAGGTGCTTCTGGCGGATGATGAGCAGGTCGATGCCGTTGATCTTGGCTTTCTTGCGCACCTCCTCAGCGGCTTCCATGTCGGTGGGGTAGACCTGGCCGTCCATTCCGAAGCGGTTGAATATCTGCTCGGTCTCTTCGATGAGCGCCTTGGCCTCGGACACGGACATGAACTGGGTGAGATCGGTCTTGCCCAGCTTGTGGATGTAGTTGAGCTTGCCGTCGGAGAAGAGGCCGGCTCCGCCAACGCCGGAGAGGATTTGGCAGGGCGCGCAGTGCTTGCAGGACATCTCCTTCTTGAGCGGGCAGATGCGCTTTGGGATCTCGCGGCCTTTTTCCAGAACCAGGACCTTCATGGAGGGGGCGGCGGACAGGGCGTAGGCGGCGAAAAGGCCGGCGGGGCCGGCGCCGACGATGATGACGTCGTACTGGGTGCGATGAGGCAAGATCATGCTCCTTACGGGGGCGCGGAGGCGCGCAATGCTATTGGCCGGCGTCGTCGCCGGAGGCGAAATGCTTGAGCAGGGCGGAGAGGTCCGTCCTGTTGACGGGCTTGGACAGGTAGCTGTCCATGCCGGCGGCGAGGAACCGCTGCTGGTCGCCTTTCATGGCGTAGGCAGTGAGGGCGATGATGGGGATTTTCACATCGAGGCCGGAGACGGCGCCGGCGCGAATGCGGCGTGTGGTTTCCAGGCCGTCCATCTCGGGCATCTGGATATCCATGAGGATGACGTCGAAGCTTTTGACGGCGAGCAGGTCCAGAGCCTGCTGCCCGTTGGCCGCGAGCTGGACCGAGTGGCCACGCTGCTCCAGGAAGCGCGAGAGGAAGACCTGGTTCACCTTGTTGTCCTCGGCGATGAGGATGGAGAGGGGCGGTTCCCGGTCCTCCTCGGCGGCCGCGGGTTGCGGCGCCGGAGACTCCGCCTCGGTTTTCTCCTCCTCGTCTTCCGGAATGGAGAAGCATGCGGTGAAGGTGAAGGTGGAGCCGCCGTCCGGGTTGTTGCCGGCGGTGATCACACCGTCCATCATGGTGACGAGGCTGCGGGAGATGGCGAGGCCGAGTCCCGTGCCGGCGTGCTTTTTGGAGTAGGAGCTGTCCACCTGGGAGAAGCTCTCGAACAGGGACTCGATCTTGTCCTCGGGGATGCCGATGCCCGTATCCGAGACCGAGAAGCGCAGGGTGGCCATGGTGTCCTGGATGCTTTCCACTCCCATGTGGATGCGCACTGTGCCCTCGGGCGTGAACTTGAGGGCGTTGGAGACGAGGTTGCGGATGATCTGGGCGAGACGGCCGGGATCGCCGGTGAGAAGCTTGGGCACGTCGTCGTCAATGTGTGACTCGATGGTGGTGGAGCGGCGCGCGGCCTGTGTGGCGAAACCGCGCAGGGTCTTGGCCAGCAGCTTGTCCGGCTGGAACTTGGTAAAGGAGAGGGTCAGGCCCTTGGACTCGATCCTGTTGTAGTCGAGGATGTCGTTGATGATGTCCAGCAGGGTCTCGGCGGAGTCGAGAATCATCTCCATATTGTCGCGCTGCTCTTCGTCCAGCTCTGTTTCCAGAGTGAGCTCGGACATGCCGATGACGCAGGAGAGCGGCGTTCTGATCTCGTGGCTCATGTTGGCCAGGAACATGCTCTTGGCCTTGTTGGCCTGCTCGGCCTGCTCCTTGGCGCTGCGCAGCTCTTCTTCCATGCGCTTGCGGTGGGTGATGTCGCGGAACATGAAGCGCATGGCGCCGGATGACATGCGGGTGGCGCCCACGTCTGCGGTGCGGACCTTGTCGCCGTCGGTGATGAAGCGCATCTCGCGCCGCAGGGTATGGCCTTCCTGCAGAGCCTCCAGCATGGCTTCCAAGGACTCGCGCTCGAACTCGTCCGGGTGGATGAAATCGCTGAGCTTCCGGCCCTGCAGCGCGTCATGGCCATCCATGTGGTTGAGGAGGTCGAGAGCCTGGGAGTTGGCCTCCACGATTTCGCCCTGCGGATTGATGACAAGGATGCCTTCCGAGGCCTGCTCGAACAGATCGCGGTACTGCGCCTCGCTCTGCTGCAGGCGCTGCTGGGTGGCGGTAAGGGCGTTGACCTTGGAGCGCAGGCCGCCCAGGGTCTCCACCAGCCGGGCCGTCATGGAGTTGAACGCCTCGGCCAGCTCGCCTATCTCGTCGCCGCGCTCCACCTCGGCCCGGCGGGTGATGTCTCCGCCCTGCACAGCCCTGGCCGTGACCACGAGCTGGGAGATTGGCCGCACGATGCGCTTGATGGTGGCGTAGGACAGGCTGGCCGCCGACACCAGTGCAATGAGCACGATGAAGAAGACCGAAAGCAGGGTGAAGGTGGCCAGGCCCATGGTGTTGCCCAGGGAGCGCTGGCAGACCACGGTGAAGTGGTCGTCCCCCAGCATGAAGGAGCGCGTGGCCATGAGCGACAGATCGCCGCCCAGACTGCGGGAGATGCCGTCCTCCTCAGGTGGTCTGAAGCTGGTGGGGCCTGTGATGGGAGATCGCGAGGACGTGAGCATGAGCCTGCCCTCGGAGTCCACCAGATAGAGCCGTTCCTTGTCGTTGTTCACGGACGCGAGCATGTGCTGCAACGCGGCGAAGCGGCACACGGCCAGGAGGTTCTTCTCGCCGGCGCCCTGGCGGCGGATGATCATGTAGCATTCCCCGGTGTCGGGGTCGAAGATGGGTTTGCCGTACACCTCGCCGGGTTTGAGGGCCTGGGCAGCCTCCAGCACGGGCGTCGGCGGCGTCGGCGCTTCCATGGGCCGGCGGGCGAAGGTCATGCGCACGGTGTTCGAGTCGTCCACGAGCATCAGCCACTCGAAGTTGTTCTCCTCGATGGCCATGAGCGAGCTCAGCTCGCCGCGCATGGTCTCGGAAGGGGAGAGCCTGTCCATGGAGGGCGGCTGCCCGTACTGTGCGAGGGAGACGGCTAGGGTGAGGCCGCGTTCCAGCCGGTGGAAGTGATCCTCGACACGCGATGCGATCTGAGAGGCCATGTCCTGCTGCGAGGAGAGGGCCTGCTTTTTCTGGACGGTGAGGGTGAGGCCGAGAACCACGAGCCCCACGGCAAGCAGGGGCACCACGGCCAGAAAGAGGAAGTAAAAGGTCAGTCTTTTTCGAATGCTTTTGTTCACTACATGCCATCCTTCAACCGACACGCGTGCAGGAGGCCGGGGGTGCGCCGGGCGCTGGCTTGGGCGCTCATCCGAAGAGAGCGGCCTTGTCCCGGCGGCCATTTTTCAGTCCGCTTGAGTAACCGGTGTCGGGTATGCCTTGTGCCGCAGGTGCGCGCAGCATGCAACAGGGCAGAGCGAAACGGCACACAACAATTACAAAAGGCCGTGGTTTCGTAAAGTCCCTGACGAATTCCTACACAAAGATTATGGAAGTATCTTTGTTGCAGTGGACTTCGCCTGGCCGCCGGGCTAGAAATGCTTCCTTTGGTCAAGGAGCTGCGCCCAACCCATCCCAGTACCGGAAAAGTCACGCCATGAGCCATCCGCCCCAACCCACGTCCAGAATCGGCGTCTACATTCCCAGCATCGCGCTGTTCGTCGCTGTGCTCATCTGGGCCAGCTCGTTCGTGGCCATGAAGGTGGCGGTCATGGCCTTCAGCCCGCTGGTGGTGATCTTCGGCCGCATGGCCGTGGCCAGCGTGATCTTCGGCTTCGTGGCCTTGCGCACAGGCATCCCAAAGGTGCGGCGCCAGGATGTGGTCATCATTCTATGCATGGCGTTGTGCGAGCCCTGCCTGTACTTCATCTTCGAGGCGTTCGCCCTGCGCTATACCACGGCCTCCCAGGCCGGCATGATAACGGCCATGCTGCCGCTGATGGTGGCGGCCGTGGCCTTCGTCTCCCTGGGTGAACGTCCCAGGGCGCGCACCTGGGCCGGATTCTTCATCGCTGTGGCCGGGGTGGTCTGGCTGTCGGCCGCCAGCGTGAGCTCGGACCTGGCCCCCAACCCCATTCTCGGCAACACCCTGGAGTTCCTGGCCATGGTCTGCGCCACGGGCTATACCGTGCTGCTCAAGCGGCTTTCCTCCACCAACTCGCCGTGGTTCCTCACGGCCGTGCAGGCCGTGGCCGGCGCGCTGTTCTACCTGCCGGGTCTGCTGCTGCCCATTGCGCAGACGCACGGAGAGCCCGGCCTGAACGGCGTCCTGGCGATTCTCTACCTGGGCTCGATAGTGACCATCGGCGCTTACGGCCTCTACAACTTCGGCGTCAGCCGTCTGCCGGCCAGCCAGGCCTCGGCCTTCATCAACCTGATTCCCGTGTTCTCCGTCATCCTGGGCACCATGCTGCTGGGCGAAACCTTTACGCCGTGGCAGATTGCCGCCTCGGTGGTGGTGCTGGTGGGCGTGGGGCTCAGCCAGGGCGGCCTACGCCGCGTTGGCGTTGAGTAGCCCAGAGCCTCGAAATCGTCTGCGTACTCATTCGCGCTCCCCTTTGTCGGGGATGGCATGCGCCGCAGGGCTTGGTCCGCTGCTGGACATGCAGGGCGACATTCTGCCTCGCGCGCGTTGGGTTATCACGCGGCCATTGCAGATGGTCGCCGTTCTGACCGTCCTGTCCGTCTGGGGCAGGTCGTCAGTTGGGTTCGGCTTCCAGCGGCAGGAACGCGGAGATGTTCAGGTCGGCGCTGTCCTCGCCGGCGGATGTGGACATGGGGAACCGGATGCTGCAACGCATGCCCTTGCCCGGCTTGCTTTCGAAGGAGACGTCGCCGCGTAGTTGGTATGTCAGGGCGTGGATGAGCCGGAAGCCCAGGGTCTCGGGTGATTGCAGGGAAAAGCTCTCGGGCAGGCCTACGCCATCGTCCTCCACCACGAGCTCGACGCGGCGGTCCTGCCTGGACATGTACACGCGCATGGTGCCGGAGCGCCGACCGGGAAAGGCGTGGTGCATGATGTTGGAGGTGAGCTCGTTGAGCATGAGGCCGCAGGGGATGGCCTGGTTGATGGAGAGCGGGAAGGATTCGTCATCTGCGGTGACGGAGACGATGCCGCAGCGATCCGAGGTGCAGGTGTGCTGGCCGATGAGCTCCCGCGCGAACTGGCCCATGTCCACCTGGGCGAAGTCGTTGGCCTGGTAGAGCTTCTCGTGCACCAGGGCCATGGAGGCCACCCGCTGCCGGCTCTCCAGAAAGGCGTCGCGCGCCATGGGCTCCGAGGTGTTCTCCGCCTGCAGGCTCAGGAGGCTGGAGATGATCTGGAGGTTGTTCTTGACGCGGTGGTGCACCTCACGGAGCAGGATTTCCTTTTCCTGCAGCGAGGCGGCCATGGCTTTCTCGGCGGTGTCGCGCCGGCGAATCTCCTCCTGCAGCTTGGCGTTGGCCTCCATAAGCTGCCGCGTCCTGGTGGAGATGTCCTCTTCCAGCCGCTGCTGGTAGCGGCCGTGCTCCTTTTTGAGGGCTGCGTGCTCCAACGCCCGGCTCACGGAATGCTCCAGTAGCGAAAGATCGAGCACCGGCTTGATGAAGAAGTCCGACGCTCCCTGGCGCATGGCCTCCACCACGTCCTGGATCACGCCTGTGCCCGAGACCACAATGATCGGCACGTCGGAGATGGTCTCGCGCATGATGCGCATTATTTCGAGGCCCTGGCGGCCGGGCATGCGCAGATCGAGCAGCACGATGTCGGGCCGCTTTTCTTGAAAAAGAGCCAGGCCCGAGTCTCCGTCCGAGGCGGTGAGGGTCTGGAAACCCGAGTCCTCCATGAAGGCGGAAACGCTTTCGAGCAGGGATTGCTCGTCGTCTATGATAAGTATTGTGAACTGGTTGCGCATCGCGTACCGAACCGTGGATTCAATGTTTCAGCATCCCCCGAAAAATATTCCATTTTGAATGTACCAAAGCCGGTGCGGCTGCTCAAGCATTTGGTGAAACGGGCGAGTTCCAGGTTGCTCAAGACCAGGGCTTTCGTTATGTGGATTCGGTGCCGATACTCGTAGTCATTCCATACTCTTCCGTATTCCGCTCAAAAATTCCGCAGCGGTATGCCTTTTTGGATTCCAACCTCGCCTCCGTGCAACGGGGCGTCTATCAAGTTATAGAGGACGTTTCGTCGTGTGCGGCATCGTAGGCTTCGTCTCATGCGGTTCGCAGGGCGGCACGGATGCGGAGTCCCGTGAGTGGTTGCTGGCCATGGCCGAAAGCATGATCCACCGCGGCCCGGACGGCGGCGGCGTGTGGGTGGAGAACGGCGTTGCTTTGGGTCACCGGCGGCTTTCCATCATCGATCTGCAGACCGGCGCCCAGCCCATGGTTGATGCCTGCAACCGGGCCGTTATCGTGTTCAACGGCGAGATATATAACTTTGCCGAGCTGCGCGAGGAGCTGCGCAGCGCCGGGCGCTCTTTCCGCACCAGATCCGATACCGAGGTGCTCCTCAACGCCTATCTGACCTGGGGGCCGGGGTGTCTGGACAGGCTGGAGGGCATGTTTTCCTTTGTCATCTGGGACAAGGAGAAACGCCGGATATTCGCAGCGCGCGACCGTTTCGGCAAAAAGCCCTTCTACTACACGCTGCAGAACGGCTACTTTGCGTTTTCCTCGGAGATCACGGCGCTGACCCGCCATCCGCGCCTCTCGTTCAGCGTGACCACCTCGGTGCTCTCGCGCTTTCTGGCCTACGAGTATGTGCCCGCGCCGGAGTCCATCTACCGGCAGGTGCGCAAGCTGCCCCCAAGCCACTACCTGATGTTCGACCTGGAGCGCTGTCCGGACGATGTCCGGCTGGAGCGGTACTGGGAGATGCCCCTGCCGGAGGCCGAAAGCTCCAGGCGCTACAGCGGTCCCGCCGCTCTGGAGGAACGCTGCGAGGAGCTGCGCGAGCTGCTGCGCCGCGCCGTGCGCCGGCGCCTGGTAAGCGACGTGCCCCTGGGGCTGTTTCTGAGCGGCGGCGTGGACTCCTCCGCCGTGGCCGTCACCATGGCCTCCATGGTGGACAGCGTGCAGACTTTTTCCGCGGCCTTTTCCGAGGAGAGCTACGACGAATCGCCGTACGCAAGGCAGGTAGCCGAGCTCATCGGCTCGGATCACCACGAGTACATGCTTTCGGCCCATGGCTGCGGCGAGCACCTGCCCGAGATCGTCTCCCGACTGGACGAGCCATTGGCCGACCCTTCCCTGGTGCCGACCTACCTCCTGTCCAAGGCGTCCAGAAAGCACGTGACCGTGGCCTTGGGCGGCGACGGCCCGGACGAGCTCTTCACCGGCTACGAGTACTACTACGGCTTCCGCATAGCCAAGCGGCTGCTGCGCATTCCGGAGGCCATACGCGCTCCGGCGGAGTGGGCCACCCGATTCCTGCCGGCCTCGTCCAATTACGTGAACTACCGTTTTGCGGCGAGAATGTTCCTGGCCGGGCTGCATTGCCCCACCTGGATGCGCGTGCAACGCTGGCTCACGGCGCTTTCCTCCGAGGCGCAGCACGCCATCTGGAAGGAAAACAGGGCGCCGGACCTGGATCCTGGGACGCTGTTCGAGCCCACGCGCGAGCTTTTCGAGGCCTACCCCTCGGACGACGAGCTGGGCCGGGCCGTATACGTCTTTGCCCGGCAGTACATGACGGACTACGTGTTGATGAAGGTGGACCGCGCCAGCATGATGCACTCCCTGGAGATGCGCGCGCCGTTCCTGGACCGTGACTTGGCGGAGTTCGCCTGCCGGCTGCCCCTGCGCTTCCGGCTGCGGGGCTCCACCCGCAAGTGGCTGCTCAAAAAGGCCATGGAGCCGCTTCTGCCGGCCGAGATCCTCAACCGGCCCAAGCGCGGGTTCCTTATCCCCGCGGCCCAATGGCTGCGCACATCGCTGAAGCCGTGCATGGACGAGCTGATGAGCGAAGAGGCGCTGCGCAGGCACAACCTGTTCGACCCCAAGGCCGTGCGGCGGATGATCGACGAGCACCACAGCGGCAGGGTGGACCACCGCAAGGCGCTGTGGACATTGTTGGTGCTGCACATCTGGCTGAACAACCACTCGCCCACCATCGAATAGCCGCACGCATCCCCTTGCCAAGGTCCATCTCGTGCGCTACCAGGGACTTATGGAAGAAAATCCCCCCCAGCAAACGGCGCCTGAGCAGCAGCAGAAGAAGGACTTCGATCTCGTGCTCGTGCCCATGGAGGGCGTGGTCGCGTATTGGCTGTCTCTGTCCAAGCTGCTGGGCAACGCCCGCAAGGTAGCCAAGCAGGTTGGGGAAGAGGCGCAGTACACCAGCGAGCCGTTCATCCATCACCTTCTGGAAGTGGCCTTCAGCGACGCGCCGGAGCCGTTCGTGCGGCGTCTGGGCCAGGCCAAGCGCGACGCGCTGCTGGACTCCCTGAGCCGCAAGCTCGACCTGATGCGCATGTCGATCCTGGACATCGTGGCGGCCGAGAATCCCCGCAAGACGCTGGCAAAGATGACCGCGCAGTACACCTTCCCGCCTTTGAACGAGGAGAAGGCCTTTCGCTATGTGCAGGACCTCGCCGCCATGGCCGAGAAGGACCCGGCAGAGCGGGCCGAGTACTTCAATGTGGACCATCGGCTCAAGGTGGAGCAGCTCATCGTGGTGCTGCTGTTCTACGTGCTGTGGTCGCGGCGGGAGGGCAAGCGCAACCTGGCCAGGTTCAGCAAGCTCATCACCACGCCGTTCTATCGGGACGGCCTGGCCCTGGTGGTGGACGGCTTTGACGGCCCCTTTGTGCGCAAGCGGCTGCAGGCGCACAGGCAGTCCATTCTGGCGGATGTGGGCATGAAGATGGACGCCAGCCTGGAGATGGCCCTGGCCATCCGCAATCGCATGGAATACGAGCGCGTCTTCGAGGTGGGCAAGTCCTTCATGGTCTGACCCTCCACGCCGCAGCACATCGAAAAATTCCGCAGCGAGGATCGCGCTCAGAGGCCGCGGTTCTTTCCCAACTCCCGCACATTCCGTAAAGCCGCGCCGCCCTATTCCTGGGCGCAGGGCGCAATAACCCCGGCAACCATCGGGCGCACGCCGTCCGGCGGGCGGTCATTTCACGTTTTCAGGGCAAGAGGCTCAGCCGCAGGAGCGCGAGAGCGGCGCCAGGGTGAGCCCCCGGCGCACCGGCTCCACATGGAATGTCGCGGCGTCCAGGGAGATGACGGCGGCCGGTTCGGGCTGGGCGCCCGATGCCCCCAGGCGGCCATGGGCGATGGAGACGGCTTTGTTCTCGAACCAGACGGTGAGGGGGTCCGGCGCTTCTATCATGCCCTCGGAGTCGTCCGGCGTGGCCATGGAGGAGCTGCAGAGGTCCTCGGCGTCGCGGGGGGCGAAGCGCAAGGTCGAGCCGTCGGCCTGCTCCACGCGGATGATGTCCTGGACCGTGGTCGCGCGGGCTACAGAGCCGTCCGGGGCAAAGGCCAGGGAGTTCACGTCGCCGGAGATGGCCTCCGGATCGGGATCAAAGGCGTGGATGACGCCGATGGGCGTTTGCATGGCCAGGGCCGTGGCCGGCTCGAAGGAGGCGAGGGAGCCGTCCGCATGGAGCGCAAAGCCGACGCGGGCGCGCGCCGGGCCAACCGGGGTGCGGAGAGTGACGGTTTCGCCGGGCCAGAGCGTGGCGCTCCGCAAGGCGCCGTCCGGATCGAGGCGGAAGTTGATATATCGCGCAGTCTGCGCCGCGCCGTCGTCAGCTTCTTCGGGGAGCAGCGAGGCGGGCAGGGGCAGCGCGATCTCCGGCGCCAGGGCATACTCGTCCTGCCAGCTCCAGAAGGCGGAGAGCTTGCCGTTGCACGGGAAGATGCGCTTGAGCGATCCGTTCTCGTGGAAGGTGACGAGCTCGGCTGGCAGCGGTCCCAGCGGTGTGTCCAGGGTCTGCGTGGTCTCCAGGGCCAGGGACTCCAGCCGGCCCTCGGCATCCAGGCGGATGGCGGCCAGCCGCGGCCGGCGGCTTTCGTCGTCGCCGGTGTACTGCGGCACGAGATCGCCCCACGAGGTGTGGATGACGTGCTCGCCGTTCACAAAGGCGCGCTTGACGCGGCCGTTGTCATGGTGCTCGGCGACGATGACGCCGGGAATTTCGGTTTCCTGGATATGGCGTGATGCAACAATGGCGAGTGTGACCTGAGGGTCTGGCATGGTGGGGTACCGGTACGACAGGGGAAAAAGGATTGATCAGATTTCGTCGCCGCGCAGCACGTCCTTCACGAGGTCCCTGTAGTCCTCTACGACCTTGTCGCCGCCGGCGTACTCGAAGATGGTCATGCCGTAGGCTGGTGCTTCGCTGATACGCGTGCTGTAGCGGATGGGCGTGCAGATGTACTTGCCGTAGAACTTCTCCAGGCTGCGGAGGATGGCGCGGGAGTTCTCCGTGGGCTTGGCCAGGAAGAGCGGCAGGATGTACTTGAGCCGGATTTCCTTGTTGTGCGCCCGGAGCTGGGAGAAGCTTTTGAGAAACTCGGACAACCCCTGCACTGGCATGATCTCCAGGGAGACGGGCACGATAAGCTCGCGGGCGTAGAAGAGAACATTGACCGTGAGGGTGTCCCAGCTTGGCGAGGTGTCCAGGATAATGAAGTCGTAACTTTTTTCCAGCGGCGCCAGCTTGTCGGTGAGGGTTCTCTCGCCACCGTAGTCCATGCGCGTGATCATGCGCTTGACCGAGGCGAGGCTGCGGCCGCCGGTGAGGAGCCAGAGGTTCTCGCGCGCTTTGACCACGGCCTCGCTGGCGTCCATCTCGCCGAGCATGAGCTTGGCCAGGCCGTCGTTGGAGTCCACGCCGAGCATGTAGGAGGTCTGGCCCTGGGTGTCGGTGTCGACGAGCAGGACCTTGTAGCCGTTGAGGGCGAGGCCGGCTGCGAGGGTGACGGAGGTGGTGGTCTTGCCCACGCCGCCCTTGGTGATCATGACGGAGAGCCTGCGGGCGCCCTTGAGCGTGAAGCGGTGATCGCACGCTTCGCAACGGACGGTGACATTGCCGGCCGGGAGCTTGGAAGCGTCGACGGACCTCTTGCGCTGGCAGTTTGGGCAGACAATTTCCATCGGAGTATTTGCGCGTACTTACATTTTCCGTTGGATATTCTTCACCAGGAGCTTGAGCATGAGACTGTTCTTGCCTTTCATCTCGAACTCCCGCAGGGCGATACGCAAGGCGATGGTGACAATGTCGGACATGGTCACGTACGAGCGCATCTCCGGCGGGACCAGCTTCTTGACCTGATACTTGGCCGAGCGCAGCCGTGTGTGCAGCTTTTTGGGGAAGTAGACGGTGGCCTTTTTCTTGTTGCGCGGGGCCTGGGCCAGACGGAAGGAGCGCAGCTCCTGATCGATGTCCTCGTCCCTGTCTTCGTCCACCAGGGCTGCACGGCCGGCCGGACCCAGATCGTCGTAGGAGTTGGAGAGCCGGAACGAGCGGTGCCGCCGCTCGCTGATCTCCTTGGGGTCGCGGTAGAGGAGTGCGTTCAGGTCCTCGGCGTCGGGAATGGTCTCGTCACGTTGCGCACTGGTAAGCAGCTCAGCGAGCACGTCCTGAACAACGTCTTTTTTTTTCGTTTCATCTGCGGCCATGCGTTAATCCTTGAGGCTGCGTGCTGCTACTCTGAAATTTTTCGGGCCTCGGTATCCAACCATACAGGAAAGCTGGGAGAATTTCCAGGATTTCCTGTACGTTTCTTTTCATTCCCATGGAATTGCAGCGGGCTGCAGGACGCAGGGGCCGCCGCAAAAGGGCCTGGAGCGGACCGTGGTTCGCGAAAAAAGGCGATCAGACTGCGCCGGAAACGGCTATGAGGCGGTTGGGCAATCCACGGCAGGGTCGAAGGGTTCCCGCACGCAGGAGTTGCCTTCGATGTTCTTGGCCAGCTTTTTCACCTCGGCCACGCGTTCCGAGAGGCCGTCCATGGAGAAGCGTTCCTGGAAGGTGCAGTCCAGCACGGCCAGGGAAAGGCTGACCAGCGGGAACTGCCGCACCTGGCCGTCGCGGCCCTTGCCCACGATGTAGCCGCGTTCGATGTCCTCGTCCCTGTACAGGGAAGGCGTCTCCTCGGCGAAGACCGCCAGCACGGTGTCGCAGATGGCCTGCACGTGGCCGGGTTCGGCCAGAATGATGAAGTCGTCGCCGCCCACATGGCCCACGAAGTCGCGCTGGTTGCCCACCTGGTCCACAGCGAGGGTCAGGGTGCGGGCCGTGAGCAGGATGATCTTGTCGCCGCGCTCGAAACCGAAGACGTCGTTGTAGACCTTGAAGTTGTCCAGGTCCACGTAGACCATGGAGGTCTGCTGGCGATTCTTGACGCGCTTCTCCAGCTCCCGTTCGATGACCACGTTGCCCGGAAGGCCGGAGAGGGGGTTGGCGCCTTTGGCCAGCTCCACCTGCATCTCGGCCAGCTTGTCCAGCATGCCCTGGACCGAGACCGCGCCCAGCAGACGGCCGTTCTCCGTGACCACGATGTCGTCGTACACCTTGGTGCCTTCGCGGCTCATGGCGGCGCGGGCCGCCTCCTCCACGGACATCTCCACGTCGATGACCAGCGGATGCGTGTCCATGATCCGGCCTACCTCGCGGTAGTAGTAGAGCGACATGCCGAACTGCGTGGAGAGGTGGCGGTCCATGTTGTACTGCATGAGCAGGCCCACAGGGGCCTCGTTCTCCACCACCACCACGCTGGTCTGCGGCGGCTGGTCGGCCAGCATGGCCTTGACCTCCTTGACCGTGATCTCCGGGCAGACAGAGCACGCCGGGCGGACCAGCTCCCGCACCGGGGAGAAGCCCTGCCATCCGGCGGTGTCGGCCGGGTCGTAGACCGTCTTGGCCGGGATGGTCACACTGGGGCTGGCTTTCTGCTGCGCGGGCTTGCCGATGAGGTTGCCCTGGCCGCCGTCCACTCCCATGGAGACCAGGGAGGAGAGCTCGGTTTCGGTCTCGATGCCCACGGCGATGATGGATGCGCCCAACTTGCCGGCGAGGAAGGCCAGGGTCTCCACCATGCTGCGGTGGTAGGGATTGGAGTCGATGCCGTCGATAAGCGAGAGGTCGATCTTGATGTAGTCGGGGCGGATCTGGGTGAGGTTGCGCAGGCTGGAGTCGCCGGAGCCCACGTCGTCTATGGCGATGGCGAAGCCTTCCTTGCGGAAGCTCTCGATGGCCTTGAAGAACATGGTCATGTCGCGGAAGCCCTGGCGCTCGGCAAACTCCAGGACAACGTTCTGCGGGGTCAGGCCGTACGGCTCGATCAGATTCCTGAGCTGCCCGGCGGAGAAGCCGGGGTTGTTCACGTCCTCGTTCAGGTTGTTCAGGAAGAGCTTCTGGTGGGGTTCCAGACCGCCCAGGCTCTGCAACGCCTTGTCACGGCAGAGCGCCTCCAGCTCGAAGGTGCAGTCAAGCTCTCCGGCAAGCTGGAACAGGGTCTGCGGCGGCTCGAAGAAGCTGTTCTCCGGCCCGCGGGAAAAGGCTTCCCAGCCGACGACCCCGCCGTGCTTGAACTCGATGACCGGCTGGAAGCAGGTGGTGATCCGGCCTTTTTCCAGAATCCATCTGAACTCGTCGTAGAGCGGCAGGGAGGCCAGCTCCTTGGGCTCGCCGGCAAAGCGGCGGGAGTGGCAGTACGCCTTGAAAAGGACCTCGGAAAACGGCCCCTGCTGGCGCGGCGGGATGTAGGCGTATCCGGCCATCACGTCGCCTATGCCCTTGGTGGAGGACAACAGGGACCTGTTGATTCGTTCGCGCACCTGGATGCGGAAGAGCTGCGTGGCGTTGGCGAATGAAACCACGTCCTCGGAGATGCAGAAGGCGAGGAAGACGCAGCAGAAGCCGATCCGTTCCGAAAACAGGAACCGGGCGTGGTGGAAAATGTTGGGAATCTCGCGAATGGCCTCGTACTCCAGGGTGTCCATGATGCGTGGTCCAAGGATGTCCTGGTCTGGAGAGCGCAGGGAGTAGAAGTCCTTGAGCTCCAGGGTGACGATGCCGATATGCTCGTTGGTGTAGCACGCGCGGAGCTGACGGGAAGCGTCCTCGCCGAAGAAGGCGAGCAGCGCATGACCGTTGGAGTCTTCCGAGCCGACAGGTTCCGAGTACTGCAGTTTTTTGGAGAAGAATTTGCGAAGCGCGGCCATCATCGCACTCCTTGTGCTGTTTCAAACACCCCCGAGTGATCAAGCCCAACGGGGAATACCTTTGAGGGATAGTGAAACCTCGTTACACGAGTATGACAAAGGCAATGCGCTTTGGCGGAGAGGCCGGAATCATGGACGATCAAAGACTCAACCCGCGGAGAAGACCAGTGGTTCCGGCGCCTGGGCGCGCTCCACGGCGTCCAGCGAATCAACGAGCACGCGCACCACGCGGGGGTCCAGCTTGCCCAGGCGGCCTTCATCCTCCAGGATGGCCAGCGCCTTCTCGCGGGAGAACGCTTTCTTGTAGTGTCGATCGCGGCACAGGGAGTCGTAGACATCGGCCACGGCCAGGATGCGGCTTTGCAGCAGCACGTTCTCGCCCGCCAGTCCGGCCGGGTAGCCGGAGCCGTCCAGGCGCTCGTGGTGTTGGATGATGATGTCCAGGATGCGGGGAAAGCGGTCTGTGAAGGGGATGTTCTCCAGGATGCGGTGGCTTTCCTGGGGGTGGCGTTTGATCTCGGCCCACTCCTCGGCGTTCAGAGTGCCCCTTGGGGTAAGCAGCTCCTGCAGCTCGTCCTCGCCGAGTACGGTCATGGTTCGGCCCGATACGGTGAAGCTCTCGCGGGCCAGCTGGCGGAGCAGGTCCTCGTCCTCCTGGGAGAGGTCGTAGGCGGTGTTGATGGCCTGGAGCCTGTCCTGGAGCTCCTGCCATTCGCGGGCGTGCAGGGCGGCCCAGAGCTGGAGACGCAGGCCGATGAGGTCCAGCTTCTTGGCGGGCAGGCGCGAGGCCTTGGTGAGCACCTCCTCGCGCACGCCGATCTTGCCCACGTCGTGCAGCAGGCCGGCGTAAAATATCTCTTCCAGCTCCACCTCGTTGAAAACACGGTCCGCAAAGTCGGCGCGGTCCCTGTTCACGGCTCTGGCCAGGGCATGGGCAATGCGCGCCACGCGCTGGGAGTGGCCGGAGGTGAGACGGTCGCGGGAGTCGATGGCCGTGGCGATGGACTGGATGAGTGCGATGAGGATCTTCTGCACCTGCTGGAAGTGGTGCGCGTTGGCCATGGCGATGCCGGTGACCGAGGCCAGCGTGGTGATCCGCTTGAGGTGGCTCGACTCGAAGGTGGGCGAGTCCTCACTGGCGACCATGACCAGGGCGCCGTGCACCATGTGCGACGTGGCCAGGGGCACGATGAGCAGCTTGTTGACTCCGGGAACCACGATGTCCCAGCGATCGTCGCCCGAGAGGTCGTTCACGATCTCGCCCTTGACCGTCCGCTCGCCGTGGTGGTCGCCGGCCTTGGCGTTCTGGCTGTCGTGGGCCAGGATCTCGGTGAAGAGACGGCTCTCGGCGATGCGCTGGGCGTACTCCACGCCGCGCGTGCTCAGGGCGTGGATGATATGGAACGGCTCGTTTTCCTCGTCGCGGAAGAAGACCATGACGTGCTGTGCAGGAAAGGACGTGGCCATGCACTCGCCCAGCAGGGCCAGAGCGACGTCGCGTACATTGAGGGAGACGTTCAGCTTGGCCACGGCGCGTTGCATCAGCGCCACCTCGCGGTACTGGTCCAGGGTCTCCGCTCCCAGGCCGCGGCGTACGAACTCCCGCTGCATGATCTCGCAGAGGGAGCGGGCCACGAAATCGAGCTGCGGATGGGGTGCGCCGTCGCAGGAGTCGAGCAGGAGCCAGCCGTAGACAGTGTCGACAACGGTCAGCTCGCGGATGCTGTCCGGATCGGTACTGTTGGAGACGAACCTGGAGAGGAGGGTCTCTTCGTCGGCAGGCCCGGCAAAGCCTGCCAGGACCGGTGAGTCCGGCGTGTGGATGACGGCTAGCGAGCAGCCTTCGCCGAACAGGGCGAGGGCGTCCTCCAGATAACTGCGCAGAAACGGTTTTTTAAGAAGGCGCGTGAGAGGAAGACCGGTCGTCATGCCGGTATCCCCACTGGCACGGGGTAGGAACGCATGGTGGCGAAGGTGGCGCGGCTAATCGACGATCTGGAGAAGCTCTTTGGCCAACTCGACGACTTCGTCCGGATCAAAAGGTTTTGTCATGTAGTCGTACGCACCGATCTCCAGCCCTTTGCGTCGATCGGCTTCCTGGCCTTTGGCCGTGAGGAGTACGATGATCGTGTCCTTGAGCTCCGGGTCCTGCTTGATGGCGCGGCACACCTCGTAGCCGTTCATCTTGGGCATCATGATGTCCAGGAACACGGCCTGGGGCCGCTCCTGGCGAATGATGGCAAGGCCTTCTTCGCCGTCGGAAGCCGTGAGGATCTCCACGGCGTATTCCTCTTCGAGGTCTTCGAGCGCCTGTTCGAGGAGCGTGCGGATGTGCAGTTCGTCTTCAACGATAAGGAGTTTTTTGCCCATAACAATCCTTGATCCGATTCGCCCCCGTAGCCGCGCAATAATAGCGCCCAGACAAGCCAGATCCCCCCGATTCAACCAGTATGCTGAAAGAAATCTTATACCCGGCTTGCTCAAAGTTTGCAATCACTTGAGCCGGGAGCATGCCTGCGGAGGGTGCTCAGAACGCCCAGCGTATTCAAGAGGCAGTTTTCTATTGGGAAACATCTCCCGTGTGGACCTCGCCGCCCTGTTCCTGGTCCAGCGGCGCAAAGGCGAACCGCGTGACCGGATAGGTGTCCGTGACCAGCAGCAACCCATGCACCGTATGTCCGTTCAGATCAAAGGCGATTTCGGCCGCGCCCTCCCAGTTGCTGGGCAGCAGGGACGGCTCCAGGTTCACCGGCGGCTCGTCCGCCAGCGCGATTGCCTCGGCCTTTTCGGCTGAAGGCGTGAGCCGACAGCGCAGCAGCCGCTCCACGCCGGCATGGTCCCCCGTACTCCCGGCAGGCGATCCCCAACGCGCTCCGATTTCGTCCTCGGCTGGTTTCAGCAGCTTTCGCTCGCCTGGCCAGTAGAAGTTCACGGCCCAGAACCCGCCATCTTTATCCACGGCGGTTACGTCGGTGATGCGGTACTCCACATGGGGAAAAGGCGCGGGATCGAGCGGCGTTCCGTCCAGGGCGAAGCGCAGGGCTGCCGGCGCGGGGTTCACATTAGCGCCGTTGGCCTCGTACAAGGCCCAGACCGTATCGCCCAGGATAAAGGCGGACTCATAGCACATGTTGGCCAGCTCGGCAGGCGGCGTGAGCTCGGCCGCAGGGTCGTTCAGCACGAGCCGGCCGTTTGTGAGCTCTCCCGAGACCAGGAAACCGCGCATCTCGGGCTTGGAGCGCACGGGCCGGGACTCGATGAGCAGAAATACCGAGTCGCCCTGCACGGCGATGGCCTCGAAGCCTTCGTAGCCGGGAATGCGCTTGCGGAAGTCGGGCCCGTCCACGGGGATCTCCCGCGGCATGATTGGCGTGGGCGTGCCGCTCTGCAAAACCTCTACGATCTGCGCGCGGTCTATGGCAAAGATGCGCGGCGACGTGCGCCCGGGCGTGTCCGATTTTTCGCCGGCGGCTTCTTCCTGCGGCCGGGGCATGAAGTCCAGAAACTGCGGCAGCAGCAACAGCTCGTCCCCGTGCCAGGCCAGGCCGGAAAGCTGGGACTGCGGCGAGGCGGCCGGACCGGCGAGATCCAGATGGCGCAGCCGGACCTGAGGGGCTGCTTCCGCACAGTGTGCGGAAACGGGCAGGGCCAGAACCAATGCGAGCACGACGGGGAGAATTCGTCTCATGGACGGTCCATATCCGATACCGGCGGGTTTCGCCAAGTAGTGTCTAGCGTTTCATGCTGAGCGCCGTTCGGAGCACCTCGTCCGACGTGGTGACGACCTTGGAGTTGGCCTGGAAGCCCCGCTGCGTGGTGATCATCTGGGTGAATTCCCGCGCGAGGTCCACGTTGGACTGCTCCAGCGAGTGGTCGCTCACTGTGCCGGCCGCGCCTTCGCCCGGCAGGTTCTCGGTCACCTCGCCTGCATCCGGCGTGGCGGCGTAGAGGTTGCTGCCCTCGCGGCTCAGGCCGTCCTCGCTGGTGAAGTTGTACAGGGTAAGCTGATAGAGCGGTGCGGTCTCACCATTGGAGAACGAGCCCATCATGACTCCTTCCTGGGTGAACTTGATCCCCTGCAGGAACCCCTCGGTGTAGCCGTCCTGGTCGGTGAACTTTGCAAAGGAGCCCTGGCCCGGGAAGCTGGAGGAGGCATTGGCCGCGCGCGTTGCATTCAGGGAGACCAGGTCGCTGGCGCTGGTCACTCCGGCGGCGGAGCCCGTGCCGCCCTGCCACTGGCCTGTCGAGCTTTGGAAGCCGAGGTTCAGGCCGATGGTGGCGGAGGAGCCGTCGGAGTAGCTGGCCGTGAACGAAGGGATGCCGTCGCTGTTCACGCTTGCCGGTGTCCAGTCGTCCAGCGCGGTGTGGTCCGAGCCGTCGCCCGTGTAGTTGTAGGCGGACTGGCTGATGAGCTGGCCAGAGGAGTTGAAGCTCATGGTGCCGGACTGGAGCAGGCCCGCACCGGCGCCCCCGGCGAGGTTGGAGCCGTCGACATCCGGATCGCCGGCGATCACGTACTCCCAGGTGGTCACGCCGTTTTCCGTACCGACTTTGTCGAAGTAAAGGTTGAGGCTGCGCGACACGCCATTGGAGTCGTAGACCCGCATGGTGTCTCTGTAGGCCGGGTTCAGCGGCGGATCGTTCGTGGCGTCGTACGCCGTGAGCAGCGAGAAGTACGGATTGGCCGCATCCTCTATCTCATTGTCGCCATCCAGGTTGGTGAAAAAGGAGACGTTGGACGTGGCGCTCGGCGGCATGGAGACATTGCCGTCCGTGCCGATGTCCAGGGCTATGTCGGAGGTGGCGCCCAGGGTGAGCGTGCCGTCTGTGGCAACGGCGGTGACGGGCTTGCCCTGCACGGCCAGGCCGTTGGGGTCGCGCAGCACGCCCTGGTAGTCGAAAATGAAGTTGCCGGCGCGGGTGTAGAACTCGCTGTTGTCCTGGCTGTCCACGACCTTGAAGAAGCCCTTGCCGGCAATGGCTATGTCCGTGGCCTGGTTGGTGGGCAGCACGGCGCCTTGAGTGAACTTGGTCTTGATGTCGTGCAGGCTTGCGCCCATTCCCAGCTGTGAGTATCCGGTCACGCCGTTACTCTGGGAGGCGACCTCCGTGCTGAACAGGTTCGCGAACCGATAGTCCGCGTCCTTGTAGCCCACGGTGTTCACGTTGGCGATGTCGTTGCTCAGTACCTGCATGCCGCTGGCATGGGTCTTCATGCCTGTTGCGCCGATATAAAGTGATGACAGCATGGTGTAGTCGTTCCTTGGGTTCGTGTTCCCAGAGCGGAAAAAAGTGCCGCCGTGATTGGTGGCACTGGGAGAAGAGCAGGGACCGTGCCAGACGGATCAGCTGCGGGAGAAGGGAACGCCCAGATCGGCCGGGCCGGAAGCGCCGTCTGCGCCGCGGCGCATGAGCACGCGGTTCACCAGCACGAGCACGGCGATGGTGAGGAGATACGGCAGCATGCGCAGCACATAGACCGGCACCAGCTCTACGCCAGTGACCTGGAAGTAGAACTGCAGAGAGGTGAGCAGGCCGAAGAGCAGCGCGCCCACGAGCACGCGCGACGGCTTCCACGTGGCAAAGACCACCATGGCGATGGCGATCCAGCCCTGGCCGGCGGTCATTCCTTCCTTCCAGCCAGGCGTGTAGACCAGCGAGAGGTACGCCCCGCCCAGGCCGGAGAGCATGCCCCCCACCACGGTGCAGATGTAGCGCACCCGGACCACGTTGATGCCGGCGGTGTCGGCCGCGGCGGCGTCCTCGCCCACGGCGCGGATCATCAGCCCCTGCCGCGAGCGCGACAGATAGAGCGCCAGCAGCACGGTGAACACGATGCCCGCGTAGGCAAAGATGGACTGGGTGAACACGGCCTTGCCCAGCAGCGGGATGTCCGACAGGCCGGGGATGGGCATCTGGCCCAGGCGGATGCCGGAGCGGCCGATGACGCCGCGGCCCAGGAAGTTGGACAGGCCCATGCCGAGCATGGTCAGCGACAGGCCGGAGAGGACCTGGTTGGCCTTGAGCGTGATGGAAAAGAACGCGTGGATAAGGGCCATGGCCCCGCCCACGAAGCAGCTCGCCGTGACGGCCAGCCACGGGTTGCCTGTGGCGTAGCCTACGGCAAAGCCGGTGAGCGCGCCCATGAGCATCATGCCTTCCAGACCCAGGTTGAGCACGCCGCTGCGCTCGGCCAAAGTTTCACCCAAGGCTGCCAGCAGCACGGCCACCGAGGACTTGAGCGATATCTGGAGGATGAACGCGGCGTCACCGAACATTGCGGTCCTCCTGGGAACCATCCTGAGTATCTGTAGTGGAACCGGCCGGGGAGTCCTCGTTCCCCACGGCCGCAGCGCGCAGGGCGTTGCGTCTCTCGCGCCATCTGGCCAGAGCCTCGCCACCCAGCACGCCGAACAGCAACGCGGCCTCCAGGGCCATGCTGATGGACGCCGGCAGGCCCAGGCGGGACTGGAGCTGCTCGCCGCCGACCATCAGACCGCCCAGCGCCACTGCGGCGACAGGCACTGCCAGCGGGTTGAGCCGGGCCAGGAAGGCGACGATGATGCCGTCGTAGCCGTAGCCGATGGCCAGGCCGGCCTGGAGCCTGTGGTGCAGGCCGGTGATCTCGGCCATGCCGGCAAGTCCGGCCAGAGCGCCGCTGACGGCCATGGCGGTGAGGGTGAGGCGGCCGGAGTCGAACCCGGCGTAGCGCGCGGCCTGTGGCCCCTTGCCAGCGGTGCGCACCCGGTAGCCCCAGGCGCTGCGCGACATGACCCAGTACAGCAGGAGCGCGAAGAAAAGCGCGCCAATGAGGCCCGGATGGAGCCGCGTGCCGAAAAGCCGCGGGAGCTGCGCCGCCTCGCTGATCATGGCCGTGCCGGGAAAGCCCATGCCGGCCGGATCGCGCCAGGGACCGTAGAACAGGTGCTCCATGAAGATGATGGCCACGTAGTTGAGCAGCAGCGTGGAAAGAATCTCGCTGACGCGGCTGGTGACCTTGAGCACGGCCGGAACCAGCGCCCAGAGCGCGCCGCCCAATGCGCCGGCAATGATCACCGCAGGCAGCGCCACAAGGGCCGGGGACTCCGGTACGATGAACAGCGCCGTGCCTGTGGCGAAGACGCCGCCCATGACCAGCTGGCCCTCGCAGCCGATGTTCCAGAGCTGCATGGTGGCGGCCAGGGCCACGGCCAGGCCCGTGTAGGTGAAGGGCGCGGCCTTCACCAGCACCTCGGTGAGCGAGTACCAGGAGCCGAAGGCGCCCTGGGCCATGAGCCAGTATGCCTCGAAAGGGTTCTTGCCGTAGCAGGCAAAGATGACGCCGCCGCTGACCAGTGCGAAGAGCGCGGCGAATCCCAGTGCGAAGAGCGCGCGGGAGGTGTTGGGCGAGAGCCGCCGGCCCGCGTTCTGTGCGGAAGTCTGTGTGGCCGCCGTCATGCCTGCACCCCGGCCATGAGCATGCCGATGCGCTCCAGCGGCGGCTCGTCTTTTGTATCGTGCAGGTCCATGACCTCCAGGAAGCGGCCGCGGAACATCACTGCGATGCGGTCTGCCAGAGAGAGGGCCTCCTTGAGGTCGCCGGTGACCAGGAGGATGGCGCGGTGCTGGCGTTCCCGCAGCAGGGCGCGCCAGACCTCGCGGGCGGCGCGGATGTCCAGGCCCTGGGTGGGCTGCTCGGCGATGAACAGGTCCGGCTCGCGGGAGAGCTCTCGCGCCAGAAGAAACTTCTGCAGGTTGCCGCCGGAGAGATGGCCGGCCTCGGCGTGGATGTCCGCGGCCGCGACCTCGAAGTCCTCGATGGCCTGGCGCGTGGCCCGGCGCGCAGCCTCCAGGTCCAGCCCGCCCAGTCTGGAACGGAAGCGGTCCAGCGTGGTCAGCAGGTAGTTGTCCACCATACTCATGGACGGCACGCTACCTGTGCGGTGGCGGTCTTCCGGCACGTAGGCCAGGGCGCCGCGCGGCGGCTTCCAGGATCGATAGGTGTAGTTGCGGCCGGCGAAGGTGAGCGCGCCGCTGGAAAAGGGCTCCATGCCCGCCAGGCAGGCGGTGAGCTGGTTCTGGCCGTTGCCTGCCACGCCGACCACGGCGAATATCTCGCCGCGGCGGATGTCGAAGGAGATTTTCTGGAACGCCGGGCGGCCCTTTTCGCCGCCGCCGGCAAGGTTCCTGGCCTGGATGACCGGCTCCTCGTCCTGGATCTGCGCGGGTGCGGGCTCGTCATCCGAGCCGTCAGCACCGTCCTCGCTGTCCGGACCGGGCATGGAGAGCACCACCTCGCGGCCCACCATGAGCCGGGCCAGCTCGCGCTTGGAGTGGATCATGGCCGGGTCCAGGTTGCGTGCCACCATGCGGCCCTTGCGCAGCACGGATATCTCGTCGGCCAGGGCCAGGACCTCTTCCAGCTTGTGGGTGATGAAGATGATGGCGCGGCCTTCCTGCCGCAGGCGAGAGAGCACGTCGAAAAGGGTCTCCACCTCCGGCGGGGTAAGGATGGCCGTGGGCTCGTCCAGGATAAGCAGCTTGGCGTCGCGGCAGAGGACCTTGAGGATCTCCACGCGCTGGCGCTCGCCCATGGAGAGCTCGGCCACGCGGGCCTTGGGCCGGATCTCCAGTTTGAAACGCTCGGCCAGGTCCAGGGCGCGGGCCAGGTAGTCATCGCGCTTTGCCTTGGCAGGCGCGGTAAGCAGGATGTTCTCGGCCGTGGTCAGGCCCTGCACGAGCATGAAGCGCTGGTAGACCATGCCGATGCCGGCGGCCAGGGCCTGAGCCGGCGCGCTGAAGGTCACGGGTTCGCCGCGCAGGCTGAAAGAGCCCTCGTCCGACCGCAGCCGGCCTGCAAGCATGGACATGAGAGTGGACTTGCCGGCGCCGTTCTCGCCGAGCAGGGCGTGGATGCGGCCCTCGTAAACGTCGAGGTCGATGGACTTGTTCGCGACCACCTCGCCGAAGCGCTTGGTGAGCCCGCGGCAGGTGAGCAGGGGTGATGCGGCGGTCATGGCGGTGGTTTAGGGCTTGGGCAGAATCTCGGGTACGGGCAGTGTGGCCAGGCTTTCCACCGGTGCGGGCAGGTTGAGCTGGGGCACGCCCTCGGTGGCCACGCAGTAGAAGCCGAGAATGGGCGGAGCCGCTGCGCCGATCTCCTCGAAGCACGCCTCCACCAGGTCCACGGCGCCGAACATGGTGCCGCCGGAGCTGATGACGTCGTCCACGATGAAGACGCCGCGGGTGGCGTTGCGCAAAATTTCGATATCGCGCTCGTAGAGGGCCAGGAACTTGTCGCCGCTGGTGATGGAGTCCACGCCGATCTGGATGACGGGCCGGCGATCCGGCTCCATGTGCGGCTTGATGCGGTTGTAGGCGATGGCGGTTTCGTCCAGGCCGAGCTCCATGGCCGTGACCTGGGCGAGCTGGAGCGCCTTTTCCACCACGCAGAGCATGGCCACGCCCTGCATGTCCGGTATCTTTGTCTTTACGAGCCGGGCAAGAAGCCCGCCGAGATCGCGGTTGAGCCGGGTCTGTCCCACAAGGTTGAGCGAGGCGATCTTGATGCGTGCGCCATCCTCGCGCGGAAGCAGGACGTAGGGTATCTCGATGTCGTAGGCGAGGCCGGGCACAGTAAGTCGGTGCTTGTCGCCGGACTCGCGGCTCGTGAAGATATCCGCCATGGAGCGCTCCTGAAAGGAGCGGCCGCGACTGGCAACGCCGCGGCCGCTGTGGTTCGATGTTCGGTTACTCGGGGATGGAGCCGGAGACGCCCTTGACCAGCCAGCGCATGGTGAGCAGGTCGCCGTCGGAGGCCTGCTCGCCTTCCTTGACCATCAGGGTGCCGTTCTGGGCGTAGATGGGGCCGGTGAAGATGGCCTCGTTGCCGGCCTCGAACTCTTTCTTCACGGCGTTGACCTTGTCCTGCACGTCCTGGGGCACGTCCTTGTTGAACTCGGAGATCTTGATGGCGTTGTCCTCGAAACCGCCCCAGTACTCCTGCATCTTCCAGTCGCCGTCCAGAACCTGCTGGACCTGCTGCACGTAGATGGGGCCCCAGTTCCACTCGGTGGAGACCAGGGCGCAGTCGGCGCCGTACTTGGCGGAGTCCACGCCGTAACCGATGGCCGGGGTTCCGGCGGCGCAGGCGGCCTTGGCGGAATCCGGGGTGTCGGCCATCTGGCGGATGAGGTCGTGGCCGCGGGCGGCCAGGGTTTCGGCCAGGGTGGTCTCGTTGATGGGATCGCGCCACGCCTTGAGCCAGGTCACGGTGTTGATCTTCTCGGGATCGTACTTGATGCCGGCCTCGTCCAGGCCGCGGGTCAAGCCCAGGGTGAAGGCGTTGATGCCGCGGATGGGCTCGGGAATGGGCTGGGTGGCTACGGTGCCCACGTTGCTGTAGCCCATGAGCCCGGCCATGTAGCCGGCCAGGTACTCGGCCTGGTACATGCGGCCGAAGTAGGTGCCCATGTTGGGCGCGGTCTTGTAGCCGGAGCAGTGCTCGAAGGTGGTGTCCGGGAAGTCCTTGGCCACCTGCAGGGCCGGGTCCATGTGGCCGAAGGTGGTGGCGAAGATGACGTCATAGCCCTGCTCGGCGTAGTCGCGGAGCACGCGCTCGGCGTCGGCCGGGTTGATGACGTTCTCGGTGTAGCCGACCTCGACCTTGTCGCCGAGCTTCTCCTGCAGGTACTGGATGCCGTCGTAATGGGCGGTGGTCCAGCCCTGGTCGTCGATGGTTTCGAGCAGGGCGAAGGCAGCCTTTACCTTGTCCTTTTTCTCGGCGGCGTTGGCCACCGCGGCCGCGCAACAGAATACGGCGAGGGCACAAAAGAGCGCGACGAAACGAATTGTGCGTTGCATGACGAGTCTCCTGGAAAGAGTGATAATCCGCTGATGTTTTGACGTCCGGACAAACTCAATCAATGCCCGCGTCAAAGCGCGTTTGTCAACGCTGTGACAAACCAGAGACAGGACAAAAAAATCGGGACCGCACGCCAGCCGGCGCGATGGCCCCGAGGATCAGCGGAAAAGTCAGAGCGGAATCAGATGAAAATGTTGATGAGCCCGTCGGAGTTGCGGATCATCTCCTGCTTCACGGTCTGGCCGAGAGTGGCCAGGTAGACCAGCAGGCCGTGGCGTCTGGCAAAGGCCATGGCCGGGGTGAGGTCGGAGTCTCCGGCCACGAGCACGAGCTTGTCCACCATGTGGGTGGTGGCCAGCCAAGCGATGTCCAGGCCGATGTTGATGTCCACCTGCTTCTGGCGGAAGTCCGGGATGAGGTCCTGGGAGCTCAGGTTGGCGCCGGCAGAGAGGATTTCCTCTATCTTGTCCGGGGGCAGCCGCCAGCCGTTGAAGACCAGCTCGCCCACCTGCATGAAGAACTTCTCCTGCTCGGAGAGCCGCAGCAGGAAGTTGTCCTGCGCCCTGGCCGAAGGGGTCTGGCTGTAGTCTACGGTGTCGCCGGTGGCAGGGTCGGTGATGTGGCCGGCGTAGGGGTGGCAGTCGTAGTAGTGGATGCGGAAGAGGAAGTCGTCCTTGAGCTGGGGCGAGCCCATGATCTTGTCGTTGCAGATGGCTGCGACTTCCTCGGCGTTGGGGAATGCATTGTTGTACTGGCGATACTTCGATTTCAGAAATCCACCGTCGATGAAAATAGATGTCTTCATGACTGTCCTTTTTGGGATATGGTACCGGGTCTTATGAATAAACATGGCGCCTGGGTGGTGGTTCCCCAGCTCAGGCAGCCAGTTTTCTTGAGAATCTGTGCTTTCCGGCATAGCGTCACGCGATTTCCGCATTGGAAAGTACCATAATCAACCGCTTGATGCACTCGATATCGTAGCGTTCCCTATCAGCTTTGATCTGGGTGAGGGCCTCGAAGGGGTTTTTGGCGGGGCCGTCAGGGGTGGCGCGGGTCAGGTTGTCATAGGCATTGCAGAGTATGAGGGCGCGGGCATGCAGCGGCAGCTCCTGGCTGGCCACGCCTGCAGGGTAGCCCTTGCCGTCGGACTGCTCGTGGTGGAAGAGGATGCAGTGCAGGGTTTCGCTCTCCAGGGTCATGCCCGCGAGCACGGCGATGCCGGCGGCCGGATGGGTGCGGAACAGGCGCCGCTCCTCCGGTGTCATGAGGTCGGAGCGCTTCTGCAGCAGATACTCGGGCAGGGTGGTCTTGCCGATGTCGTGGAGTATGGCGCCCATGCCCACGCGGAAGAGGAGCTCATCGTCCGCTTGCGGAAAGGTGCGCAGGAGCGAGACCGTGAGCACCATGACGCCGAGGGCGTGGTCGTAGAGATGGAAGCCGCGCTGGATGTAGGCCGCGATTTTTTTGAGAGCTTTGGGATCGGCCAGGTAGGCGGAGGTGTCTTTGACCAGTCCCTCTATCTGGGCGAAACGCTTGCCTGTGGCCGGCGTGGAAAGTCGATTCTGGAATATCTCGCGCGTGATCCCGATGGAGGTCTGGTACCAGGCTGCGGCGCGGTCCTCCGGCGGGATGGTTTCGTCGTCCAGCAGCTCGCCCAGATGGCTGCGCATGTACTCTTCATAAAATCCCTTCTCCTCGGCGCGGACGTAGACGCGCTCCACGCCCATCTCCAGCAGGCGCTGGCGGTGCGCCTCGGTGAATATGTCCCCGCCCTTGGCGTAAAGCACAAGGCGATCGTTCTGGTTGAGCAGAACGGTGAAGCCGGAGCGGGTGGAGGGGAGGATGAAAAGGGGCGAAAAGGGTATGAAGCGGGGCCCTTTGCCGGATTCTGTCTGTTCTTGCTGCTTGGGGGAAGGTTGCATGGAGTATCGTGTGGGGGAAAGAGGTGAATGCGTGAACCAGCAATCACCATATATGGAATCGAACCCTGGATGCAAGACAGAGAACGCGATGTGACGAAAGGCCCGCCTGTCGTGCAATCATGCCCATAAACGGGCGGCCATGATCATCCGGGACGGCCCCATGCACGGAGGGCGTGCCCAGTCGTCGGAACGGGCGCAGGGATGCATTCCGGCGCCTGTCGGGTGATTACTCGGGGTGATTCACGTACGGCAAAGGGGCGCCAAGGATCATTGCTCAACGCCGATCGTCTTGAGTATGTGCGCGTTGCGCTCCACAACCTCGAACATGAAGAGGTCGGGTTTGAAACTCTCCAGGAACGAGGAGGGGAGGACATCTTCGAACGTGGTTTTGTAAACGGCGTCTTCCAGCGCTATGCGATGTACCTCGAACTGCAACTTCAGATAAGGCATGAGTCCCCAGGAGAAAGAGTCGCCAAAGAACAGCAGCTTGGGCTTCGGCCCCTCGCGCTTGGCGATGGGCTTGGGCTCGAAGGCCAGGTTGCGGTCGAGCTTCGGGTCGAAGTTCATGAGCATCCGGCCCAGGTCGCCCGAGGGATAGGGAACCAGCGTCCACTTGAAGTCGTCCCGTTCTGGAATCCTGAGGTTCCACTGCGGCAGCATGGTGGCGGCCGTTTTCATGAACTGCTGGTAGCCGAAGAACGCGCCGAGTGATGTCCAATGGGTGTCCGTGTGCAGGAAGAGCGGCTCTTTTTTGTGCTCCAGCAGAGCAGGGCACGGATTGACCACCGGGAACGTCGTATCCTTTTTGAGTGCATCGAGTATCTGGTCGGTTCTGTTGTAGTCCCGCACCTTCTTCACCTGTGGCGGCAGGTACTCCGGATAGATGGATTCCTTGTCCGGCGGGATCATCAGCAGCATCGGAACGCCCTTTTCCTTCATCCAGTCGTTCCATGAGTTGAGCACCTTGGTGTACAGCCTGAGCTCCCTGCCGGTCATCAGATTGGTGCCCATGTATGTGGCGATGGGATCTCCATCGGGAGTCTCGTACTTGAAATAGAGCCACTTACCTTCGCCCAGAATGACCTTGTTGATCTGGGTGGCGTGCATCACGTCTTTCTTGAGCGTCACGTAGCCGCGGATCATCACGTCGCGCAGGCCGAAGTGGTCGTTGAAGTATTCATTGAACCGCGTCGGAAAGCGGTAGATGTTCTTGTCTTGCAGGTTGAAGGGCGGGAACGTCGCTTTGGTACGCTTCTCGAAGTTGTCCGTGAAGAACTCGAGGCCCAACAGGTTGGCCGCCAGCGGGGCGAGCATGAACACGAAGAAGAGAATAAGGACGAGCCTCTCGCCGGGATAGCGTTTCGCCTCTGCGCGGGCCGCGTCGTATGCTTTGGGCTTTCCGGACATGGCGTTAGAAACGGAAGTAGATGAACGGGTTGTAGGTGGAGCTCGCGGTGTAGAACACGGCGATCATCAGCATCAGCACCATGAAAGCGCCCTGGACGCTGGCTACGACGGTCCGACCCGGACCGGAGCGCAGCATTTCGGCCTTGTTTTCCAGCCATGGGGCCACCGGCATGCTGAAGAGGAAGGCGAGGGCAAGGGTGATGACGAGCTCCGTGTTGACGTAAATGCTGGTGTCGAACAGCGGCTTGGCGCTGTGCATGCCAAACATTGCGCCCACATAGCGCCAGGCTTCACCGATGTCATCGATGCGGAAGAAGACCCAGCCGATGACGAAGACGAGTATGCAGTACACATGCGAGACCACGGCCGGCAGCCGCTCCAGCGCCTTTTTCAGGCCCAGCCGCTCGAAAATCAGGAAGAGGCCGTGGAACGCGCCCCAGAACAGGAAGTTCCAGCTCGCGCCGTGCCATATGCCCGTCAGGGTGAAAACGATGGCAATGTTCACGTATGTCCGCACGGAACCACGGCGACTGCCGCCCAAGGGAATATACAGATAGTCGCGGAACCACGTGGACAGGGTGATGTGCCAGCGTCGCCAGAACTCCTGGAGCGAGCGCGAGATGTACGGGTAGTTGAAGTTCTCCGGGAAGTGGAAGCCGAAGATGAGGCCCAGGCCGATGGCCATGTCCGAGTACCCGGCGAAGTCGTAGAAGATCTGCATGGTGTAGCAGATGGCGCCGAGCCAGGCGAGGGACGTGGATATCTCGTTGGGCGGCAGAGTCATCACCTGGTCGGCCAGCGCGCCCATGGTGTTGGCGATGAAGACCTTCTTGGCCAGGCCGATGACGAAGCGGCGCACGCCAACGGACCACATGGGCAGCGTCATCTCGCGGTGCTCCATCTCCGCGGCCACGTGCTCGTAGCGCACGATGGGCCCGGCGATGAGCTGCGGGAACATGGAGATGTACAGGCCGAGCTTGAGCGGGCTCTTCTGCGGTTGGGACAGTCCGCGGTATACGTCTATGAGATAAGAGACGGCCTGGAAGGTGAAGAAGGAGATGCCGATGGGCAGGTGGACCCTGTGATACTCCGTGATCCACGGCTCGGTGCCCAGGTCCGCCGCCAGCTGGTTCAGGTTTACAACGATGAAGTTGGCGTACTTGAAGTGCAGCAGCAGGAGCAGGTTGATGGCCACGCCGACGCCGAGGAGCAGCTTGCGGCGGGACTTGCCTGACTCCGGCGTGTCGATGAGCAGGCCGAATATGAAGTTGAGGCCGATGGAGGCGAGGAGCAGGCCGACGTGGAACGGCTCTCCCCAGGCGTAGAAGAAGATGCTCGCCGCAAAAAGGATGAAATTCCGCAGCTTCTTGCCGCCCAGCAGGTATATGCCGAGCACAAGGGGCAGGTAGAGAAACAGGAAAAGTGGCGAGCTGAATACCATCGGTCAGAAAAACCCGAAGAGGGAAGGGGCAAAGGTTTGGAAAATCTGGTCCGCCGGGCGGACAACCTCATTGCGGAAATGCCTCCTACTGCAAATGGCCGGGCTTGGCAATAAGTCGTTGTTGTTTTGGCCCGATTTGTAAAGAATATGTCATGATGGCCCGGAACGTATGTGGCGGTGATGCTTGACGCAAGGAGTCGTCACAGCCGATACATGCGCTTTCGGTACTTCGGAGAACCGGCAGCGGTATGGCCCGTCAGGATATCCGCTGCACAAAAACGACCCAGGCGGCCACTCCAGCCCTTGGAACCATAAGAAAGGACGAACCCCGTTATGGATTGGAAGTTGCTCGCAACCACCTTCGGCACGTTGTTCGTGGCCGAGCTCGGCGACAAGACGCAGCTGGCGTGCATCCTGCTTACCGCAAAGACGGAAAAACCGTGGACCGTGCTCCTGGGCTCCTCCCTGGCCCTGGTGCTGGTCAGCGCACTGGGCGTGGCCTTTGCCTCGTTTATCTGTCAGTACATTCCCGCGGATGTCGTGAAGAAGGTCGCGGCCGTGGGCTTTGTGATCATCGGCGTGCTCATCTACTTCGACAAGCTCTGACAGGCTGTTGGAACTCTCCCGCTGGCTGTGTGCTGAAAACAAGTTCAAACCCGCGCGTCCCTTGTGAACGCGTCAGCCTCGAACTTTTCTTGCACTCTGCAAGCGTGGTCTCTGGACAGCCCGCCGTGGGAGGACTTTTGCAACAACCTTACTAGGGTGTGCTCCCGCAGAGCTTGAGAATCCAGTCCGGCGTGTCGATGTGCTTCTCGTCGGGGCCGTACATGTCGCTGAACACGCCGTCGCCCTCGGGGTCCACCAGGGTGATCTCCATCGGGTACTTCAGGTCGGTGTCGATGAACATCGAGCTGACCTTGCCCTGAAGCGTGTTCACGGCCACGAGGACGAGATCGTCGCCGGATTTGATGCCGTACTTGGCGCGCGCCTCGTCCGGAAAGCGGAACCCGTTGACCATCCAAAGCGTCTGGACGTGCTCCCGCCCGGGGCAGCGCGAGACCAGATCCTTTTCCGTGGTGAATGCAGGCAGCTCCAACCCGTACGCCTTCACGTCCGGCACGAACCAGCCCGACTCGTTGACCTCCTCGGCATGGGCCGGATAGCCCGCGAAAAGGGTGATGGCCACGGCGGCGAGGAGCGGTGCGATATTCCGGAAGAGATGTGTCATTGGGCCGTCTCCTTGGCTCTTGTGTCGATTGTCGTGTCGGTTGCCGCGCCGGCATTCTCGCTGGTGCCCCCGCTGGCGCTCCCGTCGATGCGCAGATAGGCGGGGTCCACGCCAAGAAGCGAGCTCAGCGCGTACCCGTGATCCGCATCCGGCGGCGGACCGCCGAGCGGTGCGGCGAGCATGCCGCCCGGGTCCTTGGGCGCGCAGCCTCCAAAAAGCATCGGAGCCAGGGCGATGCACAGCAGAAAAAAGCATGTTCGCATGGTGGATTTCCTGGGTTGACGGTTGCCTGCATCCATTACAAAACGCATTCAGATGAACTCTGTCAACCCGCGGCCGGCGATGAGCGTACGGTACAAAGCGGCGTAGCGGGCGGCCGACCGGTCCAGGCCGTACTCCAAGAGCGCGCGCTCCCTGGCCGCAGAGCCCAGCCCGCGGCGTTCTTCGTCCGGAAGCCGCAACACGGCGGCCATGGCCGAGGCCAGCGCTCCGGCGTCGCCAGGCGGCGCAACGAACCCCGTCTTCCCCACGGCGATGGCCGAGTCGCCCACATCCGTCACCACGCACGCCACGCCGCAGGACATGGCCTCCAGCACGGCCATGGGCAGCGACTCCCCGCGCGAGCTGTTCACCGCAACATCCAATCCCGGTAACAGCGCCGGCAGATCACCGCGCACCCCCAGCAGGCGGATGGATTGTTTGAGCGGATGAGTATCCACCATGGCTGCGAGCTCGCGGTTCTCGCGGTTCAGCCCGGTTCCCATGAGCACTGCCCGCACGCGCGGGGTCATGTCTTCCGGCAGGGCGGCCAGAGCGGCCAGGAACCCAGGCACATCCTTCACCGGGTCCCAGCGGGAGACGAACCCCACGAGCAGAACGTCCGGATCGGCAATGCCGGCAGCATCCAAAAGGCGGGCCCGCGCCCCGGCATCCGGCCGGAAGCGGTCCGTGTCCACGCCGCTTGGAATCACGGCCAGCGTATTTGCGGCATAGCCGAGCTTGGCGTGTATGCGCACGGCCGTTTGCGACGGCGCGATAATCGCGGCGGGTCCGGAGCTGCGCCGGCGGGAGAGCAGGGCCAGCATCGTGATGACGCCGCGCGTGGAGAGCCGCACGGCGCCCTTGGAAACATAGGCGTTGCGCAAACCCCACACCAGCGGTGGCTTCTTTCCCGGCCAATGGGCCAGGCGTATGGCTGCCGCGCCGGCGAGGTCGGCATGGTACATCCACGTCTGCACCAGGTCCGGCGGCCGGCTTTCCAGAAGGCGCGCCAGGCGGCGCATCGCCCCGGGCCATTTGTGCGGCGCGGAAAGGCCGCGGTCCATGCCCAGGCTGAAAACCGGAATGCGCCCAAGCTCCGCGGCCATGGCGCCGGGCTCCAGCAGGCTGATGACCTCGTTGTGGAAGCCGCCGGCTGCTGAACTCTGCCGGTCCCCGCCGTCCGCATCATCCGGGCCGGCCTCCAGCCGGGAGAGCAGGGCGGCCAGATGCCGCTCCGCGCCGCCCACGTTGAGGCCGGTTATGATGTGACAGATTCTGTGCATGGTTTGGTGGTGCCGTTGTACGAGAAAATTACGCGTTGCACCATGCCGGCAACTCGCCATGTGCCCCTGGTCCGTCCCTGAAGCGCTTGGCCGAATGGGAGTGGCAAGGTACGCTACCTACCAGGTAGGATTTCGAGAACCTCTTGTTTATTTTCAGGGAATGCCATATACAATCATTTAAAGTTTTAGTCTCACCAGGCTTGAGTGTCAGAGAGGGCAGGGGGCGCCGTCTCTATCGCTTGCTGTGGTGTCGTTGTGTCGTGACATTGGACCCCCCATGTCGCATCGAGGCGGCTGCGGTATGAGTAACTCCTCAGGGTTCCGAGTCGTTATAGCGGATTCGGACCCGGTAATGGCAAAAATCGTGCTGAACCAGGTGGCCTGCACCGGCCACTTGGCGGAAGATATTGGAGAGTCCGGGACAAGCAAGCCCGGCGCCATTCCAGGCTGCCTCGATTTTGTCATAGCCCATTGGACCATTGCCTCCAAGAGCAACTTCGCCTTTCTCGAATCCCTGGAGAAGGCCGACCCGCCCATCCCTTACATTGTCATGCTTCGGGACAAGGACGGCTCGGCAAAGCAGCTGAAGCTGCAGCTCAAGGAGCGCGGCAGCCTCTTCAGCCTGAGCCAGCCTTTCTCCACAGACAAGCTCGAAGAGGTCATCGGCAAGGTCATCGCATCCCTGCCGGAGCCCGTGGCCGCGCAGTATCGCGAGCGCATGGGCAACGACTCCAGCAACCCCTTCGACATCGGAGGCGGCGTACCCACGGCCCAACCCGCCGCTCCCCAGCCGCAGAACAATCCCCCGACCCAGGCCGGCGACGGTCCTGTTGCCGCCAACCCGGACTCCAAGCCATTGGATGCACTGGGCAATACGCTTTTCGAGCTGGAAGAGACCCGGCCCGAGGAGGACAACAGGGAAGACGAGTCCCTCTCCGAAGAGGAACGCGCCGTTGTCAACTGGTTCGACGACCCGGAGTTCCTGGGCTCCACTCAACGGCTGCGCGACTCGATCCATTTCCGGGTCAGCTTCAACGAGAACGACAGCGCCTTTGCCGTGGAAAAGGCGCAGGAACCCTCGGCAGCGTATGGCGAAACGCCGCATTCCGATGCGGCAGTGGATACGCCGGATGCATCTGACGGCCAGACAGGGGGCAACGGCTCCGCGAAAAAGCAGCGCGACCACGCCGCCGAGACCGCCAAGGAGTCCACGGCTGTCACGGCTCGGCGCCACTTCTCCAAGGGCAAGGAGGCGCTCGCGGCCAAGGACTATACCCAGGCGATCCGCAACTTCACGGCCGTGCTGCAGCTCAAGCCCGGTTCTCCCCAGGCGTACAAGGGCTTGGCCGTCGCCTTCCGCGGCAAGGGGGACTGGAACCGTTCCTGCTACTTCCTGGGCCGCGCCTGCCAGAGCTTCATCTGGTGTGGCCGGTTCGAGGAAGGACTGGCCATGCACGAGGAGATGAAGCGGCGCGGCATCACCACGGTTCACCCCTTCGGCGCCGTGGCCCAGACTCTGGTGAAGCGCGGCCGGCTGGACAAGGCGCTGCGCCTGCTGGAGCAGGGGCGTAAGCTGGCTCCCAAGGACGCGGACCTGCTCTGGGCGTATGCGCTGCTCCTCTCATTCAAGGGCGACAACAAGTCCGCCATCCGCGCGCTGGACGACCTGCTCTCCTCCGCCGCCAAGCACAAGGACGCGCGCAACCTCCGCGCCAAGCTCTTGAGCAAGCCGCCAAAGCCGCCAAAGCCGGACAAGAACGGCAAGGGCGACGACTCCCAACAGTCCCACGATCTCGACTCGCTGTCCGACGAGTAGCGTCTCTCCATCCCTGAGAAGGCGATCCGCATGGCTTTTTTACGGCTATGCGGCGTAGCTCTGCATTTCCGGCGATGGCATGCTCGCCATGTCGCTGCTTCGCGCTCTTTGGTTGTCGCTGGCGCTCAAGCTGTGATACCGTGGGAGGCAACATGGCGGAAACGCCGCGAAAAACCGGGAAAGCCGCGCTGCCACCAGGAGAGGACATGGCTACCATACTAGCGGCCGACATCGGCGGAACATCCAGCCGGTTCGGCCTGTTCACCATCGAGAGCGGCGGGACGCTCAGCCTGGAGCGGACCGATATCTTTGAGACGGCCGACGCCGAGTCATTCTCCGACCTGGTCTCCCGCGTTTCGGAGCTGGATATCGACATCGACAACGTGGACACGGCCGTGTTCGCCGTGCCCGGGGCTGTGAACCGCGGCGTGTTCGTCTCCATGCCCAACGTTACCTGGAATATCGATCTGGAGAAGAGCAGCAACAAATTTTATCAAGAGAAGCTGACCCTTATCAATGATTTCAAAGCCCAGGCCTATGCCACCCGCACCGAGGCCATCCGCGACGCCAAAAAGATAAAAACGGGCCAGGCCGTGGAGGATGCCACGGTAGCCGTGGTCGGGGCCGGCACCGGTCTTGGCCATGCCGCGGTGACCATGGGCGCGCCGGGCCGGATAACGGCGGTTGCCTCGGAAATGGGCCATATTGCCTTTTCGTTCATCGGCGAGGAGGAAGAGGCGTTCCATGCATTTTTACGGAAGAAGCTCAGCATTCCATATGGATACGGAGATCTTGTTGTTACCGGGCCGGGGCTCAGCCACATCCACGAGTTCCTGACCGGTGAACGGCTGGAGCCCAAGGAGGTTTCCGAGCGTGCCGAGCCCCGCGTGATGGAGTGGTTCTCCCGGTTCTATGGCCGGGCCGCGCGCCATTACGCACTGGCCGTGGTGGCGCAGGGCGGGGTCTACATCGCTGGGGGCGTGGCCGCAAAGAACCCGTCATTCGTGGATTGTGACGCCTTCCGCAATGAGTTCGTCCTGTCTCCGACGTATGGGTACCTGCTGGAAAAGATTCCAGTGTGGCTCAACCGCAACGAAAAATCCGGCCTGTGGGGCGCTGGCTATCTCGGCGCGCAGAAGCTGGATTTGGTCAGCTGAGTCTGGCCGGAGATACCGTGGAAAAGTTTCTCAGATACTTCAAGGATGCCGACAGCTTCAATGATGCGGCGGCGCGCGAGATCGCGTCTTTGATTGTCGAGGCCGTGGAGGCGCGGGGCCGCGCAACACTGGCTCTGGCAGGCGGCAACACGCCCAAACCCGTGTACGAACGACTGGCTGCGTTGCCGGGGCTGCCCTGGGAGCAGGTCGATGTGTTCTTGGGCGACGAGCGCATGGTGCCGCCCGACTCCGGGGACAGCAATCTGCACATGGCGCAGGAGCACCTGCTCGGCGCTCTGGACCATGCCCGGCCGCGGGTGCATCCCATAGAAACCGTGGGCAAAAGTACGGCGGAAGCCGCGACGGCGTACGATGCCGAGCTGTCCAGAATTCTGGACGGAGACGGCTGCGCGGAAGGTCCGGGCCGCCTGGATCTCGTGCTGCTCGGCATGGGCGGGGACGGCCACACGGCGTCGCTTTTTCCCAAGGCCGCGGCGCGGCAGGAAAACACGGCCCGAGTCGCCGCCGTGTCCGCCGCAGAGATGTCGGAGGGAATGGCGCCGCGGGTGGATCGCGTCACCCTGACGCCGCGGTCGTTGAACGAGTCCCGCTGCGTGCTCTTCATGCTGACCGGGAGCTCCAAGCTGCAGCTTTTCGAAGCCATGGAAAGCGGCGACCCCCAGGCTGCCATGCTGCCGGCCGCGGAGGTCCGGCCGCAGGACTGCCTGATTTGGTATCTCCTGAAACCATGAGTCCATGCAGGAGGTTGCAGGAAAAACTTCAACATTTGTAGGTATCGGAGATGTTGTTGCGGAATCATCGCCCCGCGATGGCATTTTCCTTTTTGCACGCCGGATTGTTCCGCCCGGAAGTATCCTCAAACATTGCGAGCCATTCATGAGCGAGTCACTGGATCAGTATAAGCGGGAGGCGGCGCTCGCCGCCGTGGCGGAGGTCAGGCCAGGTATGGTGGTGGGGTTGGGCCACGGCAGCACGGCCATCCACGCCATCCGCGAGATCGCCCGGTTGCTGGACAGCGGCGAACTGCATGATATTCGAGGATTGCCGTGCTCCGAGCATGTGGCCAGGGAAGCCAGGAAAAAGGGCATGGGGGTGGTCAACCTGGGCGAGGTGGAGGGCGCGGACCTTACCATCGACGGGGCCGATGAGCTGACCGAGACGTGCGACGCGGTCAAGGGCGGCGGCGGGGCGCTGCTCTCCGAGAAGATCGTCCACCAGAACAGCAGGCGGATCATCCTGATTGTGGACTACACCAAGTTCGTGTCGCGGCTGGGCGAGAAGCGGGCGCTGCCGGTGGAGGTGGCCAAGTACGGCTGGCAGGCGCAGCAGCGATTCATCAAATCACTCGGCGCAATGTCTGCTGATCTGCGGCAGGACGACTCCGGCGAGCCGTTTACCACGGACCACGGCCACTTCATTCTGGACTGCCGCTTCGACCCCATGGACGACCCCCACGCTTTGGCGCAGGCGTTGGAGTCGCGCGCCGGAATCATGGAGCACGGTCTGTTTCTGAACATGGCCCAGGAGGCGCGGGTGGCCGGTCCGGAGGGCCTGCGCACACTGCGCCGCTAGGCAGCACGACGGGGCGGAGCTCCTTTGTTGTTTCCCGTTGCCTGCGCCAGCCGCGCTGGCGTGAGGGTCCTTTTATCCAGAGATAGAGGCAGGTTGCCTGTCAGATGCCAGGCTGCGGCGGCTAGCCCCGGCCTTTGTGTCTGCCGGTGATGAGCAGCGGGGTCTCCTCGCCCGACGCGCCGCGGGAGACGACCCCGGCGAGAATCCTGTCGAGGATGGCGAAGTCCACGGGCTTGGCCACATAGTCGTCCATGCCGGCGGCCAGGAAGCGCTCTTTGTCCCCCTTGATGGCAAAGGCCGTCACCGCGATTATCGGAATGTCCGTCCTGACGCCGGCAAAGGAGCCGCTGCGGATGCGGCGGGTGGTCTCCAGGCCGTCCATGCCGGGCAGGCGGATGTCCATGAGCACGCAGTCGAAGCCGTTGTGGGAGAGCAGCTCCAGCGTTTCGCTGCCCGTGGTGGCGGTGACCACCTCGTGCCCCTTGGAGACAAGGGTGCGCGCCAGCATGCGGCGGCTGCCCTGGTCGTCGTCCACCACCAGGATGGAGAGCGGGCGTGTGGGCGCCATGTTCTGCTCGCGGGTGTAGGATGGCGCATCCATGGTCGCGCCGGGCAGACCGAAACGCGCGGTGAAATGGAAGACCGAGCCCTCGCCGACCTCGGATTCAGCCCAGATCATGCCGCCCAGCAGCGAGACAAGGCGCTTGCAGATGGCCAGCCCGAGTCCAGTTCCCTGGACATTTTTCGCGGTGGATTCCAGTCGTGTGAAGGTGTCAAAAATTGTAGACAGCTTGTCGTGCGGAATCCCTACGCCCTGGTCGCGCACGGCAAAGTGAATGAGCGGGCCGTCCTGGTCTTCGTCGGCGCCGGCGGGTTCCACCCGGGCGCGAATTTCCCCCTGCCTGGAGAACTTGATGGCGTTGGAGATGATATTGGTGAGCACCTGGCGGAGTCGCGTCTGGTCGCCAATTACAAACTGCGGGGTGTCGCGATCGATGCGCAACGTCAGCGCCAGCTTTTTGGATGCAAGCTGCGGCTGGAACAGGTTGACCGTCTCGTCGATGATCGCGCGGATGGAGAAGACCTCCTGCATCAGGTCCACATGGCCGGCCTCGATCTTGGAGATGTCGAGGATATCGTTGATGATATCGAGGAGCTCCCGGGCCGAGGCGCGGATATAGCCCAGGCTCTCGCGCTGCTCGTCGCTGAGCTCGGAGTTGAGGGTCAGGGAGGTGAAGCCCAGGATGGAGTTGAGGGGCGTGCGTATCTCGTGGCTCATGTTGGCGAGGAAGGAGGACTTGGCCTCGTTGGCTGTTTCCGCCGCTTCGCGGGCGGTGCGCAGCTGGCCTTCCAGCTCCCTGGCCAGAGTCACGTTGCGCCCGGTCTCCCAGTTGGCCCAGCCTGGAATGGGGCACTCTTTGGAGATGTTGGTCCATGCCGTGACCAGGGGAGAGCCCTCTGCCGAGCGGATGACGACCTCGCGCTCCCGGTAGGTGCCTGGCAGGTCCGGCGGCGGGGCCGTGTCCGCCGAGGGGTAGAGCAGCGAAGCGGCGTCGTGGTTGCCCACTATGCGGCGGCTGGAATAGCCGGTCACGCGCTCGCACTCCTTGTTCCAGAAAATGTGCACGCCGTTTTCGTCAAAGGCGCGGATCATGAGCGGCAGGTTGTCCACCAGCAGCTCCAGGCGCTCGCGGGAGCGGATCAGCTCGCGTGTGCGCTCGTCCACCAGGCCTTCCAGTTCCTCGCGGACCATGGCCCGGTGGGTCACGTCTGTGGCCGTGACCAGCACGCCCCAGGTGGCCACGCGGTTCATGGAGATCTCCCAGCAGCGGTCGTAGGCGCGGACCTCTGCCGCGGGAACAGCGTTCAGCTGGGCCAGGGCGGCGTCGAAATCCTCATGGGCCGCAAAGGAGTCTGCTTTTGGGAAAAGATCTTCGCGGAAAAACGGTCCGCTGAAAGTATCGCCGGCGTGCAGGCCGAGCTGCTGGGCGCTGTCGTTGGCCTGCAGAATGAGCAGGCTGACCGGGTGCACCAGCAGGGCTGGCTGCTGCATGCCGTCGAGCATGGTTTCCGTGATCCGGCGGTACTCGGCAAGCTCACGGTGGCGCATGACCTGCCGGGCGGTGGCTTCGAGGGCCTTGTCGAGCACCTCGGGAGCGGAGTCGCCAGGCACAAACATGGCCGGTCCCAGGGCGGCGGCGTCCTCCAGGAATCCGGAATCCTCGCGGTCCATTAAATAGATGACGGGGAGGGCAGGGGTCATGGAGCGCAGCGAGGCCGCCAGCGGCACGGCGCCGTCAGGCTCCAGGCCGGCGTCCACCACGGCGATCTCTGGTTTGTGCCGGGCCGCGGCAAGCAGGGCCTCGCGGCCGTTTTCCACACAGATGACGTTGTCGTACGAATCGCGCCTCGCCTCCATGGCCGCAACTGCATGCGGACCGGCGGCGAGCAACGTCGGGGCTCCACGTCCGACAGCACCGGACCAGCCAAGCCGGGGCGAAGAATCCTGTGCCTTCATGACCATGTGTTCCTGTCTATCGGCCGTCGTTGGACGGCATCTCCATCATCAGCATGGAGGTCCAATCCAGCGCCTCGGCATAGCTGCGCGCGATGACGGCAGGGTCGAGGTCCATGCTCTTGACCGCGGCGTCCAGACCTTTCCAATCGCCCTTTTCAAAGGAGATGGCCAGACCGAGCCAGCGGGCAAACTCGTTGTTCTGTCCCAGCAGGGCCACGGCTATCTCCGTGTCCAGGTTCATCGGGTCCACCAGCTCGTCCATGGGCGTGGCGAGCATGACGTCGAGCAGGGAGAAGAGGCCGAGCAGGAAGCGCGTCTTGGCCGCCTCCTCGTCAGAGCCCAGGGAGTGGGCCGCCAGCTCCAGGAAGCGGGCGCGCTGGACCGAGGCAAAGGCGAGCTCGCGGCCGGTATCGCCGACGGCAAAGTCGGCCAGGATGATGACGCGCAGCCAGTCCACAATTTGCCGCCAGCCCAGCAGCGTGACGGCCTGCTCCACCGAGCGGATGGTGTGGCGTATGCCGAAGAACGGGGAGTTGAGGTAGTTGATGAGACGGTAGCTCAGGCCTACGTCGGAGCGGATGGCCTCTGTCAGCTCCTCCAGCTCCAGATCGCCGCGCTGGATTATTTTGAGCAGGCGCAGGCGGCCGGCCTCGTGGGAGCTCAGCGTCCGGTGGGCGACGATCTCCGGGTGCTTGAAAAAGTAGCCCTGGAACAGGGTGCAGCCCAGGGAGGCGGCGAGCTGCTGCGTGGTCACGTCCTCCACCTTCTTGGCCATGAGCGTCTTGCCGAAGGACTTGCCGGTGGTGACGATGTGGATGATCTCGCGCGGCTCGAAGCCGATGACGTCGATCAGCAGGAAGTCGCACAGGGAGACGAGCCACTCCGCACCGGTCCGCGCCTGGTAGTCGGCCACGGCTATCCGGTAGCCCTTTTCCGCCAGCCGGGTCAGCGCGGGCTTCAGCTCCGGGTCGAGGGCCTGCGCCTCCTGGACCTCCACGATGAGGTTCTCCGGCGGCAGGGCTTCCGGCACGCCGGAGATGATGCTCTTCGAGGAGAACGTGAGCGCGATGTGCAAGCCGCCCTTCAGGTCCGCTTCCGTGCACAGGCCGGCGGCGGCAGTGACTGCCAGACTTGCCAGATCGCTGTCGGTGAACTGGGCGGAGGTGGCGTTGAGGTCGCCGCGGTAGAGCAGCTCGAAACCCCACAGGGAGCCGGCGTCATCAAAAACAGGCTGCTTGGCCAGGTAGACGTCGTGGTATGTGTGCGTGTCCTGCTGCATGTGTCCGCTCAAGGCAATTTGGCAATGCGTGGGGGGGAGACTGGTGCACGCCGATGGTTCGACGATAAGCCTCTAATAATAGAAGGCTCTGTTTTGAATGGCAAGGGCGATTGTAACAATTGGCGAACAAATCTCCGAGGCCTCGAAATGACTATGGAAAAGCGTCAGACAGCCAGAGAACGGCACTGGAAAGGAACGCCCGATGCGGAATGCCTGCGGCCCTGTCGTTTGTCTGGAAGCAGCGTTGACCATGGTTTCCGGGAGGTTGCAGCTCAGGGCTGGCTGGCGTTCTGCCCGGGCGACGTTTCGGAATCAGGCTTGCCCCCTGAAGCATTTGCGGAAACATTTCCGGAAGCATCCGCGGAAGAGTCGGCGGGAGCGCCAACCGGGGCATCGCCCACCACGGCGTCGATGTCCGGTATCTCCAGTGACTCGTCCAGCTCCTTGGCCGCGGCGAAGTCGCGCACGGCCTGGGCCGTGTTGCCCAGCCTGGACCAGGCAAAGCCGCGGCGCATGTACGCCTCGGCCAGGGTGGCGTTGATGGCCAGGGCCTTGGTGTAGTCGGCCACGGCGGCGCGGGCGTCGCCCTGTTCCATGGCGGTGTCGGCGCGCCGGGTGTAGGCCATGGCCATGTCCGGGGAAAGCTCCACGGCTTTGGAGAAGTCCGCGGCCGCGTTCTGGTCGGCGCCGATTTCGCGCCAGGCAAGGCCCCGGTAGTAGTATGTCCAGGCAAGGTTCTCGGGGTCCAGCTCGCCGGAGTCGATGGCGCGGGACATGAACTTGATGGCGTACTCCGGCCCGGCCGCGCGGATGGACTGCAGCAGCGGTGTGATGACGTAACGCTGGTCGATGCGGTGCGCCGCCGCGATGTCGGCCATGGCCGACTCGGCGTCTCCGGCCAGAGAGTACGCCAGCCCGCGCATGAAAAGCGCCCGGCCGTTGTTGGGATTGAGCTCCAGGGCCGAGGTGTAGTCGGCGATGGCCAGGTCATACTTGCCGAGCTCCTTGTACGCGGCGCCGCGCTTGACGAATGCTTCGAGGAACCGCGGGTTGCGCTCGATGGCCGTGGTCAGATCCTCCAAGGCCTTGTCGTACTCCTCCAGATAGAACCAGGCGTTGCCGCGGTCGTAGTAGGCGATGGTGAGGTTCGTCTCCTCCAGATCGCCGGACTCGATGGCCCTGGTGAGCAGCTCCACGCCGCGTTCGTAATCGCCGTCCCGGACAGCGGCGAGGCCGTCGCGGGCGTCCTCGTACGGCGAGGCCAGCAGGGGCGGCGCGGCCACTGTCAGGAACAATGCGCAGAGCAGCACCACGCGGGCAGACATGCGCCAGGGAATGGATAAAGCGGTCATCATACAACCATAATACTGGAGGGGCTGTGGAATCATGCCTTGATGATAGCAGCACATGGGCCAGCTTTCCACCGCTTCGGGGATGCCCCGTCAGGGAAGGTTCGGGTTTTCGTCAGGGGGGGGCGCACCCCTGAGAAGAGTAGTGCGCGTGCTGGAGAAATATACCTGGCAGGGCGCGAGCAGGAGTTTGGAGCAACAGCGGTTGTGATGGCGCAGAAAAACTGGAGTACGGGCAAATTCGAGGGGGCACAATAGAGCGGTTGTGAGGGCGGGTATGCCGTATGGGCCGGGGATTGTCCCGGGCATTGCTGTGGGATGGGTGTCCATGGATTATTGTATGCGCCAAAGTGCTTGTATTCGGTGGAAAGAAAATGGTGCAGCAGGCATCGTGGCTTCAGGCCGCATGCATATTGGCCCGGATGCTAACGGAACAATACAATGTATTGCAGTAGGTAGTGTCTGTTACGATGATAGATGGTCGGACATACATGCGCATGTATGAGAACCGTTTCAGTCTAGATAAAATTGATGTTGAATTCGTTGGCGTCCATGCAAAATATGTTGTACGCCTGCCGGGAATGAAGCGTTGTGGTTTGGGTGAAGGTATAATTCCCACGAAAAAGGTTTGAAATAGAAGAGAGACACTGTAAAGAAGTGTCTGAGAGATGCCTGCCGCACGCAGAAACCTCCTTGCGTGGTAGTAATTATTCCCTAGGTGGCAGGTAGGATTAAAATTGGCTTGATTCATGACTACGCCTTACGTAAGGAGTAGTTTGACAAAAAAAGGTATATTGCTTGGCTGTGTTGGGCTGGGGGTTTTTCAACGTCTTATCAACGATCTCCTCGACAAGGAGGAAACCATGAAGGACGCATCCCTCTGGGACTGGAACCCCGGAGAGAAGGAAATCGTTGCGTGCGATGCATGCTCGGGCGATTGCGAGTGGCTCGAAGAGCCCATCGCAAGCCCTGATGGCGAGAAGGTCGCCCGGGTTGCGAAAGTTCGCGACGATGAAGAGGCTATTTTCACCCTCGCCGTTAATGGGGAGCTGTGGGAATCTACTTTTGAGAAGTGCTGGTATCCGCGATTCACTCCTGACGGCAGGCTGACCGCGCTGTGTTCGGAGATGGCCGAGTGGACGCTGGTCGTGGACGGCGAGCCCTGGGAAGAAAAATACGGATTCATCTGGGATACGCGCTTTGCCGCAGACGGCGACGCCATCTCGGTATCCGTTCAGCAGGACATGGAGTACGGCTACTCCATCAACGGAGAAGCCTGGGGCGACTTCTTCGAAAACACCAACCACCCGGTGCTCTCCCCGGACGGCACCAAGGTCGCTTCCGTTGTGCAGACGCGCAACATCCCGCAGGCGGACATCTTCACGTTCAAGGAAGGGTGCTTCAGCGTGGCCGTGAACGGCCAGCCCTGGGACACGACCTTCGTGAACTGCTGGGACACGGCGTTCGACGCTACGGGCGAACACGTGGCCGTCACCGTGCGCACCTCGCTCTACGACTACACCATCGCCGTGGACGGCAAGGCCTGGTCCTCGCGCTATCAGTGCATGTGGGAGCCGCGCTTCAATCCCAAGGACGGCTCCGTGGTCGCCGGCGCGCGCCAGGGCGGCAAGTGGGGCATGCTCAAGGACGACGCCTGGATCTGGAAACCCACCATGTTCCAGTGCTGGAAGCCCGCCTTCTCCGCGGACGGCGCCAACCTCTGGGCCGTTGTCTGCCCCGATTTCGGCAGATGGACTGCGGCTGTGAACGGAGATGTCTGGGGCGAGAAGTTCAAACAGGTCGTCAGCGACATGTCGGTGAGCCCGGACGGCAAGCGCGCCGCGATCATCGGCAAGACCGACGACCAGTGGGGCATCATCGTGGACGACACGCGCTGGGTCGGCTGGTTCGAGATGGCCTATCCGGCTGTCTTCAGCCCGGACTCCAAGCACGTGGGCTACGCCGTGGAGCGCAAGGGCGGCCAGATGACCATCATCCTGGACGGCCACGCCTACCACAAGGACTTCGACAAGGTCTGGAGCCCGGTGTTCAGCCCCGATTCCCAAAAAGTCATGATCCGCTGCCTGGATGGCGGCGTGTACAAGCGGATTGTGGTCCCGATCTCTGACTTCTAACCGTGGAGGGAGCCATGCACGATATCTATGCTTTCCTGGTAGGCCCCCTCATGTGGGCCGTCATGATTGTCTTCATCGGTGGCTTGGTGTGGCGCTTTGTGGCCATGACCCGGCTGGCGAGGAAGAAAGACCCGTACGTAATGCATTACCTGAAGGCCAAGTGGACCCTGCGCTCGTGGGGCGCCTGGCTCGTCCCGTTCCTGCCCCGCAGCATGCGCCTGCATCCGTGGGTCACGGTGTTCGGGTACATCTTCCACATCGGGCTCATCCTCACGCCCATCTTCCTGCTCGCGCACGTGATGCTCTGGCAGGAGGGCGCCCTGGGAATCTCGATATGGACCTTGCCGGAGTGGGTGTCGGACCTTCTGACTATCGGCGTGCTCGCTGGTTGCGTGTTCTTCGCCCTGCGCCGGATGATGGTGAAGGAAGTCAACTACGTCACGGACTGGACGGACTACGCCCTGCTCGTGGTGGTGGCGCTGCCTTTCCTCACCGGCATTCTGGCCCACTATCAGGTATTTGACTACAAATTCTTGATAATCTTCCACATACTTGCCGGTCAGGCCGCCCTGGTCATCGTGCCTTTCAGCAGGTTCGCGCACATGATCTTCGGCCCGATGGTGCGCGCCTACCTGGGCTCTGAGTTCGGCGGCGTACGCCACGCCAAGGACTGGTAACGTCTCAGGAGATAGACATGTCTGATACCGCAACAGCGACGAACGATAAGGAAAAGGACCTCCTCAAGCCGGTCTATGACGATCCGGGCATTATGAAAGGCCTGGAAAAGCTGGACGAGGCGACCATCGAGCGCGTGATCAACGAAACGCTCGAGGCGGAGGGCGGCGCCCGGCTCAAGATCCTCGTGGACACCTGTGTGCACTGCGGATTGTGCTCCGACGCCTGCCATTTCTTCCTGTCCCACGACCGCGATCCCATCTACTCGCCCGTGGGCAAGGTAAAACAAACCATCTGGGAGATGCTGGACAAGAAGGGCAAGGTTTCCAAGGAGTTCCTCATGCGCGCCGTGCAGGTGGCGCATACGGAGTGCAACCTCTGCCGCCGCTGCGTCCAGTACTGCCCCTTCGGCATCGACACCGCGCACCTCATTGCCCTGACGCGGCGCATCTGCCACAAGCTGGGCATCACGCCCCAGTATCTGCAGGATACGGCGCACAGCCACTCCGCCACCTACAACCAGATGTGGGTCAAGGAAGATGAGTGGGTGGACAGCCTGTTCTGGCAGGAGGACGAGGCCCGCGACGAGCTGCCGACCCTGCGCATCCCCGTGGAGAAAGAGGGCGCGGACATCTACTACTCGGTCATCGCGCCCGAGCCCAAGTTCCGCACGCAGCTCATCTACCAGGCCGCGGCGATCATGCACGAGGCCGGCGCGGACTGGACCATGTCCTCCCTGGCCGGTTGGGACAACTCCGACATGTGCATGTACTCCGGCGACTCGGAGATGATGGGCCGGCTCAAGCGCAAGCACTTCGAGGACGCCATGCGCCTCAAGGTCAAGCGCATCGTCATGGGCGAGTGCGGCCACGCCTTCCGCTCCATCTACGACACGGGCAACCGCTGGGACGGCTGGGAAGGCCTGCCGGTCCAGGTGCAGCACTCCGTGGACTTCTTCGAGGAGCTTCTGCGGCTCGGCAAGATCAAGGTCGCCAGCAAGATCCACGAGAAGGTCACCATCCACGACCCCTGCAACATCGTCCGCGGACGCGGCCTGCAGGAAAAGCTGCGCACCGTGGTGCACGCCTTCTGCGACAACGTGGTGGAGATGTACCCCAACAAGGAGCACAACTACTGCTGCTCCGCCGGCGGTGGTGTGATTAACTGCGGTCCGCCGCACAAGAACACCCGCGTGGTGGGCAACCGGGTCAAGGCCGAGCAGATGCAGGCCACCGGCGCCTCCATCGTGGTGGCTCCGTGCCACAACTGCCACGGCGGTCTGGAAGACATCATCCACAAGTACAATCTCGGGATGGAGCTCAAGTTCCTGGGCGATATCATCTACGAGCACATGGAAAAGCCTGACGCCATTTAACCGCCGAGAATAACGAGGAAAGCCATGCAAACTATGAAGAATTGCCTCCGCATGTACAGGAGGCTCGCTCTGGTGGCCGTGTCGCTCGTTTTCGTGGCGGTCGCGCCCGGCCTGGTCCACTCTCAGGGAGATATCGAATTCCTGGCCGATCCGGCGTTCGAGAATCCCCAGCGGCCGCCGGCAGTCTTCCACCACGACGAGCACAACGCCAACGCCGCCCTCGAGGACCAGTGCTGGTACTGTCACCATATGGACGGTTCCAACCCCAGTCCGGACGAGGATTCCATCGGCATTCCGTGTTCCGACTGCCACGCCGTGGACGCCGATGACGGCTCCACCTCTCTCCTGATGGCCTACCACATCCAGTGCCAGCGCTGTCACACCAAGGAGAAGAAAGGCCCCATCACCTGCGGCGAGTGCCACGTGCGCTAGACCGTAGCTGAACTCACGCAAAACAAGGCCCGGCAGCCCCCGTATCGAGGTGGGTGCCGGGCCTTTTCTTGGACACGGAAACAGACGAAGACCAAGACCATGTCCATGCACGCAGACAGATTGCGCTTCGCCGTCTTTGCCACGGTCCTGCTCGTCCTGGTGGTGGCCGGCTGCATCGGTTTCATGCTCTTGGAGGGCCTGAATGCGGTGGACGCGCTCTATTTCACCATTGTTACCATGTCCACCGTGGGCTACGGCGACATCCACCCGATCTCTCAGGCAGGCAAACTCCTCGCTGTGGTCATGATCCTGGCCGGCGGCGGCGCGTTCATTGGCGTGGGCGCCTCGGCCGCCGAGATGATCCTCACCCGCCACGAGCGCAAAAGCCGCATGGACAAGCTGAACATGGTCATCGGCGTGTTCTTCAGCGAGATAGGCAGCGAGCTCCTGGCCCGGCTGGAGGCGATGGACCCCGACCGCGAGGGCCTGGAGCGGGACATTGCCGTGGACGGAAGCTGGAGCGTTCGCGACTTCCGCAAGGCCAGAGGCAGGGTGGAGGGGCTGGGCAGAGGCCTCAAGCCGAGCTGCGACGATCTGGCCGTGCTCAACGATTTACTCACCGCCAAGCGCGACTTCATGCTGCAGCTTCTGGAGAACCCCACCCTTCTGGAGCACGAGTCCTTTACCGAGATGCTCCGCGCCGTGTTCCACCTGGCCGAGGAGCTGACCCTGCGCGGCGATTTCACCTGCCTGCCGGAGTCCGACTGCGCCCACCTGGCCGGCGACGTACGCCGCGTCTACCCGCTGCTGGCGGCGCGCTGGCTCGACTACATGCTCCACCTCAAGACCAGCTACCCCTACCTCTTCTCCCTGGCCCTGCGCACCAGTCCCTTTGCACGCGACCGCAGCGTTGTGGTCCTGGACTGACCTTGGTGGATTGATCTCGGTGACTGATCTCGGCGACTGATCCTCCGGTCGCCTGAATGCACCATTCTGCCAGAGCAGGGGCGGCACCCCCGGACAGCGCGCGGTTCCCCGTCGCAAGAATGCCACATTGCCCGCCAGCAAGCGGAGGATGCGCCGCTCCGACGCGGTTTGCGTGCGCATTTTCAGGATTTCATGGAGCAGGGGCTTACACTCCTTCATATCCTGTGCTATACGCAAGGCAGTATTCCATTTTCTACGAATTCTCCGCACCAACCCCCATTCGGAGGGCGACCATGACCGATTACGCCAAGCTCCTCGGCGAAGAGACCGCGCAGCAACTGTTGGGACATTCCTGCAAAACCATTGACAAATCCAAGCTCCACCTGCCCGGACCGGACTATGTGGACCAGAACTTCCTGCAGACCGACCGGCCCATCCCGGTCATCCGCAACCTGCAGACCATGTTCGACCACGGACGCCTGGGCGGCACCGGTTTTCTCTCCATCCTGCCGGTGGACCAGGGCATCGAGCACACGGCCGGCGCATCCTTCGCGCCCAATCCCATCTACTTCGACCCCGAGTCCATCGTGCAGCTCGCCATCGAGGCCGGCTGCAACGCCGTGGCCTCCACCCTGGGCGTGCTCGCCTCCGTGGCGCGCAAGTACGCGCACAAGATCCCGTTCATGCTCAAGATCAACCACAACGAGCTGATGACCTACCCCAACACGTACGACCAGATCATGTTCGCCACCGTGGAGCAGGCCTACGAGATGGGCGCGGTCGCTGTGGGCGCCACCATCTACTTCGGCCACGAGACCTCCGACCGTCAGATCATCGAGGTCTCCCGCGCCTTTGAGGCGGCCCACGCCATGGGCATGGCCACCGTGCTCTGGGCCTACACCCGCAACGACGGCTTCAAGAAGGACGGCGTGGACTACCACACCGCGGCCGACCTCACCGGCCAGGCCAACCACCTGGCCGTGACCATCAAGGCCGACATTGTGAAGCAGAAGCAGGCCACCAACAACGGCGGCTTCAAGGCCGTGGGCTTCGCCAAGACGGACGAGAAGGTCTACACCGAGCTGACCAGCGACAACCCCATCGACCTGACGCGCTACCAGGTGGCCAACTGCTACATGGGGCGCATCGGGCTCATCAACTCCGGCGGCGGCTCCGGCAAGAACGACCACGCCGACGCCGTGCGCACGGCCATCATCAACAAACGCGCCGGCGGCATGGGCCTGATCATGGGCCGCAAAGCCTTCCAGCGTCCCATGGACGAAGGCGTCAAGCTCATCCAGTCCGTGCAGGACGTGTACCTGGATAAGGCCGTAACCGTGGCGTAGCGGCTTAGTCTTAAGTTGAGCGAAGTATTTAATTGTATGGCTTTGGTTTGTTGGCTGTGTCGGTTTGGTTTGACAGGCAAATAAAACCAAAAGGAGGATGTCATGCCTGGGAATAGGACCATGCAGTTGAATGAATTTTTGGAGGGGCAAAATCGTGGTGAGCAACAGCTCTTTGGAGTTTACCAGTCGCAAGCAATGAAAAGTGAGGGAAAAGTAAGGTTATTCTTATGGATGGAAGGGTATAATTGCTTTCATCGCGTATTCATTGATGTCCCAACAAAGGCGATAGAGTCCGTAAAAACAGTGGGACCAAAAGTCAGATATGAAGGCGAAGTTCTAGAGTTAGTTGAGATAAATTTTGCAGAGGGAGTTGATGGATTGTTCACCATACATGATCTCTTTAGGCACTTATCTGATAACTGCATTATCATCCCTGGATACACGGAGGCCGATAATAAATCCAGGAAGGCTGATCTTGTCGATAAGGCTGTTCCTAGGCAGCAAGGCATGGAACGAAAAGGTGGGCTTGAGCCTTTTTCACGCCCAGTGTTATGACGCATGCTGTAAACTGCCTGCCTGCTGCTGCTATAATTTGTGGGAAAACGCGGTGGCAGGTAGGATATATTATGTCAGGATGAACGGTGTGGCTAATGTTCAATATAAAAAGAAAGTATAAAGAGAAAAGACCATTAGAAACAATCAATCTTATAAGAGGATTATTGTCAAGCTATGGTGTGTTTACGCGAGAAGACTATTGGGGGAATCCATATGAGAACATATGTTCCGTATCAATAGTATCTGGTGATGAATTTGGTCAATTTAGAACGAACGGGAAATCTCAAAGCCAAGAGTATTGTCTGGCGAGCGCCTATGGTGAATTCATGGAAAGAATTCAAAATAACATGCATGTCTTGAATGTATCGCACATTAACTTGATGGATTTAAAAAATAAATCTGGGGTGTATGCGTATCCGGATGAAGAACTGTTGGGATTAGAAGATATTCTAAATCTGCCTGAAAATGTTTTGCAGGACCTGTTCGGAAGAAGCGACTATGTGGTAGAGGCTGAAGAATATGTTAACATTGCAAAATCAAGAACAGGTAAAGGCTGCGTCTGCGTCCCTTATTATTGTGTAAACTCACAAGAAGTTTTATATCTACCTTATAATCTTCTCCTGTCGTCAGTAGGATCAAACGGAATGGCTGCGGGCAACACTCTCGAAGAAGCACTGTGTCAAGGGTTATTCGAGGTCATAGAAAGGCTTGCAGCATCACTAATTTTTTATAACCAGCTTACTCCGCCAGATATACCATCCAGCTACTTACAACAATTTCCGAGGGAGTTTGGCATTATTAAGCAGCTTGAGTCTGATTCTTTTCAGGTTGTAATGAAAGACTTTTCGTGTGGGATCGGGCTGCCTGCGCTAGGGGCTTTACTCGTTGAGCCGTCAGAAAATACATATTTTTTAAATGTTGGGTGTGACTCCTCATTTCAAGTCGCTTTGAGTAGGTGCCTGACGGAACTGTATCAGGGTGTTTCCAATCCCAGAGAAATGCGGTTGCGAATGATGCGCTTGCCGTCTGAAAACCCTTGGTATTTCGAGAAGGAGGGAGTTCATTCAGGGGCAAAGAGAGAAAGTGTCTTTTGTCAATATACTGTGAATGGTTGTGGTAAATTCCCAAAGGAGCTGTTTGGGCATGCCCCCACATATTCTTTTAAGGATTCCGTGTTCGCTACCAGTACTACCTATGCCTCCGAAGTGAAGTATTGGATACAATTCTTGATGGAGTTGGGTTACACTGTTCTCGTTCGAAATGTATCTTTTTTGGGTTTCCCATCGATCCATGTTTATATCCCTCAGGTGTCTAGTGTTGGCTTGAGAGCTACTAAAAAAAATTATGATTTCCAGCTACTAAGGGCAATAGACCTTTGTCTTGAAGCTTGCTGCTCTCGGAAAGAGTTGAATAAAGAAGAATATGCAGAGATTGCAAACAATCTCGCAACCATGTCGGTAGATATGACAATATTCGATTTGTTTTCATTGCAAATGAAAGGCGATCCTGATGTCCCAGTAAAGTATGTTGGTATGCTCGAGTTGTTGTGTTGGGTGTTTGCTCGTAATGTTAGTGTAGCTAGAGAGAGGACGCATATAAGAATAAATGAAACTGAATCAAGTGATTGCCACGCTCAGTTGTTAATAATGTTAGATGCTCTTGATAAAGACAGTTTTTATGAGAATGTCGGTGGAAATTTAGGGTATTATGGCAAGGTTTTGTCGAAGACGCTGGAAGGAAATGATGTTGTTCTTGAAGAAGTAATGGGGGCCGCCATGCTTCCGACTTGTCCGCTCTGTGGCAAATGCCCGGTCAACGATCATTGTTTGACGCAGGGAAAATTAAAATTGGCGGCAACGCTGATGCCTAAATACAGTTTGGATCACCGTTCATTATTGGTTGATCAAATCACTCATTCCTCAACACAGGCCATGCCGGTTTCGACAGCGCGTGCCGCACGCCGAACAGGCCCAGCGCGAGGGTGGCCAGCACGCCGCCGCAGAGGATGAGCGCCAGCGGCCCCATCAGCGGCGCATACTGCGTCATCAGGAACGCGTTCACAAACGCCCAGGCCAGGCCGCAGCCGGCCAGCGCGGCCACGGCCGCGGTCACCGCGCCCAGCAGCAGGAACTCCAGGGCCAGTGTGACGAGGATATCCCGCCGCGTGGCCCCCAGCACCTTGAACACAACCGCATCATAGTACCGCTGCTCCAGGTTGGCGGCCAGGGTCTGCGCCAGCACCAGCAGCCCGGCCAGCAGCGTTACCGCCGCGGTCAGCCGGATCGCCATCCCGATATTCCGGACAATGGCGTCCACGTCCTGCAGCACGTCGCGCACATAGATAGCCACCACGCTGGGCAGCTGCGTCGTCACTGTCTCGAAAAGCGCGTCATCGGCCTGCTTCGAGTCTGTATACGCCGTGGCGATCCAGCTGTGCGGCGCGTTGTCCAGCACGCCGGGCGAGAACACGAACGTGTGGTTGAGCGACAGCGTGGACCACTCGATCTCTCGCGTGCAGGCAATGGTCGGCGTGAACGCCTGCCCCAGGATGGACACGGTGATGGTGTCGCCCGGCCCCACGCCGAAGCCCTCTGCCAGGCCGGAGTCCAGGCAGATGAGCGGTTTGCCGTGGTAATCCGCCGGCCACCACTGGCCGGAGACGATTTTCGTTCCCTTGGGCGGCGTGGCCGCGTACGTCATGCCGCGATCCCCGCGCAAGGCCCAGCGCACGTCGTCCGCCACCTGGGCCTGCTCCACAGGCACGCCGTTGATGGCCGTGATCCGCCCGCGAATGGAAGGCTGCGCCTCCATCCGGGTAATGCCCCTGGTGACGGCCACGATGTCGCGGAAGGTGTCGATCTGCGCGTTCTGAATGTCGAGGAAGAAGTACGACGGCGCGTCCTTGGGCAGCTGCTCCGAAATGGACCGCTGCAGCGTGCTGTCCACCTGGCTTACGGTGACGAGGATGGTCAGCCCAAGCCCCAGCGAGAAGAGCACGGCCGGCGTGGCCGCGCCCGGCCGGTGGATGTTGGCGATGGCGTGGCGCAGCCGGGGTTTTCGGGGCCTGGGCAGCCGCGCCGCCACGCGCATGACCACCACGGCGGCGATGCGGAAGAAGGCCATGGCCGCGAGGACGCCGCCGGCAAAGCCCAGGGCAAGGCGGGCGTTGTGCGCGTAAAGCAGGGTGAGGACGATGAGCCCGGCCCCGCAGCAAGCCGAGGCCATGGCTGCCTGCCAGGACGGCCGTCGCGGACCGGCTTCCCCATACCCGCGGAAGAGCCGCGCCGGAGAGATGGTGCCGGCCGCCGAGAGCGGCCACAGCGCAAAGGCCATGGCCGTGAGCAAGCCATACATCAGCGCCAGGGCCAGCGGCTTGAAAGCCGGGGTGATGGCCACGGGCACGGTGAGCAGTTGGGCCAACAGCGGCGCGGCCAAGAAGGCCGAGCCCACGCCGAGGGCCACGCCGAGAACGCTGCCCAGCAGGGCCAGGGCCATGGTCTGCGCCAGGTACGTCCAGACCACGAGCCGCCGCGTTGCGCCCAAACATTTGAGCGAGGCGATGGCCTCGTACTTTTTCTCCAGGGACGCGCGCACGCCGTTGGCCACGCCGATGCCGCCCACGAGCAGCGCCGCCAGACCGACCAGCGTGAGGTACACGGCAAGGTTGTCAAAAAATCTGGACAGTCCGGGGCTGGAGCTTTTGTAGTCGCGTACCTGCCAGCCTGGCTCGCGCACGGCCTGCAGCCGCTCCTTGGCCTGCTCGATGGAGACGCCGGGTTCGAGCCCCAGGGCGTAGACGTATCTGACCACGCTGCCGGGCCGGAGCAGGCCCGTGCTCTTGATCGCGTCCAGGGAGAGCAGTACCCGCGGGCCCAACCCGAAGAAGTTGGAGGGCCGGTCCGGTTCACGCACGACCTCCGCGCGAATCCGCAGAACGCTTTGCCCCACGCGGAGGTCGTCGCCCACGGCAAGGCCCAACCGCATCAGCAGGCTCTTCTCCACGGCCGCACCGTACACGCCGTCCTTTTCGGCCAGGACGTCGGCCAGCGGCAGGGCTGGCTCCAGCGTGACCGCGCCGAACAGTGGGTAGTTGGGCCCCACGGCCTTGAGCTCCACCAGGGAGGAGCGCCGCTTCTCCGGGGCGTTCTCTGCCACGCCGTTGGTCGCGTTCCCTTGCGGTGCCTGCGTTTCAGGCGGCCGGGCCATGGAGCGCATGCTGACCATACGCATCACGCGGCCCATGCTCTCCATCGCCGTTATCGCCTCGTCCGAGGCCGGCACGTGGGTCTGGCGGATCTGGATGTCCCCGCCCATGAGCGCCTTGGCGTCGCGGGAAAGGGCCGTGTCCACCGAGGATGAGACCGTGCCCACGGCCGCCACTGCGCCCACGCCCAGGGCCAGGCATGCCAGGAAGATGCCGAAGCCGCGTACGCCGCCGCGCAGCTCCCGCCGGGCAAACCGCAAGGCCAGCTTCAGCTCGGAGAAGAACGCCATCTATCGCGTCCCTTCTGTGCTCGGCTGGGGATGCCCATCCGTGATCTGGCCGTCGAGCAGTTCCAGGGTGCGGTCGGCCTGATTCGCCAGGCCGGCGTCGTGGGTGATGAGCACCACTGTGGCGCCGTCGCGCCCGGCCAGCGTGAATAAAAGGTCCATGACGCGTTCGCCAGTGGCCGCGTCCAGGTTGCCGGTGGGCTCGTCCGCCAGCAGGATGGACGGCTCCCCGGCAAAGGCCCGGGCAATGGCCACGCGCTGCTGCTCGCCGCCCGAGAGCTGCGAAGGGTAGTGGCCCGCGCGTTTCTCCAGCCCCACGTCGGCCAGCCCCTTTCTCGCGCGCTCAAAGGCGTCGTCATACCCGGCCAGCTCCAGCGGTAGCGCCGCATTCTCCAGGGCGGTCATTGTCCCCACCAGGTGGAAGCCCTGGAACACGATGCCCACCCGGCCGCGCCGGAACCGCGCCAGGCCATCCTCGTCCAGCCTGGTCAGATCCTCCCCGGCCACCAGCAGCGTGCCGGACGTGGGCTTCTCCAGCCCGGCCATGACCATGAGCATGGTCGTCTTGCCGGAGCCGGACGGTCCCACCACGCTCACCGTTTCGCCGGCTCCGATGCTCAGGGAAACGCCGCGCAGCACGTTGACCGGTCCGCTGCCCCCCTGTAACATCAGGTGTATATTGTCCATTAATATCATGGGGCCGGCTTTGGCCGGCATCCCTGCGGAGCGTTGCATGTCGCGAATCACCAGAATCTCCTCGTCAGCATCACAATCTTCGACGCTGTGGCGTCGTACGGTCCAGCGGCGAGTTTACCTTGTTTTTTGCCTCGTGCAAGCGGCGTTTCTGTGCTGCGCGCCGTCCGTGTTTTCCCAAACCACTCTATCTACCGACCAACAAAGCGAGACCAGCGCCATGGGCGACCCTGTGACCATACTCGCCTTCGGTGACAGCCTGACCGCCGGATACGGGCTGAACCCGGGCGAGTCCGTGCCCGATATCCTCCAGACCATGTTGCATGACAACGGCTACAACGTGACCATCGTCAATGCCGGGTACTCCGGCGACACCACTACCGGCGGCCTGGCGCGTCTGCCCTGGACCCTGGACCGGAGCCAGCCGGACGCCGCCATCCTGGAGCTCGGCGCCAACGACGGCCTTCAGGGCCAGGACCCGACCCAGATGGAAGCCAACCTCAACGCCATGCTCGACCTCTTTCAGCAGCACTCCATCCCCGTGCTCTTTACCGGCATGCAGGCCATGCCCAACCTCGGCGAGGCGTACGCCCAGGAGTTCGCCGCCGTGTTCCCCCGGATCGCCGAGCAGCGCGACCTCCTCTTCTACCCATTCTTCCTCGAAGGCGTGGGCGGCATCCCCGCCCTCAACCAGGGCGACGGCATTCACCCCAACGCCGAAGGCGCCCGCCTCATCGCGAAAAATCTCTACCCGTACGTGGTGCAGCTCATCGAAAAGGCGCAGCGGCTCCAGGAAGCCGGGTAGGAACAGGAACGTATAGCCCGGATGGGGCGCCGCCCCCTCCGGACCACCCCCGGCAGGGAGCACGGCCCCTGCGCCCCGGAATGATTTTTCAGATCATGTTCCATAGGGAGCATAGTTCCCTGTACCCAGAAAAGGGGTCCGGGAATCAGTGTTCCCCGAGCAGGGGCGTGGGGGACAGCGTCCCCCGCTTCCTACCGTGGGAGTCCGTTATGCGCCGCTGGCGTCGAGCAGCTCCAGCGCCTTGGTCACGGCAAAGGCGATGACGTGCTCGCAGCGAGTGGTCCAGAGATTCTGGCGGCGGAACTCGGCCAAGCCTTCGGGGTCGGCGATGTTGATGCCGGCGACGTCTATGCAGTCGCGGCCGCCGAACTCGGTGCGGAACTCCTCCACGAGCTCTTCCACTGCGTTATAGCAAGGTTCCAGCGATTCTTCGGGCGCGGTCCGGCCCAGGCCGAAGCCCAGGGCGAGAATGGCACCGGACAGGGCGCCGCACTGGCCGCATGTACGGGAGACGCCGCTGCACAGGCCGGTGGCAAGGGACGTGGGCCGGGGGATGTCCCAGCCTTTGGCGCGTACAAGGGAGGCAAAGACGCTTTCCGCGCAGAGGAACTTGGAGCGCGCCATGGCGCGCGCGTGTTCGGCCGGGTCTTCGGGCGTGGGCTGGGTGTCAGTGTGTTCCGGGGGCGAGGCGTCCATTGGCATCTCCTGATTTCGTTATGGGATCAGGCGATGTCGTCCTGCAGTTCCGTGTCTTCGTCAAGGGTTATGAGCACGCTGCCTGGCTCGCGGCGGTGCACGGTGATGTCCAGGCCGAGCTCGGCGGCCATGCGCCGCACCCGCGCCAGGCCCATGCCCACCTTGTCCGGCATGGTGGTGAAGAAGGGGTCGAAGACAAAGGGCAGGATATCCGCCGCAATGCCGGGGCCGGTGTCGGCCACCTCGTAGCGCAGGCCGTCCTCCATGCCGGCGCCCAGGTACACCTCACCGGGCGGCGCGTCCTCGCTGGGGGGCATGGAGGCGATGGCCTCCAGGGAGTTGCAGACCAGCTCGGTCAGCAGCGCCACGGTCAGGTCGGCGTCCACGGTAACGGCCGTTTCCTCCACATCCAGGAGCAGGGGGATGGCGCGCCACGACTCCGGCCCGCGGGCATAGGCCTCGTCCGCCACGCGCGCGGCAATTTCCGGCAGCAGGATGTGCCGCGGCTCGGCAGTGCGGATGGCGTTGTAGGATGTCACGGCCTGGACAATGGCTTCCAGCCGGACGCTCTCATCCAGGATGCCTTCGAGATACTCGTGCAGCGCCTGGTCGGACTTGCGCAGGGCGATGCGCGCAAAGCCGGCGATGGCCATGGCCGGGTTGCGCAGCTGGTGGGCCACGGCGTCGGAGAGGGTGCGCAGACTTCTGGTGCGCGCCAGCTCCATGGCGTGGCGTTCCTCCAGGAACCGCCGCTGCCTGGCGTGCATGGCGTAGATGTGCGTGACGTCGGTCATGGAGAGCAGGATGCCGAAGATCTTGCCGTACTCCACGAGCAGGGAGGTGGTGAGGGAGAGGCGCAGGCGGTCGCCGTCCAGGGTGATGTAGACGGCTTCGAGCGCTTCCCGCCGGCCTTTCTGGTTGCGCGCGTCCGCCATGTACCGGCGGAAGGTGTCGGGCTCTTCGATGCCGGGCAGGAACTCGTCCCAGAGCAGGCCTTTGAAGTCTTCCTCGTCGATGATGCCGAGCATCTCGCGGGCGTGGCGGTTGCAGGCGTAGGCGTAGCCGTCGGTATTGAAGATGGCCACGCTCTCCGGATAGCCGTCCAGGAGGTTCTGGAAGTAGGCGGACTGGATGAATGGCAGCACGGCAGGCCTCGTTGCGTCAGGCGCCGTTGGATCGCGCACCCGGAGGCGCGGCGTCGGCATCGCCGTTTTCGACGTCCTCGCCGCCGGGCAGGGAGAACAGCGGCCGGACGTGGAAGGTGCGGATGTGCAGCAGGGGATAGAACACGGCCTCGCCCGTCACGGTGATGGCCAAAAGGTCGGTCTTTTCCATCACCTCGTAGTTGAGGCACTGGATGGTGCGGCGGCCGCCGTCCAGGAAGTCAATCTCCACCTCGTACCCGGCGGGCGCGGAGTTCTGCTCCGGCGTATGGACCATGGCCCGCCGGGCTTCCTCCTCCATGAGACGCACCCACTGCCGGCGGACGATGCGGCGGTTCTCCAGCGTATCGTGCTTGGGGCACAGGCCCAGCTTTTGGCGGTCCGGCGCCGGGGGAATGCCGTATATCCAGCCAGAGGCGGCGTTCTCGCCGCAAACTTGACACGGAACCATGAGGGCCTCGCAGGCCGGGCGCTTGCATGGCAAGGCGCACGGCGCGGATGATGGAAGGACGATCTGCGCCGCAGGATAGCCGAACTTCAGGCGCGATGCAAAAACGCCAGGGTGCTCGGGCTGGGACGCGGATGCGCCGTAGGCCGGCCGGTCCGTGGGCCTGGAAGGGATGTGGGGCCTGGGGGCGTGCATCGTTCCTGTTCCGGCCTGCGTCATGCCGCGGACATGGGTTTTTGCTCGCCGTTGCTGCCGAAGGGGCCGAAGGCCAGGTCCTCCGCATCGAGCAGGAAGGACTCCAGGGAGGAGAAGGCCATGGGTTTGGCAAAGAGGTAGCCCTGGGCATGGGCGCAGCCCATGGCGTGCAGCGCCTCCTTCTGGAAGGCGGTTTCGATGCCCTCGGCCACCACGCCCATGCCCATGGACTCGGCCAGGGCCAGGATGGTGCGCACGATGGAGTTGCGGCCGTTGCGCGCCGTGAAGTGCTCCTCGCGCATGGCGCGGACGAACGCCTGGTCGATCTTGAGCGTGTCGAAAGGGTAGTTGTGCAGCGAGCTCAGTGACGAGTAGCCGGTGCCGAAGTCGTCGATGGCTATGGACGCGCCGATCTCCTTCATCTGCCGCAGAATGCCGCGTGTGCGGGCGGGGTCTTCCATGACCAGGCTTTCCGTGACCTCCAGGCAGAGCGACCCGGCCGGAACCCGCGCCATGGAGAGGGCGGACTCCACCGTATCGGCCAGGCGCTTGTTGCGGAACTGTCTGGCCGAGAGGTTCACGCTCATGGTCAGGGGGCCGGCCTTGGGCGAGAGCAGGCCCGAGAGGTGGGCCAGGGTTTCGCAGGCCGTGCGCAGCACCCATTCGCCCAGGGGCACGATGATGCCCGTCTCCTCGGCCACGGGGATGAACTCCAGCGGCGGCACCATGCCGCGCCTGGGATGTTGCCAGCGCAGCAGCGCCTCGAAGCCGGAGATATGCATGGAGGGCAGGTGCACGATGGGCTGGAAGTGCAGCTCGAACTCGTTGCGGTCCAGGGCGTGACGCATGTCGGTTTCCAGCTTCAAGGTCTGCACGGCCTGGGTGTGCATCTGGTGGTGGAAAACCTTGTAGCCGTCGTCCGTGGTGCCCTTGGCGCGGTGCATGGCGGTTTCGGCGTCGCGGATGATCTGCTCCGGCTCGGTGTAGCAGTCCATATGGTAGGCGATGCCGATGGAGGCGGAGGTGAAGACCTCCATGGAGTCGATGACGTGCGCGTCGCTGAGGGCCTCCTTGATGCGTTCGGCCACGCGGATGGCCTCCATCTCGTCCTCCATGTCGTCCAGGAGCACGATGAAGTCGTCGCCGCCGAGCCTGGCCATGGTGTCCACCTTGCGCAGGCAGGAGGAGACGCGCCGGGCGATGGACTGCAGGAGCTTGTCGCCCACGCTGTGGCCCAGGCTCTCGTTGATGATCTTGAAGCGGTCCAGGTCCACGAAGAGCACGGCGAAGCGGTACGTCTCGTGCCGCAGCACGCGGGCCATGGCGTGGCGGAGCCGGTCCATGAACAGGGCGCGGTTGGGCAGCCGGGTCAGGGGATCGAGAAAAACGTGGCGCTGGAGCTCTTCCTCGAAGGCCTTGCGCTGGGTAACGTCGTGGGCGTTGATGACCAGGCCGTTGACGGCCTCGTCGCTCATGAGATTGGCTGCCTGCGCATCCAGCACCACCCAGGAGCCGTCGGCGCGTTTGCGCCGCATCTCGAAGGAGGCGCTGTCCAGGCCGTTGCGCACCATGCTGGAGAACCGCTCCTTGATGATCACGGCGTCCTGGGGATGGATGGAGCTGAAGAAGTCCTCGCAGCCGGAGCGGTCGTTGATGGCGCAGGAGAAAGCAGCGGCCGAGGGGCTCTCGAAGATGACCCGGCCGTCTGGCTGGACCACGCTGATGACGTCGCGGGTGTTCTGGATGAGCGCGGTGTAGAACCGCTGCTTGCTCATGACCTCTTTTTGCGCGCTTTTGAGGCTGGTTATCTCGCGCGCCACCATGAGCATGGATTGCCTGGTGAGGGATGAAAACGTAACGAGCAGCCACGTGGGGCTGCCCGGAACCTTGAACTCGAACTCGCGCGAGATGATCTCGTCCTGGTTGGACGCGGCTCGCACCTCGCGGATTCCTTCCATGAGCATGGCCCCGATGCTGCGGGAGTAGACCGACTCCAGGTGCAGCCCCTCCACGCCGTCGGGATACGATTCTTTCGGGTCGAAGCGCGTGGGCAGGATGCGTTTGACGTAGCCGTTGTCCGTGACCTCGGCGACCATGCTGGACATGGACGTGAACACGGCGCGGAGCTGCGACGCGGACTCGCGCATGTCGCGGTTGGCGAGCTCCAGATCCCACACCGTGCAGCGGATGCGGCGGCGCAGGCGCAACGCCCAGACCAGAAATAGCGCGCCGGCCAGAACCGCGGCGCAGGCGATGACGGCGAGCAATGCGTTTATATTGCCGCCGGCTGAAGCAAGAAGATGGGGCGGTTCCGCTCCGAACGGATGACCGCCCCCGAGAGCGAGTAACGAAGGCAAGCATACCCTCCAAGTATGATATCGGCCACCTGGGGAGGCCAGCCGCCAGAGGTACGCCCTTTGTGTTTCAGAGGCGTGACGGCGGCAGAGCGGCGGCGTTACGGGAGGGTACGGGTTCAGTACGGAAGCGGGCTAGAGCTGCTGCTCCCGTTCGATCCACTTGTTGGTGCGCGGGGGCACGTATCCCTCGAAGCCCTCAAGCAGGGTCTCCGGCTTCTGGGAGGCGTAGAGGATGGAGCGGTGGGACTGATTGAGGAATCCCTGGGCCACGGCGTTGTCCAGCATGTCCAGGAAGCAGTCGTAGTAGCCGCCCACGTTGAGCAGGCCGCAGGGCTTGTCGTGGAAGCCGAGCTGCGACCAGGTGAAGACCTCGCAGATCTCCTCGAAGGTGCCGATGCCGCCGGGCAGGGCGATGAAGCCGTCGGAAAGCTCGGCCATCAGGGCCTTGCGCTCGTGCATGGACTCCACGACGTGCAGCTCGGTCAGGCCGGGGTGGGCGAGCTCCTTTTCGGACAAGGCGCGCGGCAGAACGCCGATGACCTCGGCGCCGCCGGCCAGCGCGGCGTCCGCGGTCCGGCCCATCAGGCCCACGGCCGCACCGCCGTACACCATGCCGAGGCCGCGATCGGCCAGTGCCTTGCCCATGGCCTGGGCCATGGTTGTATACGAAGGGTCGTTTCCGGGATTGGAGCCGCAAAAAATACAGATGCGTCGCATGAGAACTCCTGAATGGAATAGACAGTGATTCAAAGAGTACAGCTACTAATCCTGGCGTGATGAAAGGTCAATGTGGCGCAATGCATGTATTGCCAATTGCAAGAGAAAATGTAACAACAATCTCAATCTGAACAGCTGTTCAGATTAGTGCCCGAATAATTTTTCACTCCGGAGCCCTTTGTGTCCGAGCTGCCGCCGTACCGTGTGCGCGAGAACCCCAGAGCGCGCCGCGTCATCCTCAAGGTTATCCCCCGCGTGGGGTTGACCGTCACCGTGCCCAAGGGGTTCGACCACAGCCGTCTGCCTGGTCTGTTGCGTTCTCGCAAGGAGTGGATAGACACGGCCCTGCGTGACATGGAAGCGCGCGGCAAGGGGCCGCAGCCACCGGTTCTGCCCGACGCGGTGGATCTCGCCGCGGTGGAGCGCCGCGTGAGCGTGGCCTACGAGACCGGCGCAGAAAAGCACGGCTGGCGGGAGGAGGGCGACTCCGTAGTCATCGCCACGTGCGACTCCTGCGTGTACGACCGACTGGTGCTTATCGAGGACTGGCTCAAGGCGCGCGGCAGGCGCCATCTCACGCCCTGGTGCACGGAGCTGGCCGCTCAGTTCGGCGTCTACCCAAAGTCCTTCCAGATCCGCCTGCAGAAGAGCCGCTGGGGAAGCTGCTCCCGCCGCGGCACGCTCAGCCTCAACGCCAAGCTTCTGCTCATTCCCCGGTCAGCGGCACGCTACGTGCTGCTCCACGAGCTGTGCCACCTGGTGCACCCGGACCACTCGCCGCGGTTCTGGACGCTCCTGCAGGAGTGGGAGCCCGAGGCGCGGTCGCAGGACCGATACATCGATGCCTGCTGGCGCGATCTGCCGGCGTGGCTGCCGTAGCTGCGGATTCCTGGCGTTCCTGTCTTACTGATTCAGCGCCGATCCCGTGTCCACGATCTCGATGGGCATGAGCGTACGCGCGTCCTCGATAAAGGCGCGGGCCTCGCGGCTCTGGTCCGGAGAGTGGATGAAGACCAGAAGCCCGGTGGCGCGGTCCAGGGTGCTGAGGTAGCCGAGGTTGTCGTCGGCCTCCAGCAGGAAGCGCGCCAGGGCCATGTTCGCCGGGGCGATGCGCAGGTAGAGCCGCGCCGACCATGTGGGCGGTTCGCGCCGTGGCCGGCGTTTGCGCGGAGATTTCTTCTCAGGGGCCCCGCTGTCCGGAACCCCTGTCTCGATCTCGTGATTGTCCGCCGTGCTCACAGAACCTCGCAACCGTTGTCCGTGACCAGGACCATGTACTCCCAGCGCACGCCGCCCCACTCCGGGTAGTAGAGGCCCGGCTCCACCGTGACGACCATGCCGGACTTGAATTCGCCCTTGGAGCGGGTGGAGATGCTGGGCGCCTCGTGGGTCTCCAGGCCAACGCCGTGGCCCAGACCGTGGGTGAAGTACTCGGCCACGCCGTTCTTTTCAAAGTAGTCGCGGGCGGTGTTGTAGGCATCGATCATGGGCACGCCGGGCTTGATCATCTCGATGGCCAGCGCCTGGGCCTCCTGCACCAGCTCCAGGGTGCGCTTGAACTCGTCGGTGGGCTTGTCGCCGGCCCAGAAGGTGCGGGTCTGGTCGGAGCAGTAGTTGTCCAGCCGGCAGCCCATGTCCACCAGCACCGGGCAGTTGTCCAGCACCTGGTCCTCGCCGGGCACGGCGTGGGGCAGGGCCGCGTTGGGGCCCACGGCCGCGATGGTATTGAAAGACAGCTCCGAGGCGCCGTGCTCGCGGAAGAGCTTCTCCAGCTCCCAGGCCAGCTCGGCCTCGGTCGTGCCCGGAATCAACAGCTCCGGAACCTTGGAGAACACGGCGTGGTTCAGCCCGCAGGAGCGGCGCATGGCCTCGATCTCCACCGGGTCCTTGATCAGGCGCATCTCCTCCACATGGCCGTCGGCCGGCTGCAGCTTCACGGTCTCGGAGAAGAAGCCGTAGTCGTCCATGCACATGGCCTTGGACTCGAAGCCCAGGGGGCCGGAGGAAGTATCCACGGTCTTTTCCAGGAACTCGCGGATGGCCTCGCGCGCGCCACCGGTGTAGATGAAGAGGTTCTCCTCGGGCCAGAGCCGCAGGGCCGCGTCCTTGTAGCGCGGGTCGGTGAGCAGGTAGTCCTCGCCGGCCGCCGTGATGAGCAGCAGGCCGGAGGACTCGTTGCACTGGGCGTCGTGCAGCTCGAAGCCGGTGAGGTAGTAGCGATTTGCCGCGTGGCTGACGAGAAGACCGGCCAGACCGGCCTCGGAGATTCGTTGCCTGAGTCGTGCGCGCCGTGCGCGAAGTCGTGCTTGCATCATTATTTCGATGGTGTGGTGTAGGTTTGTTCGGTGTCGCCGCGGGTCACGCGGTCGGCCCATTCCTTGCCCTGCATTACGGAGTGGTCCATGTTCGCGACCTCGTACCGCCAGCCGCCGAAACGGCCGCGGGAGCAGATGCCGCGTTCTTCCAACCATGGCTGGATGGCGGCCAGGGCGCGGTCGCGGTCCAGGGTGGGAACGGGGTAGCCGTATGGCAGAACCGTCTCCCAGCGTGTGAGTATAGCACGCTTCTCATCGTTTTCCATCAGTGCGGAAGCGACCAGACCGTCCACGGTGCGGTCCATGAGCGCGGCCGTGTCCTCCTTCTTGTATGCGGAAAAGGAAGTCTCGGCCATGAGCGCCCGGGCCGACACGCCGGCCGGCACGTTGCGCGGGGAGTAGTTGTGGAAGTTCGTTGTGCGGTAGAAGGGGCTGTTGTCCTCGGGAAAGTACATCCAGCACGTGTCGTCGTCGCGCGTTCCGGCCACGCCCACCCCGGCTACGAACACGGAGTTGTGCTCCAGCAGCGTTGCCGCCTCGCGCAGGCTGTCCGGCGCGTCGCTTACAAGCTTCCCGGCAAAGAGATCCAGTGGCGACGTGTTCAGCAGGTTCTCGTAGGTGATGGTCTGGCCATCTGCCGTGCGTATGGTCCTGGACTCGGCGTCTACGCCGGCCACTGGCGTTTCCAGGCGGATGCGGTCCATGTAGGGCTGGGCCAGCCGCGTGTAGATGGCGCCGGTGCCGCCTTCCAGGGGAAAGCGGAACGTGTTGTTCGGGCCCCAGGAGACGTCCTCCTTCTCAAGGATGATGTTCTCCAGCACGCGGCGCAGGTCCACCACGGAGACGCGCTCGCCGATCCAGCCGGCCTGCATGCGCTCCGGCGGTGTGGCCCAGACCTTGAAGTTGTACGGCCGCATGAACAGCCGGGCGATGCCCGCGCCGAAGACGCGGTCGATCCACTCGGCAAAGTCCGCTGCCGGAGCCGATTCCCGAGCCGCGCGGTCGTGCGCCTCCACCAGGCCGTCCACACACTCCCAGACCAGCTCTTTGGGCAGGTGGCGGATGTTGTTCTGAAAGGGGTAGGGCACCCACGACCCGGCGATGCGCACGCGGGCGATGCGCTGGTGTTGCAGGGCGTCTTCGCCCAGCAGGGAGTCGAGCAGCGCATCAAAGTACTCGTAGTGGGAAAAAACCACGTGGCCGCCCAGGTCCCAGGTGAAGCCCGCATCGTCCCGGAAGCTGGCCGAGAGCCCGCCCACGTGGCCGTCGCGCTCCAGCACGACGAAGTCGTCCTCGCCCAGCTCGGCCAGGCGGTGGGCGGCGCCCAGGCCGGTGGGGCCGGCGCCTATGATGCAGTTCTTCACGTGCATGCGGTTTCTGTTCCGTCTGAAGGAGTGTTCCAGTAACGACTACCGCTTGCGGGTACCATAGCGGCGTTGCGAAGGAAAGCGGCCCCCAGTTTGGTGGTTCGGTGGTCTGGTGGTTCGGTGGTTTGGTAGACCGGAATTGTGTGGGCTGTTAATAGCCGATCTGACGATTCCAAGCCACGCACGCATCACACAGGAGGATGACCGATGACAGGCTGGTACCTGAGCTACGACGGCGGCCAGGAAGGCCCCATGGACGAGATGGAGGCCCGCGCCCGGGCCCAGGCCAATCCCGAAGGCTTTGCCTGGCGGCAGGGTTTTTTCAACTGGACCCCCATCGCCCAGGTGCCGGAGCTGATGCAAAGCGGGCTGGCAGGACCCGGCGCCGCACCGACGCCACCACCACCTTCCGCCATGCAGGCGCACGACATCGACTACCGCATCCTGGGCCAGGAGATGCAGTTTGTGGAAGTGGAGCTGGACCCGGGCGAAAGCGCCGTGGCCGAGGCCGGGGCCATGATGTACAAGGACCCCGAGGTGGCTATGGAGACCATCTTCGGCGACGGCTCGGCCCGTCACGCCTCCAGCGGCTTCATGGGCAAGCTCATGGGCGCCGGCAAACGCATGCTTACGGGCGAGAGCCTGTTCATGACCGTGTTCACCCAGACCGGCGGGGCCAAGGGCCACGTGGCCTTTGCCGCACCGTATCCCGGCAACATCATTCCGGTCCTGCTCACGGACCTCAACGGCTACCTGGTCTGCCAGAAGGACTGCTTCCTCTGCGCCGCCAAGGGCGTGTCCATGGGCATCGAGTTCCAGAAGCGCATCCTCACCGGTCTGTTCGGCGGCGAAGGATTCATCATGCAAAAGCTGGAAGGCGACGGCCTCGTGTTCGTGCACGCCGGCGGCACCGTGATGGAGCGCACCCTGGGACCAGGCGAAGAGGTGCACGTGGACACGGGCTGCGTCGTGGCCTTCGAGTCGCGCGTGGACTTCGATATCCGCCAGGTCGGCGGCATCAAGACATCGCTTTTCGGCGGAGAAGGGCTGTTCCTGGCCCAGCTGCGCGGACCGGGCAAGATCTGGCTGCAATCCCTGCCGTTCTCGCGCGTGGCCGGCCGGATGCTGCAGGCAGCTCCCCAGGGCGGCGGCCGCCGCCAGGGCGAAGGCTCCATCCTGGGCACCCTGGGCGATCTGCTTGACGGCGATAACTAGTATTTTTGCAGGATTCTGAACGGGGGCAAACCTTTCTGAAAGGGATGTTCAACATTGGCCCCAGCCCCCTTGCCAAAGACTTTTAGCTGGTCTTTATGCAATAATTCAGGATGCTTTTACATGTGCGAATGTCAATAAAATCCCAGCTGAAAAGTTGTCGCGTCTTATTTAAAGGGTGTCCCGCGCGCAGTTTTTTTCGGTTTTTTTTATGTCCCGGCCGATTTGGTCCTGGACAATCGGCGCAGCGGTCTTATCGTATGAGTGAGGCAAGAGGTAATATGTTCAACCGCGACGGAGGGTGACATCGAATAATGAATCAGCTCATCCATAGCGGCGCGCCGAGGCGCCCGGACCTCGATGCCGAGTGCATCGAGTAAAAGGCCACGCAGGGAGTTCCGACACACCAGGAACCGGAAAATACTGATGACACAGTGAGCGTGGCCGCTCCTCTTGAGACAGCAGTTTTTTATACAGGCCCACAACAAAAGCGCCGTCGGGAACATCCCGGCGGCGCTTCGTTATTTTTGGGGGATGGCGGCGGAGATCGCAACGCCCGTCCGCGTCTCCTGATACGGCGAAGTGTCCTGATGACCGCTCCCGACTATGGTCCGAAATCTCACGCACGGTGATTGCCCACACCTTCCACATTTACAGAACCACGCCAATATGCGGGAGAAACCGCAGCCTTGATGCGTCCGGTTGTTGCGCTCCGAGCCATCCGGGATCATGCAGCGCGTTTGCAGGAGCCCGGCGCCGTGGTAGTGTACGCACCAACCAATTGCGCTGGAGAGTGGAAACAAGTCAGATGCGAGAAGAAAATTTCTCCAGAAATATCGGTAGAGTGTTGTCTCTCTATCAGCGATCATGCTGAAAGATGATGTAGGACTCGAAAAAGGAGAGCGCTATGGCTTACCTCGAAATTACACTGAAAGTATCGGCCGCGAATCGTGCTGCCGCTGCTGGAGTGTACAAGAAGTACAAGGACCCCTTCCTGAAGCAGATCAAGGGTGCGAAGTCCAAAGAACTGCTCATTCGCGACGAGGACGTGCAGGTTTTGCACGGCTTTGCCAGCGTGGCTGATGCCAGCGCCTACCTTGAGAGTGATTTCTTTACACAGGACGTTGTCAACGAGCTTCAGCCCTATCTTGACGGTGCCCCGGACGTGAGAATTTATGACGTCGCCTGACCTGAAAGAGCACGTAGAGATTTTAGAAGCCCTGAATCTCCATGCGCGAAAAGGCCTTCACGACCTCAATTTTGGGTCGTGAAGGCCAAAATTTTTTCAGTGCTGAAAAAGCGCCTGCGTATCAAATTTTGGGGCAGAAAATCGGCGGCGGTTAGTACAATGGTCGCGACGCAGAGCGGCAGTGAACAGCAGATGGAAGCAGCAGGCGATCAGAACGCCACAGTGGTGAACTCGTCGAAGGTGGTGAGGCCCTGGAAGACCTTGAAGGCCGCGTCCATCTTCAGGGTGTTGAGCTTTTTGGAGGCGATGGCCGCGCGTTTGATCTCCACGGACGATGCCTTGCGCAGGATGAGGTCCTGGACCTGGTCGTCGATTTCGAGGACCTCGTACACGCCCAGGCGGCCGCGGTAGCCGGTGTTGCTGCACTTGATGCAGCCCTTGCCGCGGAAGAAGTGCATCTTCTGTTGCGCCGAGACGCCCATGGCGCGCAGGGCCTGGGGCGGGGCCTCGTAGGGTTCGATGCAGTCCGGGCAGATGCGCCGCACGAGCCGCTGAGCCACCACCACGAGCAGGGTGGAGGCGATGAGGAAGGGCTCGATCTCCATCTCGATGAACCGGGTGACGGCGCCAGCCGCGTCGTTGGTGTGCAGGGTGGAGAAAACCTGGTGGCCGGTCATGGCGGATTCGATGCCGATGTTCGCCGTTTCGCGGTCTCGAATCTCGCCGACCATGATGACGTCCGGGTCCTGGCGCAGGATGGAGCGCAGGCCCGAGGCAAAGGTCATGCCCGCCTTGGTGTTGAGCTGCACCTGCGTGATGCCGGGCAGGCGCGTTTCCACCGGGTCTTCGAGGGTGACTATGTTGATGTTCGGCTTGGAAATTTTGTGCAGGAGCGAGTAGAGCAGGGTTGTTTTACCGCTGCCGGTGGGGCCCGTGGCCAGGATCATGCCGTGGGGCTTGAGGCTGGCCGCCTCGATCTTCTGCCGCTCGCGATCGCTCATGCCCAGTTCGTGCAGCTCCAGGTTGCGCTTGGACTGCACGTGCAGACGCATGACCACCTTTTCGCCGTAGATGGTGGGCAGGGTGGAGGTACGCACGCTGATTTCCCGCTCCTGGACGCGGTAGGTGAAGCGGCCGTCCTGGGGAATGCGCGTGACGGAGATGTCGAGGTTGGAGAGCAGCTTGATGCGCGAGACCATGGCCGTGAACAGCTTTCTGGGCGGGGAAGGCTGGTCGTGCAGATCGCCGTCCACGCGGTAGCGCAGGATGACGCGGTCCGGTCCCTGGCTCAGATGTATGTCGCTCGCGCGTTTCTGCAGTGCCTGGATGAGGATGGTGTTGATGATTTTGACGACAGGCGCGTCCTCGGCCTGCGACTGCAAGGAGCCGATGGAGAGGTCACCTTCATCGTCATCATCCTCGTCCACGTAGACGTCATCGGCGATTTCCTCGAAGGACTGCTCCACGTCCAGCTTGGCGTCATAAATCGCCTGGCCGATGGCGTTGAGTTCTTCGCGGTTGCAGATCACGGTTTCCACTTCGAGACGCGTGAACTGCATGACGCCGTCGAGGGCGGAGATGTCGGTGGGGTCCTGCACGGCGACCCAGAGGACAGAGCCCTGCCTGGAGAGGGGGACGACCTTGTGGCGCTGCGCGATCTCAAAGGGAACGATCTCGGCCAGCTCCGGGTTGGGCACGAAGGAGTCGTAGTCGAGCCGCCTGATCTGGAGCTGCTTGCTGAGGACCTCGATGATGCGCGCCTCATCGAGGACGCCGGTCTCGATAAGGTACTCGCCGAGCCGCAAGCCCTTGCGCTTGTGCTTTGACAGCGCGTCCTGAAGCTGCTCCTCGGTCAGGGCTTCAGCTTCGACGAGCATCTCCCCGAGTCTTTTGCGTGTCTTCCGCTTCTGCATGGTACTCCCGCAAAGAATACGGTCTCGAGGAAGTGGCTAGTCGTTCAGGCCGTCCTGCAGCGATTTGAGCAGCTCGATGTTCTTGCGCACATAGTCGTCGATATTGGAATCGTGTGACATGTGGATGTCGTCGAACTCGGGCGTGGCCACTATGTCGCGCAGCTTCCGGAGCTTGCGCAGGATGTGGAAGACGAAGGCGAGCAGGATAAGCGAGAAGATCGACCAGAAGATCATGTGGTCAAGGTGCGCGTAGCTGTAGCCCAGGCGCTGGCGGAAGATGTAGTCGCCGAGGAGCGTGATGATGACGCAGACCGCGATGCCGACCACGGACTTGAGCCAGACCCCGAAGTACTGCTTGCTCCAGATACGTTCCTTGATGAGGCCGTAGGCGCTCACCGCGATGCTCAGGACGAAGATGGAGAACTGAACGGCGAGAAAGCCGGCGGCTCCTCCGAGGATAATCGAGCCGACGATGGCGAACATTGTGTCGTCGGGATTAAACATCTGAGTGCTCCTTCACGTTTTCGATACGGGCGTTTGCATGGTGCAAGATGGCCATCACCGGTGAAGACATCACGAAGAAAAAACGTCGGGCTCGAACGCAGGATCGGGCGTATCGGGCGCAGCCAGCCTCAGCTGCTTCCACATGTCGGTGGCGAGCTGCCTGAACTCGTCTGCTTCCTTGCTGTTTTTGGCGATGGCGTTGGCGGCACGCAATGTATACAGCCAGACATGCGCCGCTTCAATGTCGAGTTCGTCGGCCGTCTTGCTCATGTCGCGCACGAAGTCTTCCATGCGCGTCATAATGGCAGGTTTTTCAGTGAGATACTCGACAGGTTCGCCAACCCGTATGTTCTTGCTTTCAAACAGGGTCCGGTAGCCGGCGACCTTCGCGGCAAGTGGGACGAGATCTTCTGTGTCGCTTTCAACGTACTGATCCACAAATGCTTTCAGCTCGTTAAGCTGTCGTCGGGGGCTAACGATTCCCACCATCCGGTAGAACTTGTCCAGCATACGACACCCCTTCGTTGTTTAGGGTTCGCACGGCGACTTGGGATCATGCAAAGGAAGTGCCGACAAATTGTTTGCCGAAGCTGCGTGCAGCAAGACGCAACCGACGCAACTGCCGGGTCTCTTGCCTCAATAATGTCGTCATATTTATTGTCTTTTAAGGCGAAGTGCAAGGACGAATTTGGGTTTCGGGTACTCGAAAAGGGGAAAATTGTGAATTAGCGGGTAGCCATGTGATTCCGGAATTGGTATAATTGTATGTTTTGCCATGCGGAGTGTCCGGTTGCCCGACTCGCTGCCTTTCCCCGCGCTGGGGTTTCTTTGGGTATCGTGTCACAGAAATTGGCGCTGGACGTCATCACTCCGTCACGAGTGCGATGTAGACGTCTTGAAACACAGGACGCGGCCGGCGCACAGACACTGCCCGGCACGCCGGGGACTGTCCCGGCTTCCTGTTCATTCACCGCATGGATGATGTATGATTGTTTCAAAGACACATTCAATCGGGAGCTTCCCGAAAGCGCAGACTGTGAGTATCGGATCGGCCGAGGCCGAATCCGCGGGGAGGTGGCGCGTCAGCCATCTCCGGGGCGGCGCCTGCCGCCGTTTGCGTTCAAGGGCTTCTTCCGCAGGAGCCCTTTTTTTCTGCGTAAGCAAAACGGGGTTGGAGAAAAGCGAGGTCAGGCCATGAAAATCGATCTGCATGTGCATTCAAAGTTTTCATCGAGGCCTTCCCAGTGGATTTTGCGGAAGATGAACTGCCCGGAGAGCTTTGTGGAGCCGGCGACAATTTACCGCACCTGCCGGGACCAGGGCATGGACATGGTCACTATCACAGACCACAACGTCATCGACGGTTCGCTCTCCATCGCGCACCTGCCGCACACGTTCATCAGCGAGGAGATCACCGCGCATTTTCCCGAGGATGGCTGCAAGGTGCACGTCCTGGCCTGGAATATCGACGAGCAGGTACACGACGAGATCCAGGCGCTGCGCCGGAACATCTACGAGCTCACGGACTACCTGCGCCGGATGGACGTGGCCCACGCCCTGGCCCATCCCCTGTTCGCCGTCAACGATAAGCTCACCCTGGACCACTTCGAGAAGCTGCTGCTGCTCTTTGACGTTTTCGAGTCCAACGGCACGCGCGACAGCGTGCAGAACAACTCCCTGCGCCGCATCCTGAACATGCTCACCCAGGCCGTGATAGACGACCTCGCCAACAAGCACGATATGGAGCCCAAGTCCGAGACGCCGTGGCGCAAGTCCATGACCGGCGGCTCCGACGACCACAGCGGCCTGCACATCGCCCGCATGCACACCGAGGTGACCGGCGCGCGCAACCTCAACGCATTCCTGGAAGGTGTGGCCAGAGGCGACTCCGAACCCCGCGGCAGACACGCCTCGCCCAAGGCCTTCGGCCATATCCTCTACGGCATCGCCTACCAGTTCTACCGCGAGCGCTACGGCCTGTCCCGCTATGTGAACACCGACAGCTTCTGCACCTTCCTCGATCGCTCCCTTTCTCCGGATTCGCCCAAGCCGACCTGCCTGGACAAGATCAAGGCCGCGATCCACAACACCGGAGTCCTGCGCTGCCTCCGCTCCCGCAAGGAGCCGGAAGAGCTGCGCTCCATCCTCAAAACCATGGCCCAGCAGGAGTTCGAATCGCGCCGCAGCGCCGACCCGGACTCCATGCGCAAGGCCGCGGACGAGAGCGAGTGGTTCGACTTTGCCAACGCCACGGCCAACCGTGTGCTGGCCCACTACGGCGACCGGCTCATGGAGCGGGTGGTCAACGCGGACTTCTTCAACATCTATAAGGAGCTGGCCTCGGCAGGCGTGCTCTACACGCTGCTCTCGCCGTTCTTCGTAGGCTTCTCCGTGTTCACCAAGGACCGCGCCTTCTGCAAGCAGGCCCTCTCCCGGTTCCTGGACTTCCACCCCGGGCTGCAGCGTCCGCGCAAGCGCGTGAAGATCGCCCACTTCACCGACACCTTTTTCGAGACCAACGGCGTGGCCAAGACCCTGCAGGAGCATGTGGACCTGGCCCGCGCCAGCAACAAGGAGTACGCCATCGTCACCTGCGACGACGGCTCCAGCCGCGACCTGCCCGGCGTGCTCAACTTCAAGCCGGTGGGCCGCTACGAGCTGCCCGAGTACCCGGAGCTCTCGCTTTTCTACCCGCCGTTCCTGCAGATGCTCACTGCCATCTACGACCAGGGCTTCACGCACATCCACTCGGCCACGCCCGGCCCCATCGGCCTGGCCGCGCTGGGCATCGCCCGCGCTCTCAAGCTGCCCATTTCCGGCACCTACCACACGGCTCTGCCACAGTACGCCCTGCACCTTACGGGCGACGAGGCCATGGAAGAGTTCATGTGGAAGGCCATGGTCTGGTACTACAACCAGATGGACTACGTGTACGTGCCGTCCGACGCCGTGGGTCAGGAGCTGCGCTCCAAGGGCATGAACCCTGACAAGATCCGCCTCTACCCCCGCGGCGTGGACGTGGACCGCTTCACCCCGCAGAAGCGCAACGGCTTCTTCAAGCAGTTCAGCCTGAACGGCTCCAGAAAGCTGCTCTACGTGGGCCGCATCTCCAGGGAGAAGAATCTGCACATCCTGGAGCAGGCCTACATGGAGCTCTGCAGCCAGTACGCGGGCAAGCTGGACTTCGTGGTGGTGGGCGACGGCCCCTACCGCCAGGAGATGGAAGCCAACCTGGACGGCACGGGCGCCGTGTTCACCGGCAAGCTGGAAGGAGACGACCTGGCCGCGGCCTATGCCTCCAGCGACCTCTTCGTCTTCCCCTCCACCACGGACACCTTTGGCCGCGTGGTGCTGGAGGCCCAGGCCTCGGGTCTGCCGGTGGTGGTCACGAACCAGGGCGGACCGCAGGAGAACCTCCTGCCCGGCCAGACAGGCGTCGTGGTGGAAGGCGGCAACTCCGCCGCGCTCAAGGACGCCATCCTCTCCCTCATCGGCGACGGCCCCCGGCTGCAGGCCATGGGCAAGAGCGCCCGCGAGTACATGGAAACCCGCTCCCTCTCTCGCTGCTTCGACCAGACCTGGTCGATGTACGCCGGCAACTGAGGCCCGACCGCATACCCTCTCCAACGGGGTCCATCCGGGCCCCGTTTTTTTTTGTTGCCTCAAGACGGTCTCCAACTTATTGTCTATAATGGAATTACCATTGCGGGGCGTGGTCCGGCATGGAGTCCGTGGAGGTGAAGATCTGATGGAGGGGAGGCTAGTATGGATCGGACGCGGCGTGGAGTCCTGCACTCCATAGGCAATCGTGCAACCCTTGTCGTCATCTGCATTCTGTTTGTCATGGGGGGGCTGGGAACCGGCCTGAGCGTTCTGCGGCTCCTGGAGCTTTCGGAGCACAACGTCGCGGACACCTACGACCTGGTCCTTTCGCGGGCAAAGGACGCCATCCGCAACCAGACCCATCTGCCGTACCAGGTGGTGCGCCGCCATGCGGAGATGGTGCGCGATCCGGAGCCCATCGAGATTCCGTTGCGCGTGGTGGCCGGGCAGGTGCAGGCCGCCCTCCAGGAGAACCTGCCTCCGGATGAGCTGCGGGAGCATATCCTGGAGCTCGTGGCCGACGCCGGCCATACGGCCGTCTACGACATCTGGGCCAGCGACGGGACGAGCATGGCCTTCAACACCGACGTGGGGCTTATGGGAGCCGCAATCGACGATCCTTCCCTGTTCGCCGATGCGACAGGCGCGCTCTACCTTGTCCAGGCCATGGAAAGCAGCCGCACCGCCGCGAACGGCGCCGCCGTGTATGAGTACGCCCGGAAGGGGGAGGGCGGCTCCGCCCTCGGCGTGGTGGTGCACATCCCGGACTCGGACTGGTTCGTGGGCTCGGAAGCGCCCATCGATGCGCTGATCCGCATCCGCCAGCAGCAGGCCCTGGACGAGCTCAAGGCCATGCGCCTGCAGGACGGCAACTACTTCTGGGTTAACGACACCAGCGAGCCGCTGCCGCACATGATCATGCATCCCACCAGCCCCTCCCTGGACGGGAAGGCCCTGGCTAACCCGAAGTTCGACTGCGCCGTGAAGATGCAGGCCGGCCAGGACGGCGAGATCGTTCCCCTGGACAACAAGAACCTCTTCGTCGCCATGGTGGATGTGGTCAAGCACGCCGGCGAAGGTTTTGTCTGGTACCAGTGGACCAAACCCACCGAGGACGGCGGCGCTACCAAGGAGCTCTATCCCAAGCTTTCCTACGTGATCCTCTATGAACCGTGGGGCTGGGTTATCGGCAACGGTATCTACATCGACGATATCCAGGCCATCGTGTCCGAGCGCCAGCAGGTATTCGAACAGCATATCAGCGCCATGATGATCAAGATCGCGGTCATCAGCCTGGTGCTTCTGCTGTTCGTTGTCGTGGGGCTGCTGTGGTACTTCCGCCGGCTCATCACCCGCCCCATCGGCAAGCTTGCGGCGTTTTCCGAGGACATCACCCGAGGCGACCTCGACGCGCAGCTCAGCGGCTATTTCCCGGGCGAGACCAAGGATCTCAAAGACTCCATGGAGATCATGGTGGGCTCCCTGAAGCAGGCCGTGCAGGACGCCGAGGACAAAGGCCGCGAGGCAGAGGCCGAGGCCGAACGAACCAGGCAGGCGCTGGACGAAGCCAGGGAGGCCGGGGAGCGGGCCATGGAGGCGCGCAAGGATGGCCTGCGCGAGGCGGCCGGCAAGCTGGAAGATCTCGTGGACACGCTGCGCAACGCGGCAGACGATCTGGCCTCCCGCGTTGCAGACGCCACGAGCGTTGCCGAGAATCAGCGGGAGCAGGTGAGCGAGGCCGCCATGTCCATGGGCGAGATGAACACCGCCGTGATGGACGTGGCCGAGAACGCATCCCGCGCCTCCAAAAGCGCGGACGCTGCGCGAGAGAAAGCCGGCATGGGCAAGACCGTGGTGACCGAGGTGGTGGGCTCTATCCACACTGTGGCCGACACCACCACGGCCATGCAGACGAGCCTGAAGGATCTGGCCGAGCAGGCCGAGGCCATTGGCCGGGTGATGACGGTGATCAACGACATTGCCGACCAGACCAACCTGCTGGCCCTGAACGCGGCCATCGAGGCGGCGCGCGCAGGCGACGCCGGCCGGGGGTTCGCCGTGGTGGCCGACGAGGTCCGCAAGCTGGCCGAGAAGACCATGCAGGCCACGGACGAGGTGGGCCGCGCCGTGAGCTCCATCCAGTCCGGCGTGGCCGGGGCTGGCCGGCACATGGATGAATCGGCCGACGCCGTGCGGCAATCCAGCGACCTGGCCGGCCAGGCAGGCTCCGCCCTGGAGGATATCGTGCGCATGGTGGACGAGGCCACGGACCAGGTTCGGGCCATCGCCACAGCCTCGGAAGAGCAGTCCGCATCCAGCGAGACCATCAGCCGGACCATGGGCTCCGTAAGCGAGCTCTCCGACGCCACGGCGCAGAACATGGACGAGGCCGTGGAGGCCATCGGCAAGCTCACGGCCCTGGCCGCGCAGCTCACCGAGCTCATGGACTCGTTACGCAACGGGTAGGAGGACGACACGTATTTGCCACACGAGGATGGTAGCTCTCGGCATCTATGATACTGTACACGAGAATGAAAGACATGGAGGAGGGCTTGGCGGACGTCGAAAACGACGCAGAAACCGGAACTGACGCCGGGTCCTCCCCTGACAAGAAGCCGATCCCTGCCATGAAGCCTCGCCACCCGTTGTTCCAGCTCGCCACCTGGAAGCGCCTTGCGGCCAACCGCATCCCCGGCCAGGTGGTCATCCAGTACACGGACCGCTGCAACGCGGCCTGCGCCCAGTGCGGCATGCGCCGCACCAGCACCTTCGAGCGCAGCTCCATGGACATGCAGCAGGCCAGGATGCTCATAGACGCCGTGGCCGAGCGCGGCGTGCAGTCCATCTCCTTTACCGGCGGCGAACCCCTGCTCCACCTCGACGAGATTGCCCTGCTCATGGAGCACGCCGGCCGCGCCGGCATTCCCTTTGTCCGCACCGGCACCAACGGCTTCATCTTCCGCGGCCACGAATCACCCGGCTGGGAGGACAAGATCAAGCGCATGGCGGAGCGCTTCGCCGCCACGCCGCTGAATACCTTCTGGATCAGCGTGGACTCGGCCGACGCCGAGGTGCACGAGAAAAACCGCGGCTTCTCCGGCATCGTGGCGGGCATGGAAAAGGCGCTGCCCATCTTCCACGAGGCAGGCATCTACCCGGCGGCCAACCTGGGCATCAACCGCCTCACCGGCGGCGACGGCCCGCACCGCCTGCCGAGCTACACAGGCCCGGCCACGGACGATCCCAACACCAGCGCGGCTGCCTGGGCGTTCTACGCCGCAGCGCGCACGGCCTTCCGCCGCTTCTACCGCATGGTGCACGACCTCGGCTTCACCATGGCCAACGCCTGCTACCCCATGAGCTTCGAGGACGAGGGCGACGCGGTCTACGCCGCCACCTCGGAGGACGACTTCATCTCTTTCCGGCCGGCCGAGAAGGCGCTGCTCTTCCGCGCGCTGTACGAGACCATTCCGGAGTTCCGGGGCGAGCTGCGCATCTTCTCCCCGCGCAGCTCCCTGCGCGCGCTGGTGCGCTCCTACGCAACGGGAGAGCCTCAGGGCTACCCCTGCCGCGGCGGCGTGGACTTCTTCTTTGTGGACTGCAAGGACATGAATACCTACCCGTGCGGCTACCGCGGCTCCGAAAACCTGGGCAAGTTCTGGGATCTGGACCTCGGCGCGCTGCCGGCGCCGGACTGCCGGCGTTGCGACTGGGAGTGCTTCCGCGATCCTTCCGAGATGCTGGGGCCGGTGATGCAGGCGCTGCGCAATCCCCTGGCCCTGGCGCGTTCCATCCGCCGCGACACCGAGGCGTTCAAGGTCTGGGCCGTGGACGCAGCCTATTACCGCGCCTGCGGCTTTTTCGACGGCCGCAAGCCCCCGCAGTACGAACGCATGGCCCGGTTCGCGAAGACGGACAGCCTGGCCGAGCCCATTCAGACATAACGAAATTTAAGACCCGGTTGCATGGAGGGACTCTGTCCCCCCGCCCCTGTCGGGGACCACTGGGTCCGGAATCCCGATTATCAGGACTCAGGGGGGCTCTCAGGAGGGAGCTCTGCGATCATGCAGCGCACGGAATGGAGTTGCCGGCATGGCTCGCATGGGCGAAAAACGTGGACGCCCCCAATCCGCCGTGGCGCTATGACCGGTTTTGTCAGCGGCTCTCAGTTCTCAAAGATGGTGATGACGCCGGAGTCATCCTTTTTCATCTGCAGGGAGCGCTTGGGCATGGACTGGAAGGAGTCGCCGCCCGTGGGGTTGCCCAGAAGCTTGTGGATGTAGAGCGCAGGCTGGGCAAAGTTCAGGTTCTGGCCCTGCAAGACGTGGAAGCTGGTGACGCCCAGGACCTGGCCGTCGGTGTTGAGCACCGGGCCGCCGCTGGAGCCAGGGGAAATGGGCGCGGTGATCTGGTAGACCAGGGAGTTGCCGTCCATGCGCCGCAGCCCGCTGATCACGCCGGTGGAGAGGGTCTTCTCCAGCCCCTTGGGGTTGCCGATGGCCAGGATCTCTTCACCGACCTCGGGGTCGCCGGAGTGCAGGGGCAGGGGCTGGCCCTTGCCTTCGGACGGCATCTCCAGAATGGCGATATCGTGCTTTTTGTCCACAGCCTTCACCCGTAGCGCCGAGACCAGGTCGCCCCCGGGCGTCTTGACGCGGACCTCGGACGAGCCCTTGATGACGTGGTAATTGGTAACGATCTCGCGGCCGTCCTTGATATAGAAGCCGGAGCCCTGAGAGATGGGTCTGCTGTAGGCGTCCACGGATACGATCATCACAATGGAGTCCTTGGCGTTCCTGAAAAGCTGCTGGGCGTCGAGAGCCGCGGCGGGTCGCGGCGCGCATACAAGGGCGAGCAGAGCAAGGCAGGCTAGGCGCAGCACGGGGGGAACCGATCGCGTCGTCATGGCGGAATCTCCGGAGTTTCGCGGTGGCGGGTGCAGGGCTCGAAAAAATCGACAACAGGATACGGGAAAGCGGTCGGTGCATCAAGTTGCGCAAGGCGTGCTCCGCACCTCTTTTTGAACCATATCATTTTGTGCTACGTAACAATTTCTATGGAGCCGCTCACTTGGCGAAGCAACTCTGATCATCTTCGGCGTGGAGGGTAACGTCTTGAAATACAAAATTATCAAAGCATCATCGGATCATGAGCTCGAAGAGGAAGTGCGCAAGCACCTCATGGACGGGTGGCGTCCGCTTGGCGGCGTATCCATTGTCCAGGCGGAAATGGCCTTTTCCAAAGTGCTGAAGTTCTACCAGGCCGTGGAAAAGGAGACGCGCGAGGACAGGCGCCGCTACCTGGAGCTGGAAGACGAGGAACGCGAACAGGTCGATCTGGAACGCCGTCTGCGTTAGGCGGAGCGCATCCACGAGCTTAGGCGCTACGCAGCCGCGCACATGTCCCTATGCAGCGGCGCGGCCGGCGTTCGCCAGGATAGATGGATTACTGGCGCGGCGGTCTGGAACAGGCCGCCGCGTTTTCTCGTTTCTGAAAGCCGTCGCACAGGGTGACCGTCGGATCAGGAACGCTCCGGCCGGGCGCATATCCGCGCAGGATGCGCCTCCCGCGTGCAATATGCAGCCAGGGGCTACCCAACTGCGAAGAATTACACTAAATAAGGAACGTGAAACCAACCCACGTGGCGGACGCCACGCGCAAACACAGGCAGATCTTCTGCACAAGCGACTACAATGGCCAAGAGAATTACTGCACCGGATATCAGGGCGAGCAAGGGACAGCGCAAGATCACCATGCTGACGGCCTATGACTATCCTTTTGCGAAAATAGTGGACGAGGCGGGAATCGACATGATCCTGGTGGGCGATTCCCTGGGTATGGCCGTGCTGGGCTACGACGACACCATTCCCGTCACCATGGACGAGATGGTGCACCACTGCAGCGCCGTCACCCGCGGGGCGTCGCACGCCCTGGTGGTGGGCGACATGCCGTTTCTGAGCTACGAGGCCGGGCCGGAGCAGGCACTGGCCAGCGCGGGCAGGCTCTTCAAGGAAGGCGGCGTGCGCGCCGTGAAGCTGGAGGGCGGCCGCGAGGTGGCGCCGCAGACCAAGGCGCTGGTCCAGGCCGGCATACCGGTGGTGGGCCACGTGGGGCTCACGCCGCAGCGCGTGGCCGGCATCGGCGGGTTCAAGGTGCAGGGCAAGACGGCCGACGCCGCGCGGATCATATTGGAGGACGCCAAGGCCCTGCAGGAGGCCGGCTGCTTCGCCATCATTCTGGAGGCCGTGCCGGCGGCCATGGGCCGCTACATCACCGAGGCCCTGGAGATTCCCACCATCGGCATCGGCGGCGGCGCACACTGCGACGGCCAGGTGCTGGTGATCCACGACGTGCTTGGCCTGTTCGAGCGGTTTACGCCAAAGTTCGTCAAGAAGTACGCGAATATGGCTGCGGATGTGCGCGAGGCTGTCACGCAGTACAAGAACGAGGTGGAGTCGGGCGTTTTTCCCGACGCCGAGCACTCTTTTTCCATGGATCCCGACGAGGAGAAAAAGCTCTCCTGATTTGGGACAGCGTATTTTCGCGGAACACAGATGGGCGAAGCGACGCAGCATACCACCGGCAAAGCGGACGCCGCGGAGCCGACCGCCGACGTCCTGGCGTCGTATCGCGACAAGCCGTTCCACATCTACGTGATAGACCGGGTGCTGCGCGACCAGCTCAAGGTCATCCTGGAAGCGCTCAAGTTCTCCAACGTCACCGTCCACAAGACGCCGCTCGCCTACTTTGAAAACGCCCGCGCCCTGGGCCAGCTTCTGCTCACGCGGGAGGGCGTCTTCCTGATCAACCCGCCCTCCCACGCCGTCTCGCCCGGCAGCAAGACGCGCATCCCCAAGGAGCTGCCGGAGTACTTCGAGACCGTGAAGCTCGTGGTGGGCAACACCCGCCGCGACGTGATGCAGACCCTCGCCAAGTGCGTGCCCGTGTTCACGGACATCCACTTCTCCCAGAAGCGCGAGAACACGCTTATCACCCTGGCGCAGTATGGCGTGTCCGGCGCGTTCATCCTCCAGAAGCTCGAATCGCTCTCCGGCCTGGCGCCCAAGATGCGCGAGATCCGCGCCAAGGAGCAGCTCATGGAGCGCTACCGCGAGGTGCGCGACTACCTGGCGGAGTACCTGCCGCACAAGGAGGGCCGGCTGGAGGAGCTCAAGGAGCGGCAGGAGGAGCGCGAGCTTTCCGAGCGCAAGGCCGAGGCCGACAAGTGGATGCGCGCCGGCCACGAGGCCAGAGCCGGCGGCGACTGGGAACGCGCTGTGCAGTGCTTCTCCAAAGCCATCGAAATCTACCCCAGGGACCCGGCGGCGTATATGGAGAGCGGCAGGACGTATGTGCGGCTGAAGCGCTACCCCAAGGCGCTGATGCGTTTCGCCCAGGCAGAGGAGGTGGCCGAGGGTAGCCCGGAGCCGAACAAGGAGATCGGCATGGTCCGGGTGCTGCAGGCCCAGGAGCGGCTGCGGTCCGGGGATTCGCCCAACGAGCCTGAGGTGATGCAGCTTCTGAACGACGCCATGACCAACTTCCAGCGCGCTTTGGACAAGGCGGCGGCCATCAAGCCCCTGGACGAGGAGGACAGCCGGCAGCGGGATGTGGAGGCCGTGACGCGCATTGCCGGCGAGCTGATGAAGGTCGACCTCAAGAGCACGTTGGGCAAGGGCCATCCGACGGTAAAGCAGCTTGGCGCCATGGCCAGAGAGGCGTTCAACAGGGTGGCCAACACGGAGATGGACGAGCTGCCTGCCGGACAGCTCATTTTCCTGGGGCTGGCGGCCATCGACGAGCGCAACTTCACCGAGGCCGAGCGGTTGCTGTTCAAGGCCGCGCGGGACGAGGGCCACTTTGCCGAGGCGTGCAACGAGATCATCTACATGGGCACGCTGGTGCGCAAGCTGGAGGGGCCGCTCAGAGCCATCGACATCTACAACCGGCTGCTGGAACTGGACCCGCCCAACAAGGCCGCGGTGAACTTCAACCTGGCCGTGGCCTACGCCGTGGAGCACAAGGATCTGGAAAGCGCCGGCGCCATTGTGCGCGGGCTGATGCTGGAGCCGAGCCTGGCGCAGAACGAGATGTTCTACAAGAACCACCAGCTCTACCAGGTGCTGGAGACAGTGGTGGACATCTTCGACACCGTGGCCGCCATGCAGAAACGGACCACCGTGCCGGAGCTGGCCAGGCGGACGGTCCACTTCCAGGAGCGGCTGGAGCGGCACATCGCGGCCGGGCAGAACAAGGACGCCCTGGTCCTGGCCTATAACCTGGCGCGCAAGATACCGGAGTTCTTCGACAACGAAGCCATACTCGCCGACAAGACCATTGCCGAGTTCCTGCAGTCGCGCGTGACCATGTGCCGGAGCGCAGGCAAGGAGAGCCTGACCTGGCTCGCCGGCTTCCTGGAGGAGTTTCTGGAGCGGCGCAAGAGCGCCGGCTACTCCAAGCGGCTTATCGCCTTCTCACGCTTCAAGATGGAGGCGCTCAAGGTGCTGGAGCGGGGCGGCGAGTCCAACGAGGCGGCGTTCTTTTTCACCAAGGCCGTGATGGCCCACCCGGAGTACACACAGGCCGTGGAGCTTTACGCGAGCGAGGAGTCCATGCGCCTCGCCCGCGAAGTTCACGATGCGCTGCGGTATGTGGATGTGGGCAAGGTCCGCGGGTAGCGTATTTTTGTCTTGAAACAAGACTTTCATCTGAAACATGCTGCTTTTGTTTCAGAGAAATGCATAAGAGCATCAACACCTTTTCAAGGTTAGCTCTATACCCCGCCCATCCAACAAATCAGGCTGTCCCTAGCGATCGTCCAGGGGCAGATAATCGCGCAGCCGTTCGCCCATGTAGAGCTGCCGCGGGCGGTGGATGCGCATGGGCTGGCAGTACTCCTCGTACCAGTGGGCGATCCAGCCGGGCATGCGGCCGATGGCGAACATGACCGGGAACATGTTCACCGGAATGCCCAGGGCGCGCAGGATGATGCCGGAGTAGAAGTCCACGTTGGGATAGAGCTGGCGTTCCTTGAAGAACTCGTCTTCCAGGGCGGCCTGCTCCAGCTCCTGGGCGATGGCCAGCAGCTCGTCGTCGGTCTGACCCATGTTCAGCAACAGCTCGTGGGCCGCGCCTTTAAGGATGCGCGCGCGGGGATCGAAGTTCTTGTAGATGCGGTGGCCGAAGCCCATGAGCCGGAACTCCTTCCGCTTCACCTTCTCCAGATAATCCGACACCTTGATGTTGTTGTCGTGGATATCCTGCAGCATCTGGATGACCGCGGCGTTGGCGCCGCCGTGCAGCTTGCCCCACAGGGCACAGATGCCGGCCGAGACCGAGGCGAAGAGGTTGGCCTGGGTGGAGCCCACCATGCGCACCGTGGATGTGGAGCAGTTCTGCTCGTGGTCGGCGTGCACGATAAGGAAGAGTGACAGCGCGCGCACCGCGCCCAGCGGCGGCTCGTAGATCTTGTACGGCACCGAGAACATCATGTGCAGGAAGTTGGCGCAGTAGCTCTTGTTCGGGTTGGGGTACATGAAGGGCCGGCCGATGGACTTGCGGAAGGCAAAGGCCGCGATGGTGCGCACCTTGCTCATGATCTTGGCGCAGGCCCTGCGGAACTGGTACTCGTCCTTGAACTCGTAGAGATCCGGGTGGTAGCTGCCCAGGGAGTTGATGACCGCGGAAAGGATGGCCATGGGCTCGCCGTTGGGCGGGAAGCCGTCGAAGTGGTGCAGCAGGTCCTCGTGCAGCAGCTCCTGCTCGCGCAGCATGCCGCGGAAGTTGTCGAGCTCGTCCATGGAAGGCAGCTCGCCGAAGATCAGCAGCATGGCCTGTTCCACAAAAGAGCTCTTTTCCGCGAGCTGTTCGATGGGATAGCCGCGGTGGCGGAGGATGCCCTTCTCGCCGTCCACATAAGTAATGCTGCTTTTGCACGATCCGGTGTTGGCGTACCCGGGGTCGAAGGTGATGACGCCGGTTTCGCTTCGCAGATTCTTGATGTCGATGGCGAGCTCGCCTTCGGAGCTTTCCAGCACGGGGAGGGTGTAGGTCTTGCCGCGGACCGAGAGCGTCGCGGTCTCCTGCGTGGTGTCAGGCCGTTTTTCGGCCATGGACAGTTCGATTGTCTTGGTCATTACGTCTCTCCGTCTCGTATTCGGCGCGAGTGGCGAAGATCGCCTGGCCGGGGAAGATGGTGGGCGAACCGTAGAGAATTCGGCGCGCCGGTGGTCAGATCGTCTGGGAGTTCAGATCGTCTGGAGGTCGAGAAGAGATGTGTATACTTCGATGAGACGACTTTTGTCCAGTCAAGCTGCTTTTTGTTACATTTATGGGTACTTGTGAGTTGATTTTTGGCAAATCCCGGCAGAATCGGGCCGGGGTATGCCGTCTTTGAGCCGGTTGCCGGTCGCTTCGGAGGGCGAAGATTGTTCGGCGGTCATGCCGCAAACGCCACGGCCGGGCTCAGCGTGAGGCTGCGCTGTCCCCATGCGCTGCGGCCGCTGGACCCTTGTCCCTGGTGACCACGCGGACAGGCGAGATGGTGTGGGGCTGCTGGTCCGGAGCCGGCCCCTGGCGGCTGGTGTCGAAGTCCACCAGCACCATGCCGCAGAAGGTGTCGCTGTCCTCGCGGTACACCTCCACGCGATAGACCGAGCCGTCGGTATCCACGGAGTAGTGCTCCATGATGTCGGCGCGGCGGATGGGGATGCCGCACTCGTTGTCCACGCCGGCCTGGGTGAAGCCGATGACGTTGACGCGGTAGCCCTTTCTGGGGGCCACGCTGAAGGAGTCGGCCACCTGCACCCGTCTGCCCATGGGCACGTCCATGGAGCGGCCGTCCACGTTCAGCGTCACCACCTGGGGCGATGTCTCGTAGTCGAAGTACTGCGGGTGCATGTTGGTGATGAGCCGGTTGCCGTAGTAGACGTCGTAGTTGCTGCCTTGCCCGACCACGGTGACCAGCGGGTTGGTGGAGGCGAAGGCGAGCTGGGCGTTCTTCTTCAGCGGCACGTAGCGCAGGGTGCTGCGCACGTCGCGCAGGTCCAGGAAGATGCGGTTGTCATAGAGCGCCACGGCCGCGTCCGTGTCGATGGTCTTGCGCACATCGGCCACGTTGAGCTCGAAGTCCCGCGTGTACTCGATGCCCATGAGGTCCATGAACGCTTCAAGGGCTTGGAGATGGTAGTAGGTGCGCAGGCTGGTGGGGAAGTCCTTGGACGCCTCGATGCCAAAGGCCGCCTTGCCCTGGTTGATGGCGAAGTAGGTCAGGGTCTTCTCCATCTCGTGGTCGCCCAGGCGCGTCTCGGTGTTCTTCACATGATAGGCGTGCTCCGGATCGCGCAGCGCCTTGTTCACGCGTTCCACAACCTGGCTGGCCATGCCCATCAGCTGGCCGTAGGGGGCGTCGATGCTCTCCTGGTCGATGATCACGCTCTGGCCCCAGCGGTGCGGGGAGTGCATGGCGTCGGTGTACTCGGGCCGGTAAAAACCGCTGCCGTCGTGCAGGTTGAGCACCAGGTTCACGGAGTCCGTATCGATGATGGACTTGATCTTCTTGATGACGGAGTACTCGGGGTCGCTGCTTCTCAGCAGGGCGAACTTGCGGTTCAGGTCGCCGTACACGCCGCGGTTGCGGCGGATGATGGAGATGAAGTTCAGGTTGGGCACGATCCAGACGTTGCCGCGCAGGATCGTGTAATGCGTCACGAGCAGGGAGGCGGCGTTGAAGCCGCCTGGCTCGTCGCCCTGGATGCCGCCGATCACGAGCAGGGTGGGGCCGTCCTCGGCTCCCTGGTGCTGGTGCAGCGAGAAATCCAGGTTGTTCATGACCTGGTCTGCGCGGACCGCGGACGCAGAAATCATGACCACGGCAATGCAGACGGAAAACAGAACGGCTGTGAGCGGAAAACGGATGGAGCGCATCGTCAGGACGGCCTCATTTGCGGCGCAGGGCCGCGATGGGTGAAAGGAACGAAATCACGTCGCGGCGCATCCGGCGGCACGGCGCGCCGGGTAACGCGTGTCCCATGCAATACGCGTTGATTCCTATCAAAGAACGTCTGTCATTGAAAGGGCCGGCGCCGGGTTGATGCAACACCTTTGTTCGATTCCGCATTGATTTTACTCCGACTTTTGCTACACAGTAAGATGTCCGTGCGCATGCTGCAACGGCGCATTCCGTCTGCGGCTGTGCGGGCGGACGAAAAACCTCGGAGCGGCATACATCTATATGCGTTACTGCTAATGAATTCGTCCAGCAAATATCCTTTTGGCACGGAGCTTTTCTGCCAGGCCATGTTCGAGACCTCCGAGGAGGCCGTCTTCGTCCTGGACGAGAACGCCGTGGTGCTCGCAGCCAACGACGTGGCCGCCAATACCTTCGGCCTGGGCGACAAGGGCTCCCTGGTGGGGCGGCCGGTGCTCTCCCTGTTGGAGTCCGAGATGCTCGCCAGCTACGGCAGTGCGCTGCGCAAGGTCCTGGACCATGGCGGGCAAGTCCGTTTCGAGGGCGACATCCTGGGCCGGACCCAGCGTGTCTCCATGGCGCTGGTGGACGGGGAGACGGAGCGCCACGTGCTGGTGTTTTCGCGCGATGTGACGGACGCCCGGCGGGTGGACGAAAGCCTGCGGCGGGAGCAGCAGCGCCAGATATTTTACATGGAATCCCTGCCGGGGTTCGTGGCCATCGTAGACCGCGGCTACGCCATCCGCTACGCCAACCGCGCCTTCCGGCAGCTCTTCGGCCGGCCGGGCAGAAGCGCCCTGCGCAGACTCATAGCCGCCTGCGAGGATGGGGGCAACCGCTGCCAGATGACGGAGGTTCTGGATTTCGAGCGCTCCGGACAGTGGGAATGGCCCATGCCGGACGGGCGGACCTACCAGGTGGTGGCGCACCCCATGACTGATGTGGACGGCAGCCTGGTGGCCATGCTCCTGGGGTTCGACATCACGGAGCACCGCACGGCCGAGCGAGCGCTGCTCCAAGCCCAGGAGCTTCAGCGCGCCATCCTGGACAACGTGCCCGCACTTGTTTGGCTCAAGGACAAGGACGCCAGGTTCCGGCAGACGAACAGCGCCTTCGAGGCGGCAAGCGGGCGCTCCTCCCAGGAGCTGGCCGGCCTTACCGAGGTGGAGATATGGGGCGAGGAGCAGGGCGCCTTTTACCTGCAACAGGACCTCGACACCATCCGGACCGGAGAGAAGCGCGTCTTTGACGTGGAGTTCACCGACTCGGAGGGCCGGAAGCATTGGGTGGAGTCCAGCCGTGTGCCCCTGTTCGGCGAGGAGGGCGATGTCATCGGCCTGGCCGGCATCGCCTACGACGTCACCCACCGCAAGGAGGCGCAGAACAAGCTCCAGTACTCCCATGACGAGCTGGAACGCCGCGTGGCCACGCGCACGCAGGAGCTGGAGGAGGCCAACGAGGCCCTGCGCAAAGAAGGCCGGGAGCACCGCCTGACCGCGGAGAAGCTGCAGCGCGCCAAGAAGCGCACCGAGAGCCTGAACCGCGCCAAGTCCAACTTTCTGGCCAATGTGAGCCACGAGATACGCACACCGCTGAACGCCATACTGGGCGCGGCCGAGCTGGCCAAACTGGCGGACAGCGCCGATGAGACGCAGCGCTATCTCGAAATAATCCGCCTCTCCGGCAAGGCGCTCTCCAACCTGGTCAACGATATTCTCGATTTCTCCAAGATGGAGTCCCACAGGCTCCGGCTGGAGCACGTGCCCTTTGATCTGCACGCCCTGCTGGCCAGCGTGCGCAATGCCATGGGCGTGGTCGCCGAGGATGGCGACCTGGAGGTGGCCCTGGATATCAACCCCCAGCTGCCGAGCTGGGTCAAGGGCGATCCGGTCAGGCTGCGCCAGATACTGGACAACCTGGTGGGCAACGCCATCAAGTTCACGCCCAGGGGCGTCGTGCTCATCAAGGCAGGCCCTGCGCCCGGCGACAACAGCGCCGAGGGTTCCCAGCGCATCCTCGTCTCTGTCAGCGACACGGGCATCGGCATCCCCCAGGACAAGCAGTCCATCATCTTCAAGGACTTCGAGCAGGCCGACGCCTCCATCTCCAGGGAGTACGGCGGCACAGGTCTGGGGCTGGCCATCTCGCGCAAGCTGGTGGAGGTGATGGGCGGCACCATCGCCGTGTCCAGCGAGGTGGACAAGGGCTCCACCTTCTCCTTCACAGTGCCGGTGGGACTGCTGAACCCCGAGGAGAAGGAGCTGTTCCTCCCCGAGGTCGAGACCGGCGGCAGGCCGGGCAGCGAGGTGCTGCAGGGAGACATCCTGGTGGTGGACGACAACGCCATGAACCAGGAGCTTATGCGCATGGCCCTGGGCAACCGGGGGTATACGATACACAGCGTGTACAGCGGCGAGGAGGCGTTGCGGTTCCTGTCGGAAAATGTCGTGGACCTGGTGCTCATGGACATCCAGATGCCCGAGATGGATGGCCTGACCGCGGTGCGCAAGGTGCGTCGGGAGCCGTTGGCCGTGCCGTCGAATGTGCCCGTCATCGCCATGACAGCCCACGCCCTGCCCGGAGACAGGGAGCGGATGATAGCCGCCGGCTGCGACGACTACCTGGCCAAGCCCGTGGACATGCAGGAGCTCTTCGCGCTCATCGGGCAATACATGGCCGCCAGTCGTGGGGCGTCGGGGAAAGCTGGCGCGTCCCAGCCCGAAGAATCCGCCACCACGGAGCCGCCTTCCGATGCCAGGCAACACGGCGGCGACCCACGGATGCCGGAAGATGTGCGTCAGGCGTTGTCTCTTCTGGGCAACAGGCCGGATCTGTTGCGCCGGCTCGAAAGGGTTTATGCGCTGCAAGGGCCCAAGGACGTGGCCGCCATGCGGGCGGCGCTGGCGACCGGAGCGCGCGGCGAGCTCAAGCGACTCGTGCACCTGTTCAAGAGCACGGCGGCGACCATAGGCGACAAGGCCACAAGCGAGCTGGCCAGAATCACCGAGCCATTGGTGGAAGAGGCGGGCAGCGCCGAACTCGCCACGATGATAGAGCGTATCGCGGAGTCGTCGGCCAGAATGGGGGAGTGGCTGGAACGTACTGGCGACGGTGTTGACGCAGAAAGATCATGAAAAATGTCGAGCCCCCTCGACAAAACGGGATGGTTGAGGAATAAAACGCAATGACTGTAATATCCGCCATGCGAATTGCAGGAAAAAGAAAGTATGACCAAGCTGGTGATATTGTGAAACAAACAGTTCTTGTTGTAGACGATGCCGTACTTATCAGGGAGTTGTTGCGGGACGTGCTCGAAGAGGAAGGGTACAATGTGATCGAGGCGTCCGACGGCGAGGAGGCCCTGCGGGTGGCGGATCGGCAGACCCCGGACCTCTGCATCGTCGACATCTTTCTGCCCAAGCGCGGCGGCCTGTCCGTGATGAGCGAGCTTGCCAGCCGGATCGGGGCCGGACGCATCATCGCCATCACCGGCGGTGAGAACTTCGATGCCCAGACCGTGCTGGAGCTGGCCCAGCCCCTTGATGTGGCTGACGCTTTGGCCAAGCCCATCGACACGAACAAGCTCATCGCCACCGTGCGGCGTATCCTGCCCAACTCGCGCAACGGCTCCGGCTCCAACGGCGACAGCGCGGCGAATTCGTAGCTCCCGCCGCCCGCACAGACGCGCTCCCCCGGCGAGGCCGTTCTGGCCAAGCCGCCGTCCCGTCATCGCTCCTTCCGCCCTTTGTGTTGACTCACGCCGGGCCGTGAGGCCCGGAGTCGATCGATAAACAGTCGCGCGCAGTCTGCGCCGCCCCCTTTTGTATGAGATGCTTGACCAATTTATGGTGATTTTTGCATTATCCGCCTGAACTTGAAGGCGCTGTGCTTGGGCTTTTGGGAAAAGAGGGGGCATGAAGAAGATTGCGGCCGCGCAATTGAAGGTCGGCATGTTCGTCGTCAATGCCGGTCTGTCCTGGATGGACTACCCGTACCTCTATCAGGAGGAGGGTGAGCTCACGTCCAGCGAACAGATCGATGCGATCCTTGAGGGCGGCTACGCAGAGGTCTTCGTCGATCCCGGTCGGGGCAGCTACCTCGGCCTGAAGGACGAGGGGCCCCTTGAGGATTCGCTGCTGGGGCATGCGGACTCCCTGTCCGGAACCCAGCTCAAGAAGATCAACCTCGTGGAGGAGATGGGCCGTGCGCGTAAGATCTACGCAGACTCTCTGCAGTTTGCGCGGGAGTTTCTGCAAGGCGCGCGCATGGGCTACCTCGTGGACTACACCCAGTCCGAGAGGCTGGTGGAGTCCGTTATCGACAGCGTGGTGCGCAACGAAGACGCCATGGTCAGCCTGACCAAGCTGCGCTCCTTTGACGAGTACTCCTACACCCACTCCATAAACGTCGCGGTGCTGGCCGTGGCCTTTGGCAAGAACCTGGGCCTGCCGCGCGATCGCCTGCGCGCTCTGGGCTCGGCCGGCATATTCCACGACCTGGGCAAGTCCAGAATTCCCGAGGCCATCCTCAACAAGCCGGGCAAGCTGACCGCCGAGGAGTTCGAGGTCATGAAGTCGCACCCCAGGTTCGGCTTCGAGCTTTTGGTGCAGCAGGGCAGCGCGTCTGATCAGGTCCTGCTCGGCGTGCTCCAGCACCATGAGAAGTTCAACGGCAAGGGCTACCCGGGCGGTGTGTCCGGCAACGCCATTTCGCTGCTGGCGCGGATCATTGCAGTGGCCGACGTATACGACGCCCTGACCAGCGAGCGCGTCTACAAGAAGGGCATGATGCCGTACAAGGCACTGTCGCTCATGTACACCATGCGCGGCGAGGACTTCCACATCGGCTACGTGGAGCGGTTCATCAAGTCCATGGGCATCTACCCGGTGGGCAGCTTCGTGCGGCTCTCCACGCGGGAGTACGCCGTGGTCACCGGCTCCAACATGGCGGCGCCGCTCTTCCCGCAGGTGACGGTGGTGCTTACGCCGGGCCAGCGCGGCTGCCCACCCCGCGAGCTCGATCTCGACGCCGCCCGCAATGGAGGCGAGACCATCGAGATCATCGAGTGCCTGAACCCCAGGGATTTCAAGATAGACCCGGCCGCGTACCTGATGTGAGGGAAAGTGGAATCCCCTGGGCTCCAGGTGGAATCGCACCGTGCGGGAGGGCCGGATCTTCTCGACAACACACCTTCATTGCGCCAGGCCGTCGAAAACAGCGTTCACCACAGCTTCAATATATTCGTCAGTGAGGGATGCGTCCTTATAGGGAACCAGAAGCACGTGGCAGTTCGGCCCATAGAGGGCGTCGTGCACCACGTCTGCGTTGATGTCGGATCGCCGTCGGATCGAGCTCAGGCCGGCGGGCGGCAAGGCCTTACCTAATCGTACGGGCGCAATATCCGCAGGGAGCGGCCCGCCCGGCGATCCGTTGGCGCGTAAGAAAGGCGCTCCCTCTCCGCCAGCAAAAAGATGCGGGCTATGCGAAAATACATAGCCCGCGTCTTTGTTTTTGGATTTTCGATAAACCAGGCGACTGCTTTCGTGCGCCATTGCGTGGTCCTATCCGTCTCGTTTCGGGTGGGGAGTGGAATGGTTGTATGCGCCGATACAACCAAATATGTGCAACAAGTCTGGGGACAGTGGCAGAGAATAGATGATTCAGTATCGTTCAAAATGACATGTGAATGTATATGTGCTAAGTATTTTTCCCGTTCGTAACCGGCAGGTGTCTGCCACAGGGCATATCCGCACACAACGGCCGTACGTGCGAACCCCGTGTCCGTCTGGGTCGGCGTCCGCCGGATAGTTGTTTCACACAAGAGATTGCGCGGAGCGTCTGCATGGCAGGCGGTTTCAAAACCTCTCTGCGATATCGTGTTTCTTGAATGCGTCCTTTTGAGGAGGAACGAGCTATGGGTTGTGCGCCGGTTGTACAGGCATTGCGCCTTGGAACCAATTTTTTTTGTCGCATGGTTATGGCGCTTGTGTTGTTGAACCTCTGCTCTGCTTCGGCACTTGCAGCGACCGTGACTGTGACCAATCCGTTCGATACAGGCGCCGGCTCTTTTCGCCAAGCCCTGGTGGACGCGAGCTCGGGCGATACCATTTCATTCGCCATTGGCTACGATTCCACCATCACCGTGTCGTCCTCCCTCCTGGTCAATAAGAATGTGTCGTTGCTCAACAATTCCGGGTACTCAGTCCAGTTGGTGGATGCGACGAATGGACACGGCATTGAGGTCGTATCAAACACTGTTCTGGATATCGGCGGAGCGTCCCCGCTCACGATTGGCGCGTCGACTACAGGTGGTACATCGGCAATCGGGATATACACCCCGGGGGGCGGGTACACGATCGGCAGCCTGGGCGAGAATACCACGATCAACGCGCGGGCGGCGGCATCGAGCGCGTACGGCATGTCTGTCAGTACCAGCCTCGAAATAGGCACGCTCGCGGGTGCCGTGAACGCCACGAGTACAGACTCCTACGCCTCTGGGCTGCATTCGAGTTTCGGCACCATCAACATCACCACCCTGTCCGGCTCGGTGAGCGCCACGGGCAAAAACAGCGTCTATGGGCTGTATACGGATTCCGGCGACATTATCAACATCGACACGCTGTCCGGGGCAGTCAGCGCCACGAGCACAGGCAACGGCGCCTTTGGGTTCTATTCGTTTCTCGCCAGCATCGATATCGGCACGCTGTCCGGCGCAGTCAGCGCCATGAGTTCCAGCGGGTACGCCTATGGGCTGTATACGAATACCGGCGCCATCAACATCGGCACGCTCACGGGTGCCGTGAACGCCACGAGTACAGACTCCTACGCCTCTGGGCTGTATTCGAGTTTCGGCGCCATCAACATCGACACGCTGTCCGGGGCTGTGAGCGCCACGGGCAGAGACACCACCTATGGGCTGTATTCGAGGCTCGGCAGCATCGACATCGGCACGCTGTCCGGCACTGTCAGCGCCACGAGTACCGACGGGGATGCCCATGGGCTGGAAGCAGGCAGTGATCTGAGTATTGGTACGCTGTCCGGATCAGTCAGCGCCACGAGCTCAGGCAACTACAGCGATGCCTATGGGCTGTATTCGGATTCCGGCGCCATCGACATCGGCACGCTGTCCGGGGCTGTGAGCGCCACGGGCTCAGGCAACTACAGCGATGCCTATGGGCTGTATTCGGATTCCGGCGCCATCGACATCGGCACGCTGTCCGGCACGGTGAGCGCCACGGGTTCAGGCACATACTACAGTAATGCCTATGGGCTGTATTCGAATTCCGGCGACATTGACATCACCACGCTGTCCGGGGCTGTGAGCGCCACGAACTCCGCAGGCAGCGCCCAGGGGCTGTCTTTGAATGGGGGCACCATCAACATAGATACACTGTCCGGCGCAGTGAGCGCCACGGGCACAGACTTCGTCTCCGGGCTGTATCTGAATGCAGGCGCCATCGACATCGGCACGCTGTCCGGGGCTGTGAGCGCCACGAGTACCGAAGACGACGCCTATGGGTTCTATTCGTTTCTCGCCAGTATCGATATCGGCACACTGTCCGGCACGGTGAGCGCTACGAGCACAGGCGGCGACACTTATGGGCTGTATTCGGATTCAGGCTCCATCGACATCGGCACACTCTCCGGCGCGGTCAGCGCCGCGAGTAAAGATTACAGGGCCTTTGGCATCAAATCCGGCGGCGCTCTCAACGGCGGCGATTCAGCCACGGCCGCGAAGATCACAGGCATGGTCTCGGCAGTTGGCGGTAGCTACGCATCGGCCATAGAAGCAGACGGCGCGACGAACCTCTATGTGGCCGGCACACTGTACGCCGAGGACACCTCGGGCGGCGGCAACGCCTGGGCCGTGAAGACCGGCGGGGCGGACGACCTCCTGACCCTGAATTCGGCGCGGATTATCGGTAAGGTGGACATGGCCGCGGGCTCGGACCTCTTGACTTTGCTCGGCTCCGGAACCGCCACGGACCAGTTCATGAACATCGAAGATCTGGTGGTGGGCGACGGCTCCGCTCCCACGCGCTGGGAGTGGGGCACGGGCACGGGAACCACACACTTTGACGCCGTGGACATCCTGTCCAACGCGGCGCTGCAGGTGGGCAAAGGCGCGGTTATCAACAGCCCGGTCTCGGTCCATGCCGGCGGCACCCTGGGTGGCTACGGCACCGTGGCCGGCAACGTAGTGAACTCGGGCACGGTGAGCCCTGGCGGCTCTATCGGCACCCTGACCATCAATGGCGACTACACCCAGACCGCCGGCGGCGCGCTGTTCATGGAGCTGGGCACATACACCCAGGACCAGCTCGTCGTGACCGGCGCGGCGAACCTCGACGGCGCCCTTATTCTTGTGCCCGAAGCTGGTGCGCTGTTCCGCGGCGGCACGAGCTGGACCGTGCTTACCGCGGACGGCGGTATCAACGGCGGGTTCCATTCCACCTCCATACTTTCCAGCTCGCCGACACTGACCTTTCTGAGCACGCAAACCGGCGGCGTCCTCAGCGTGAGCACCTATCGCTCGACGCCGTACACGGCCTTTGCCCTGGGCGGGCGCTCCATGGGCCTGTCCCAGCTCCTGACTTCGGCCACAAACGATGCCACGGGCGAGATGGCCGAGATGCTGGCCGGGCTGGACTTCTCCTCCGGAGCCGAAATCAGCTACGCCATGGAGTCGCTCTCGGCCGAGTCCTACGGCGCCTTCAGCCAGAGCGCCCTGGAAGGCGGCCGGGCCCTGACCGCGGCCCAGCGCGCCGGCCTGCGCAGCGGCGGCGTGGCCCCGGGCCGCACCTACATCGGCGACCTGAACCAGGGCGGCGGCACCAGCGACGCCCCACAAAGCACGGGCCTGGCTGCGGACGAGGCGCCCGGTTCGGCAGGTTCGCCCGAGCTCACCGTGTTCCTGGAGCCTTTCGGCATGCACGCCAACCAGGGCTCCAGCGGCGACCGCGTGGGCTACGACGCCATGACCTGGGGCCTTGCCGCCGGGTTCCTCTACCATCCGACAGAGAGCTGGACGCTGGGTATCGCGCCGGGCTTCTTCTCCCAGAGCCTGCAGGAAGACGGCCCGGGCGACGGCGAGGGCAGCGTGGTGGAGTGGTCCGTGGCAGCTTTGATCGGCTATGCGACAGACGACTTTTATATGGATGCCATGGCCCGGCTCGGCTGGGACAGCTTTCGCTCCAACAAGGACCTCGTCCTGCCGGGCATGCCGCGCTCGGCCGACGCGCGGTGGAATGGCACCAACCTGACTTTCGCCCTCGGCGGCGGGTACGACTTCCACGCCGGCGGCTTCACCTTCGGCCCGGTCGGCTCCCTGGCCTGGAGCAATCTGCACGAGGACAGCTTCGAGGAAAAGGACGCCGGCCTGCTGGGCCAGCATATCCGCGCGCGGAACTCGCAGTCCCTGAACACGGAGCTCGGCGCGCGCATCACCCGGACCTTCGAGAGCGAGTACGGCGATATCACGCCGGAGCTGCGCATGGTCTGGAACGCGGAGTGGCTGGACGGCGGCCGCTCCATTTCCTCGTCCTTCATCGGCTACGCCGGGGGCAGGTACTCGGCGCAGCTGGCCGACCAGCGCTACCGCGCCGGGCTCTTAGATGCCGGGCTCACGTGGGCCGTGACCGACCGGTTCAGCATCGTGGCGCGGACCAGCGTGGAGCTTTTCCGGCCAGACCACGACTCCCTGTCCGGCAGCCTGCGCCTGCAGTACACGTTCTAAGGCAGGGCGGACGTCACAACAGCGCGGACGGCTCAACAAAATCAAAGAGAAAGGGGATGGTCGCGTGTGTGCAACCAAGGGCATGGGGCACACCGTATCGAGGGTTCAGATCCCTCCCACTATCAGCTTGCGATGGCCGTGCGCATGGCTTCGGCCAGCCCTTCCACGTTCACGGGCTTGGCCACGTACCAGGCAATGCCGGAGCGTTCGATCCGCTTGCGGTCACTCTCCAGGGCATAGGCCGTGAGCGCGATGATCTTGGTGTCCCGCACGCGCGGATTCTCCGAGGCCCGGATCTGCCGGGTCGCTTCCAGCCCGTCCATAATCGGCATCTGCACATCCATGAACACGAGGTCGAAGGGCTCCTGCTCAATGGCCGTTACGGCCTGCTGCCCGTCGGACGCTTCGGACACCTGGTGGCCGGTCTGCTCCAGCAGCGTCTTCATGAACTTGCGGTTGATGGCGTTGTCCTCCACGAGCAGCACTTTCTGCGGCGGCAGGACAGCCAGCAGGTCCGGCGGCCGTTTGACCTTGGGGCGCTTATCGACTGTCTCCGCCTGCACCGGCGTGTAGGGAATGACAATGCTGAACACGCTGCCCTTGCCCAGGGTGCTTTCCACAAAGATATCCCCGCCCATGAGCCGGATGAGGCTCTTCGAGATGGCCAGCCCCAGCCCCACGCCTTTCTGCGGTTTGGTCAGGTAGTCGCCGGTCTGGTAGAACTTTTCAAACACCAGGCCGAGCTGGTCCTGCGCTATGCCCGCACCGGTATCGCGGATATCGAACCGCACCAGCCTGCCGCTGTCCGATTCCTGCATGGACACCCAGATGTCTATCCTGCCGGAGTTGGTGTACTTGATGGCGTTGCCGATGAGGTTGTCCAGCACCTGCTGCAGGCGGTTCTTGTCCGCCATCATCTGCTCCGGAATATCGGGATCGATAGAGCTGTGCAGGGCCAGGGATTTGACCTCGGCCGTGGGCTTGTGCAGCAGGGTTATGGACCAGATGAGCTCCGCGATGTCCACCGGGCTCGGCCGCAGGGTTATGCGGTTCGTCTCGATCTGGGTCAGGTCCAGAATATCATCGAGGATTGTCTGCAGCTGTCTGCCGGCTTCCAGGATGAGGGCGGCGTGCCCTTCGATCTCGTCCGGCCTTGTCTGCTCGTTGAGCAGGGCGGCCATGCCCAGGATGCCTGTGAGCGGCGTGCGCAGCTCGTGGCTCATGTTGGCCAGAAAGGCGGTCTTGGCCGCGTTGGCCGCCTGGGCCGCCTCCTTGGCCTGCTCCAGCTCGTGCTCCCGCTGGAGCTGCTCTGTGATGTCCCGCAGCACGAGCACGCAGCCGATGAGCTCGTCCTTGTCATCGTAGATGGGCGAGGCGTTGTTGTTCAGAACGATGCTGGTGCCGTCCGAGCGGCGTACCTCCAGCACCTCGTCGATCACGGTCTCGCCGTTCAGGGCGCGGCGCGAGGGCGTTGCGTCCAGCGCGATCTCCTCGCCGTCCCGCCAGAGCCGGAACTCCAGGGCGCGCGACTCGTTGAGCGGGGTGATCTCCGTGCCGCCCACATGGAAGAAGTTCAGGGCCGTGCGGTTGGCCATGGCTATGGAGCCGTCGGCGTTGTAGACCACCACGCCGTCGTTCATGGCCTTGATGGTGGCCACGAGCTGGGAGGCGTGGCGGCGCATTTCGTTCCGGCTGGCGCGCAGCCGTTTTTCGAGATCGCGCTGTGAGGTGACCACATGGGCCATGGCCATGCCGGCGCGCACCGCGCCGTGCTCGTCCCGGACCGGAACGGCGGTGGCCTCGTAGTAGTTGTTATTTATTTCGAACTCATAGCTGACTCGCTCGCCCTTCAGGACCCGGCGGAAGATGGGCTCGATGAACTCGACCATTTGCGGATCGAAAGCCTCGTGGATGGTCTTGCCTTCTTGTTGTTCCCTGGCCCCGGCTATGGTGTTGAAAATCTCGCCGGCGGCGATGAGAATGCGCAGGTCGTGGTCGAAGAGGGAAACGCCGCCCTTGGGAAAGTTGTCCAGCAGCGTGCGCAGACGCGAGCGGCTCTCCGAGAGCTCGGCCGTACGCTTTTCCACCCGGCGCTCCAGCTCCAGCTCGATGTTCTTCTTTTCCGTGATGTCCACCATCAAGCCCACCACGTGGGTGGCGTGGCCTTCGGCGTCACGGGAGGCGGCTCGGGAAACATAGTGCGTCCAGACGTACGACCCGTCCTTGCGGCGCAGGCGGATTTCGATGTCGCACTTGTCCGTGGTTCCTGCCGTGAACGCTCTGTAGGCGGCGTGCATCCTATCCACATCGGCGGGGTGGGCCTTTTCGACGAACCATTCCGGGAAGGCGTCATAGGGCGGAATCTCATATAGGCGGTAGCCGAGGATCTCGGCCCATCGGGCGCTGTGATAGGTGGTGGCGTCCGGAGGGATTTTGTACTCGTAGACGCCGGCCCCTGTCGCTTCCAGGACCAGGGCCAGGCGTTCGTTGCTGAGGCGCAGACCCTCTTCCAGCGCCTTGCGGGAGGAGATGTCCTTGAACAGCAGCACCACGCCGTCGGCGCCGTTCTCGTCCTGGCGGTGTGGCACCATGCGCAGAAGGAAGTGGCGGCCGTCCTCCAGGCGCAGCTCCTCCTCGCATCGGACGGCATGGTGCAGCACGTTTCGGCACCAACTCTCGATATCGGCGCCGGCCTGCAGGAAGCGCAGGTCTTTGAGCGGACGGTTCAGCCTTGCCTGGTTGATACGGAAGAGGCGTTGCGCGGCTGGGGAGCATGCGCGGAGCACCAGGTCACTGTCCACGAGCAGGGCGGGGCGGTCGTCCGATTCCAGAGCGCGTTGCAGCTTGGCCGCATGCTCGTCGTCATCATTGCGCGAGAGGATATCGTCCGCGGCGCAGCCGTACTGGGGCTTCCCGTGCTCTGCATTTGCCAGGCCTGTCATATGGGCGTTATCCACCATTTTATATCGCAGATACTGCATAAGGTGCTCGGCCAGATCGCCGGGTGGCGAGCAGTGGTCCACATCGCCCGATCCCTGCGACGCAATGGGCAGGGAGCCGAAAAAGGCGGAGCAGGGGGCCTGCACCATGGTCAGGCCGCCGGCGGATTTGACGGCCGCCATGCCTCGTGCGCCGTCATCTTCCGTGCCGGAGAAGACGATGGCTGCGAAGCAGTCGCGCGAGCCACAAGCCAGTGCGAGAAAGAGCGCGTCGATGGGATGATGCTGGCCGCCGGCGGGAGGCTTTTCCAGCCGCAGGACGCCGCTGTCCAGGCGCGGCAGCGCCTCGGGCGGGAGCATGTAGATATGGTCTGGCCGGAGCTCGACGCCGTCCTTGGCCGGGTCCACAGCCATCTGCGTGAGCTTCCGAAGCTCATCCAATATATTGCCGGAGAAACCCGGCTGGGCAGGCATGGCAAGAATGAAGGCGCAACCGGGCGCGCCGGGCAGATGGCCGAGAAACTCCACCAAGGCTTCGATGCCTCCGGCAGAGGCGCCGAGACCCACGATGCAGAAGCGGTATTTGGCCAGGCAGGAAAGCATGCCAGCCACCTCGCGCGGTTGGATCGTCTTTAAACCAGGCTGGTATGATTCAAAGATAACACACGAAATGTGGCATGGGAATAGCGCGTTCCTGTCTCTTGAGTGCATGATTTCGGTGTGCGTGTTGCCTGAAAAGTCCCGGCCGTTCATGGCGTCTCGGCGTTGAGATGCTCCGGCCGGCTGGGTATCATACCCGTGCGGACAATAATCGCGTGGATGCTGAGGAATGGCCGCCGGAATGCGGCCGGGCGAACTGCAGAGCGCCAGGCATGTTGCGCGAGCTTGTGGGTGCCCCTCATGAAAAATAGGGCTTGTCATCGCGAGACGGGCGAAAGGTTTCATGATACGCCGCGTGCAGCGGCACGCCGGCCCATGCGTCCGATCCGGACCGCCGCGCAGGGCGCAGAGCACCGTACCGGCCGGGAGCCGGAACCATGCGGCAGCGCAGAACATCAACGACAAAGGGTTGCCTTCATGTCCGCCTTTACACTTCCCAACAACCACAAACCCTTTACCGACGCCTACTTCCTTCATTCGCGCAATATTCTGGAACGGGACGGCCTGAACCCCATGGTCACCTACGAAGTCTTCATCCGCAACGGGCCGGGCGAGGTCCGCGGCGTGGACGAGGCCGTGGCCATGATCGACACATACGCCCCGGAGCTGGCGGCCAGGGGAGGCTCCGTACACGCACTGCCCGAGGGCTCCCGTTACGAGGGCGGCGAACCGCTGATGCACATCCGCGGCCCGGTGCAGGACCTCATCGAGCTGGAGACCATGTACCTGGGCGTGCTCGCGGCCGAGACCACGCGCGCCAACGCAGGGCACGGCGTGGACCTGGAGCAGGTCGCCGAGCGCGCCAGAAAGATTCGTGAGCTCTGCCCGGACAAGGAGCTCATCTATTTCGGCTCGCGTCACTGGCGCTACGATGACGACGCCGCCATCAGCAAGGCCGTGCTGGAGCAGGGCTGGGACGGAGCCTCCACGGAGGTTGGCGCACGGGCCGGCGGGTTCAGCCACGGGCTGGGCACCATCCCCCACGCTCTGGTGCTGATCTACGCGCACGCCTTTGGCCGGGAGACGGCCACGCTCAAGGCCACCGACGCCTTCAACCGCAATATTGACAAGTCCGTGCCGCGCATCGCCCTGGTGGACAGCTTCAACAGGGAGATCGACGACACCCTGGCCACGGCGCGGGCGCTGGGCGAAGACCTCTACGCCGTGCGGCTGGACACGCCGGGCGAGCACCCGGCCCAGGGCGCCGACCCGGAGGACAGGGACGCGGACATCTATAACGGGTTCTGGGGCGGCAGCGGCGTTACCGTGAGCGGAACCAAGGCCATGCGCGAGGCGCTGGACGCCGCAGGCTTCGAGCACGTGAACATCGTGCTTTCCAGCGGCTTTGGCGAGCTGGACAAGGTGCAGGCGTTTCTGGAAGGGGAGCGCCGCCACGGCCGGCTGTTCGAGGCCATGGGCATCGGCGGGCTGTTCCCGGCCTGGCACGCCACGTCCGATATCGTGCAGGTGGAAGGCCGCGACCTAGCCAAGGAAGGCCGGGGCTACCGGGCCAACCCGCGTATGGTCCGCATGCTATGATATGACCAGGAGCAGAAGGTCGTTGTATGTTCGCTTTTGGGTTATACGAAAAGCCACGCCCCGGGCGGGCCACGCGGCGAATGCCGCCGGAGCGCGAAGTTAAAAACGTTGTGCTCCACGTAAGATAATCCAGCACCCGGACGCCACGGGCCGGCGGCGGTGCCTGCGGTCGCAGAAACCGGTGAGCGCCGCAGGCCCCTAAGCGCCGGACAAAGGAGGAACGCGACATGGACATCACGCGATCAGCGCTCGTGATCATCGACATGGTCAACGATTTTGTCCGGCCAAAGGGCGCTCTGCACGTGCCCGGCGCAGAGGGTTGCGCGCCGGCAATCGCCTCGTTGCGCAAGGCGTTCCACGCCGGCGGCGGGCTGGTCCTTTTTCTCTGCGATGCACACGACCCGCAGGACCCGGAGTTCGAGAGCTGGCCGGCCCACTCGGTTCGCGGCACAGAGGGCGCGCAGGTGATAACCGAGCTCGCCCCGGAGCCAGGGGACATCGTTATCCCCAAGTGCTGCATCGACACCTTTAAGCAACCGGAGTTCCCGGAGCTTCTGGCCTGCCGGAAGATCGAGACCCTCATCGTCACCGGCGTGGCCACGGAGTACTGCGTGCTGGCCACGGCCCTGGGCGGCCGCAGGCACGGGTATGACGTGACCGTGGTGGAGGACGCCGTACGGGGCGTGGACCTGAAGGAGGGCGACGTGGACAAGGCGATACGCTCCATGCGCGAGGCCGGATGCCGATTCGCCCCCTCGGGCAAGGTGCTGGCGGAAATAGAGGGCTGAGTCCGCGGCCGAAACGGTCGGCTGCTTGCGGGGAGACGGCGCGCGAGCTCCCGGCGTGCCGGAGCCGTGGGGCCCAGTATCAGCGGGACTCGATCAGCCGGTGCAGGATGTCGTTAAGGCTGTCGTAGTCGATGGGCTTGGTCAGGTACTCATTCATGCCCGCGGCCAGGATTTTTTCCTTTTCCTCGTCCATGGCGTAGGCCGTGAGCGCGATGATAGGCACTTCGGACGGGCCGTCGTCGCCGGAGCGGATGAGGCGCGTGGCTTCCATGCCGTCCATTCCCGGCATCTGCACGTCCATGAGCACGGCGTCGTACTTCTCGGAGCTGAGGATGTCCACGGCCTCGCGGCCGTTCTGGGCCACGGTGACGCTGTGGCCGTACTGCTCCAGGAACATCTTCACCGCTTTCTGGTTGATGGCGTTGTCCTCTGCCAGGAGTATCTTGTATTGCCGCGGCTGCGACGCTTTCATCTGCTTTTGCATTTCGTCTGTTTTCGGGGGGTGGGCGTCGTTGAAGGGTAAGGTGAGGGTCACGCGGGTCCATTCGCCCTGTTTGCTCTGGATCGAGACATGGCCGCCCATGAGCTCCACGAGCTTTTTGACAATGGTGAGGCCGAGGCCGGTGCCGGCCATCTGCTTGGCGTAGCTGGAGTCCGACTGGGTAAATGGATGGAAGATGGACTCCAGCTTGTCCGAGGGGATGCCCATGCCCGTGTCGGCGATGTTGAAGAGCACCATGCGCTGGCCCTTCTCATTGGTCTGCATGGTGCGCACGTTCAGGCTGACGGAGCCTTCCTCCGTATACTTCACGGCGTTGCCCACGATGTTGAAGAGCACCTGGCGCACGCGGAGCTGGTCGCCGCTGAGCCACTGGGGCAGATTGCTGTCTACGGAGTACTCCAGGCGCAGACCCTTCTGCTCGGCCAGGGGCATGAAGATGCCGACCAGCTTGGCCACGAGCTCCTGCATGTCGAAGGGCTGGGTGACAATTTCCAGCCGGTTGGCCTCGATGCGCGAAAGGTCGAGTATGTCGTTGATGAGCTCCTGCAGGCTGTCGGAGCTGGTCTGGGCCATCTCCACATATTCGAGCTGCTTTTCGGTGAGCCCGGACTTTTCCAACAGCTTGAGCATGCCCTGTATGCCGGTCATGGGCGTGCGAATCTCGTGGCTCATATTGGCCAGGAACTCGCTCTTGGCCTGGCTTGCGGACTCGGCCTTGGCCTTGGCCAGGCGCAGCTCGGTCTCCAGGTTGCGGCGGTCGGTCACGTCTATGAAGGCGAGGAGAAAGAGCTTGCCGTTGCCCGGGGTATGGGGCAGCACCCGGACATCGCAGCGCACGATGCGGTTCTCGTAACCATCGCCCTGGCGCAGCTCGAACTCGCCGCTCTCCATGGTTTCGCTCGCCTCCGCCTGGTTCATCAGCGAGAAAATCCGGTTCTGGTCGTGCGGCGGCACCAGATGCTGGATCAGGGAATCGACCAGGATGGAGCGCGTCTTGCCTGTCATGGCGGCAAAGGCGATGTTGCAGTCGTCTACGCGGCCATGCTCGTCAATGGTGGCGTAGCCGAACGGGGCGAGGTCGTAGAGGAGGGTGTACTTGTCACGGGCTGTTTCCAGATCGTCGCGCATTTCGGTAAGGTGCTCGTTCTGGGCCTGCATCTCGCATTGATAGACGCCGAACTCATACAGAAGCTCGTCTACGTCGTCTTTGCCCAGAGCGCTCACGTCGGGGGCGCGGCCTTTGGCGGCGTAATCTCTGGCAATCCGTTTCAGTTTATCCCTGTTCAAGTCCTTGTGCGGCATCTGGTTTCGGTTCCCTTTGGTCTGCTTTTCACCTTCCATCAAGCGCCTCGTATAGTTGGGCACCTTAAAATACGTCGAGTACGGGGCTCAGCAAAAGGTCAGTTTTCGGGTGGAGGTTCGGGACACTCACTATCCAAAGAAGTAATGGCCGAGATGGAAAGCAGGATGCGGGGGCCTCGCCTTCCTGTGTGGAAAAGGGAACGTACTTCGCATTGATGTGCAGACGCATTGTGCGCGAGGGCTTGAGCTCGACCTTGATAGGGTACTCCCACAGAACATGTTTCTCCGTGACGAGGCTCTCCAGGGCCTTTTGGAGCTCCGGCTGGTCCAGGCGGCCGTGGACCGCATCAAAGATGCTCTTGCCGATGGAGTTCTTCTCGCTCACTTCGAAGGTTTCGAGAAACGCCCTGTTCGCGGTCTGGATGACCATCTTCTCGTCGAGCACGAGCAGCGGTTCGGAAGCGATATCGATGATGGACTCCGCAAGGTTCTGGGCGGTCTGCGCCACCTGCTCGCTCTTTTTGAGCCTGGTGATGTCGTTGAAGGTGACGACCACGCCGTCGATGCGGTTGTCCGAGGTCTTGTATGGCCGGATGCGCATCTGGAACCACGATCCGGCCTCATTCTGCACCTCTTTGGTCAGAGAGTCGAGGTTCTGCAGCACACTGGACGAATCCACGGCCAGGGCTGTGTACTCCAGCTTCATGGCGATGTCCGTGACAGGACGGCCCAGGTCGGATTCGCGCAGGCTCATCATCTCGCTGATGGCCGGCGTGTATCGCTTGATGGTCAGGTCGTTGTCCAGAAAGAGGGTGGCTATATCGGTGCTCACCAGGATGTTGTCCAGATCGTTGCTGATGCGTTGCAACTCGTCGTTTTTCGCTTGCAGCTCGTCGTTCAGCGTGGACTGCTCTTCGTTGATGGACTGCACCTCCTCCTTGGCCGTCTCAAGCTCCTCCACGGTGCTTTTGAGCTCTTCGTTGGTGGATTGCAACTCCTCGTTGGACGACTTGAGCTCCTCGTTGGCGGCTTCGTGCTCCTCGGTCATCACCCGCATGCTTTCCCGGCACTCCTGCAGCTCGGACTCCAGCGCGGTTATGCGATTTCTGGCCTGTCCGGAAATGTTCTGTATGTTTTCGATATCCAGTTCGCCCTCCCGAGGTGGGGGTGATTCCTCGAACGAGATCAGGAAGGCTTGGACATCGAACTGGTCGGACTTGACGGGCTGGATGGCGATGTCGAAAAGCGTTTCATCCCCGTTGGTTCGTACGCGCACATTGCGCCGCGTCTGCTTCTGGTTGGTGTGCGCGCATTCGCCGAGCAGGGTTGAAAGGTGCATGCGAAGCCCTTCCCGGGCCATGCGCAGCACGTTCGAATCGGGCCTGCCCTGTACGGGCTCCAGAAGCTTGCCCGTGCGGCCGTGGATGTAGTGAATATCGCCGTTTCTGTTCACGATAAGAGATGGAGGCGTGGCCAGGTTGAGCAGGATGCGCTCCATGGAGCGGATGCCGCTCTCGCCCACGGAATCCTCCTGGCGCCTCCTGGCGTATCCGCCCGCGGGAGCGCCGGTCAGCGAGAAAAGGCGCTGGGAGGTGTGGCTGTCCGTGTACCGTTCGTGGTCTTCGATGCCGCGTTTGGCCATGTACAGCCGGCAGGAGGCGTCCACGGGATGCAGGCATTCGGCAAGCGAGCCGATGCTTTCCGACGTGCCGAGCATGAGCAGGCCGTTTTTTTTCATGGCGTAGCAGAAATGAGACATCACCTTCTGCTGCGCCTCTGGCTTGAAGTACATGAGCAGGTTGCGGCAGATGATGGTGTCCAGCCGGTAGAAAGGCGGGTCCTGCCGCACGTTCTGCTCGGCGAAGATGATCATGTCGCGGATCTTCTGCTTGATTCTGTACTCGTTGCTCTGGTGGCTGAAGAACCGCCGCAGCCGCTGCTCGCTCACGTCGGCTTCAATGTTCTCCGGGAAAACGCCCTTGCGGGCTCTGGCGATGGCTTCCGTGTCCACATCCGTGGCGTAGATGCTCACATCGCAGTGCACACCGGTTTCGTCCATGGCCTCGGCCAGGATTATGGCCAGGGAGTATGCCTCCTCGCCCGTGGCGCAGCCTGGCACCCAGGCGCGGAACTCGGCCGAGTTTTTCCGGGGCAGGTACTGCTTGACGAGGGTTTGCTTCAATGTCTCGAAGCATGCGGGGTCGCGGAAAAAGTTCGTCACGCTGATGAGCATGTCCTTAAACAGCTCGTTGGCCTCGTTTGGATCGGACTTCACCAGGGTGATATAGTCCTTGAGCCGCTCGATCTTGTGGAAGTCCATGCGTCGCTGGATGCGGCGGTTGATCGTGTTTTCCTTGTATGGCTGGAAATCGTGCCCCACGCGATTCTTGACCAGTGAGAACAGCGTGTTGCGCTGGCTCTGGGAGAACGCGATCGTGTCGGTTTCGGATGCATCTCTCTGGCTGACCGTGTTCACATAGTCACGAATGTGGTTTGGAATGGCGCTTGGGGCGGCCATGAGGTCGGCAAGGCCGGTGTCGACGACGGACTGCGGCATGGTTTTGTACTCGGCGGTGTCGGGGTCCTGCGCGATGATGACGCCGCCGTGCTCCTTGACGGCGCGGGAGCCGAGCGTGCCGTCCGTGTTGGAGCCCGAGAGTATGATGGCTATGCAATGCCCCCCGGCGTTTTCGGCGAGACTGCGGAAGAGGTGGTCGATGGGCATGGTCCGCGCCTCTTGTATGCTCAGGCTGATTAAAATGCCGTTGAACGACAGGAGCTTGTCCGGAGGAGCGATATAGATAACGCCGGGCATGATGCGGGCGCCGTCGTCGGCAAGCTCGACAGAGCAGTCCGTGCGCTTGGCAAGCAGCGAAGGGAGCAGGCTTTCGCCTGTCTCCATGGACTGGTGCTGTACGATGAAGTATGCGCACGGGTCGTCGGGGCTGAGCTGCTCGACGATCTGGAAGAGGGGTTCGAGCCCGCCAGCGGACGCGCCAATGCCCACGTACAACACGCCCGCGGGAAAAGTACTCCTTCCGGCTTTCTTGCCCTTCTTTGTTTCGCCCGTGCGTTTCTTTTCGGTCATGCCTTTGTCCTTGGCTGTATTGTGATTTCGTCTGCCTGGCCTTTCATTAGCAAGCGGCTACAGGCAAGGAAAGGAGAGAAGTAGGGGAGGGGATATTGTTGCCAAGGGCACGCCGAACGGGGATAAACTGAGTAGAAAATGGTCATTTCACGGTGTGCACGACAGTGTGTCCCTTTTTTCATGCGCCGAGTCTGTTAAAAAGGAGATTGATCCGAAAACCCGGCACAGGGGCGCCGCACCGGGAGTCATGGCGGCGCCGCCCCATGTATGGGTATCTTCCGCAACCACCTATTCCACAGCGAGGCGATTGCTATGGCGACACGTATCGGCATCAATGGATTTGGCCGCATCGGACGCGGTCTGGCAAGGATTCTGGAAAGCAACGACAATCTCGAGCTGGTGGCCTACAACGCCCGGTCGCCCGTGGACGAGTACGCCCGGCTTCTGAAGTACGACTCCGTGCACGGCCGCTTCGACGCCATGGTGGAGTACGACGAGGACAACCTCATCGTGAACGGCCGGAAGATACGCGCCTACCACTGGCCCAAGCCCGCCGAGTGCAAGTGGGGCGACGCCGGGGTGGACATCGTGGTGGAGGCAACCGGAAAGTTCAAGGATCGTGATTCCTGCGAGCAACATTTGGCCGCCGGCGCGAAAAAGGTGATGATCAGTGCGCCGACCAAGGGTGAGGACCTGACCATTGTCTACAACGTGAACCACGAGGACTACGACCCGGCCAGGCACAACATCGTGTCCGCCGCCTCCTGCACCACCAACGCCCTGGCCCCCATGGCCCAGGTGGTGCACCAGGAGTTCGGCATCCAGTACGGCCTGATGACCACCATCCACTCCTACACCACCAGCCAAGCCATCCTGGACGGTCCGGCCGGCAAGGACCCCAGGCGCGGCCGCGCCGCGGCGCTCTCGCAGATTCCCACCTCCACGGGCGCGGCCCAGGCCGTGACCCTGGTGCTGCCCGAGCTGAAAGGCCGCCTGGATGGGCTGGCCGTGCGCGTGCCCACGCCGGACGCCTCCCTGATAGACGCCGTGTTCCATCTGGAGAAGGAGACCGACGCCGAGACTCTGAACGCCGCCTTCAAGAAGCGGGTCAACGAGACTCTGGGCTACACGGACGACTACCTCGTCTCCACGGACTTTATCGGCGACAGCCACGGCACCGTGGTGGACGGCCTGAGCACCAAGGTCATCCAGGGCCGGCTGGCCAAGGTTCTTTCCTGGTACGACAACGAGCATGGCTTCACCTCGCAACTCATACGCTGCATCGAACATCTGGCAAAACATCTGTGAGGCAGGGGAATGGCGGAGATTACACACGTTTTATGGTTTGAAGAACTTGGAAATTCCGACGTGCCGCGCGTGGGCGGCAAGAACGCCTCCCTGGGCGAGATGATCCGTTCTCTGTCCGCCCAGGGCATCAGCGTGCCGGACGGCTTCGCCACCACGGCGGACGCCTACCGCGAGTTTCTGGAGGTCAACGGCCTGGATGAGAAGATCCGCATCCGGCTGGACGACTACCACGCCGGCAAGAAAAGCCTGCACAAGACCGGAGTCTCCATCCGTCGGCTGTTCGGCCAGGCGTCGTTGTCCGCAGGGCTGGAATCTGCTGTGCGCGAGGCGTACCGCACGCTCTCGGAGCGCACGGGCCGCGAGGACACCGACGTTGCCGTGCGCTCCAGCGCCACGGCCGAGGACCTGCCCGACGCCAGCTTTGCCGGCCAGCAGGAGAGCTTCCTCAACGTGAGCGGCGAGGAGGAGCTGCTGGACTCCGTGAAGCGCTGCTACGCCTCGCTCTTTACCGACCGCGCCATCAGCTACCGCGAGGAGAAGGGCTTCGACCACATGAGCGTGGCCCTGTCCGTGGGCGTGCAGGAGATGGTCCGCTCCGACCTGGGCTGCTCCGGCGTGATGTTCTCCATCGACACCGAGACCGGCTTTCCCAGAGCCGTGCTCATCAACGGCGCCTGGGGCCTGGGCGAGAACGTGGTCCAGGGCGCGGTGAACCCGGACGAGTTCCGCGTGTTCAAGCCCTTGCTGGACGACACGTCCCTGGTGCCCATCGTGGAGAAGACCCTGGGCGCCAAGGAAAAGAAGATGGTCTACGCCCGCGGGGGCTCCAAGACCACCAAGAACATCAACACGCCCAAGGAGGACCGCCGGCGCTTCGTGCTGGAGGACAAGGAGGTGCTCACCCTCTCGCGCTGGGCCGTGGCCATTGAGGAGCACTATGGCATGCCCATGGACATGGAGTGGGCCAAGGACGGCGAGACCGGCGAGCTCAAAATCGTGCAGGCCCGACCGGAAACCGTGCAATCGCGGCGGGACATGGGCAGTATCAGGTCCTACAGCCTGGACCAGCGGGGCGAGGTGCTGGCCGAAGGGCTCAGTGTGGGCGACGCCGTGGCCACCGGCATGGCGCTGCTGCTCAAGTCGCCGGACGACATCGAGCAGTTCGAGGACGGGGCCGTGCTCGTCACGGAGATGACCGACCCGGACTGGGCTCCGATCATGAAGCGGGCCGCAGCCATCGTGACGGAGCACGGCGGCCGCACCAGCCACGCCGCCATTGTCAGCCGGGAGCTGGGCATACCGGCCGTGGTGGGCGCAGAAGGGGCCATGGATAAGATTCCCCAGGGCCGGCAGATCACCGTGTCCTGCGCCGAGGGGGAGCGCGGCTACGTCTACGACAAGAAGCTCGACTTCCGCGTGGAGGAACTGGACCTCTCCAACATTCCGGACACCAAGACCCGCATCATGATGAACATCGCCAGCCCGGCCGCGGCCTACCACTGGTGGCGGCTGCCGGCCAAGGGCATTGGCCTGGCGCGCATGGAGTTCGTCATCAACGACGTGATCAAGGCCCATCCCATGGCGCTCATCAACATAGACGCCGTGGAGGACGAGGCGGACAAAAGGCGGCTGCGCGAGCTGACCCGGTTCTACGACGACCCGGCCGAGTACTTCGTGGATCAGCTCGCCCTGGGCCTGGGCAAGATCGCCTCCTCCCAGTACCCGGAGCCGGTCATCGTGCGCATGAGCGACTTCAAGACCAACGAGTACGCCCAGCTCGTGGGCGGCAGGCAGTTCGAGCCCGAGGAGGCCAACCCCATGATCGGCTTCCGCGGAGCCTCGCGCTACTACTCGCCCAAGTACGCCGCCGGCTTCGCCCTGGAGTGCCTGGCCATCCGCCGCGTGCGCGAGCGCATGGGTCTGACCAACGTGGCCGTGATGATCCCCTTCTGTCGCACCCTGGAGGAGGCCGACCGCGTGCTCACCGAGCTGGCCAAGAACGGCCTGGTGCGCGGCAAGGACGGCCTGGAGGTTCTGGTCATGGCCGAGATCCCCTCCAACGTCATTCTGGCCGAGGAGTTCGCCGAGCGCTTCGACGGCTTCTCCATCGGCTCCAACGACCTCACCCAGCTTGTGCTGGGCGTGGACCGCGACTCCGGCGAGTTGGCTCCCATCTTTGACGAGCGCAACGAGGCCGTGAAGAAGATGATCGCCCAGCTCATCCAGGTCGCCCGGCGCAAGGGCGTGAAAGTGGGCATCTGCGGCCAGGCCCCCAGCGACCACCCGGAGTTCGCCGCTTTCCTGGTGGAGCAGGGCATCGACTCCATCTCCCTCAACCCGGACTCCGTCCTCCTGACCCAGCGCCGCATCGCCAAGACCGAAGAGGAGATGGCGAGCGGCTAACAGTCATCGCAAGAATGCTCTTGCGCCCTGTGGCCGCGTCAGACTCGCGCCGGGATATGCTCCCTTCGCGCGGAGTTCGTCTTTTGTGCCGCAAAGCCCAACGCCTTTTGTGAGAGGGCTTCCAACCAACACTCCTCCATTTCCCGGAGATACTGCAAATGAGTCAATCGAACCGATCCAAGGTCGCCGTTATCGGCGCCGGCAACGTCGGCGCCGCCCTGTCCTTTGCCCTGACCATGAAGGGCGAGGTCCGCGAGCTGGCTGTCATCGACCAGGACATCAAGAAGGCGGAAGGTGAGGTCATGGACCTGGGCCACGCCATGGCCCTGGCCTACCCTATGCAAATCGAAGCCGGCGACAGCTACGAGCTCTGCGCCGGAGCGCGTATCGTCGTTGTCACGGCAGGCGCGGCCCAGAAACCGGGCGAGACGCGCCTCGACCTCAACAAGCGCAACGCCGTGATCGTCAAGGATATCGTGCACAAGATTCTGGAGCACAATCCGAACCCGATCCTCATTATGGTCACCAACCCGGTGGACGTCATGACCTACGTGGCGCTCAAGGAGTCCGGCCTGCCGCCCGCTCAGGTCATCAGCTCTGGCACGGTGCTGGACAGCGCGCGCTTCCGCTATCTCCTGGCCAACCACTTCCGGCTCGATCCCCGCAACCTGCACTGCCACGTCATCGGCGAGCACGGCGACAGCGAGCTGGCCGTGTGGAGCCGCGTGAACATCGCCGGCGTGTCGCTCCAGGACTTCTGCTCCACCTGCGATCGCGAATGCCGCCGGGTGGACCGCGACCATATCGAACGCCAGGTGCGCGAATCCGCCTACGAGATTATCGACCGCAAAGGCTCCACCGCCTACGGCATCGGCCTCGCCCTCGTCCGCATCATCCGCTCCATCCTGCGTCACGAGGAAAGCGTGCTCACCGTCTCCAGCCTGGTGCAGGGCTCCTACGGCATCAGGGACGTGTGCCTGTCCCTGCCGTCCATCGTGGGTTCCTCGGGCGTCGAAGGCGTGCTCGATGCGTCCCTCGACCCGGACGAGGAAGCCGCGCTCCACCGCTCGGCCGCCGTGCTGCGCGAGCAGATCGAAATGCTGGGATATTAAATCTACTACGCTTGGGTCCGAGGGGCGCTGCCCCTGATGTACCCCGTCCTGGGGCGCACCCTGTCGGGTGTCTCGCTATGCTCCACGCCCGATTTTTCTCTCCTGAAAAATCGTCGGGCTCCCGCCGGGGAACACGGGTCCCCGGCAGGGGGGCATGGGAGACAGAGTCCACCATGTCCGGCCGTGGGCAGCGCCCCTTAATTACGTCAATTGATATCCACAACGACCTTGCCCACGGCCTTGTGGTGTTCCACGAGCTCGTGGGCCTGGGCGGCCTGGTCCAGGGTGAAGTGGTGCGGGTCGATGAGTGGTTTGAGCGCGCCGGATTCCACCAGGGCGGCGGCTTTGTCCAGGATGGCGCGGTAGCGTTCCCGGCCCTGGCCTGTGAGCATGGGCAGTAGCATGAGCACCACGGACAGGGTGAGGCCCTTGGCGTGCAGGATGGAGAGGTCGTGGCTGGAGCGCGTGTTGGTGGAGGTGATGACCCCTTCGATGCGCACGGCGTCCATGGAGTCGTCCAGAGTGGTGCCGCCGATGGTGTCGATGACGGCGTCGAAGCCGCGGCCGCCGGTGAGGCGCTGCACATACTCCTGCACAGACTCGTCGCGGTAGAAGATCAGATCGTCGGCGCCCAGGTCCTTGGCGATGTCGGCCTTTTCCTGGGTGGAGACGGTGGTCGCCACACGCACGCCGGCCGCCTTGGCCATCTGGACGGCCACGTGGCCCACGCCGCCGGCGCCGCCGTGGACCAGGACGTGCTGGCCCGGTTGGATTTGGGCGCGTTCGTGGAGCAGCATCCAGGACGTGATGGCGACCAGGGGCAGGGCGCCTGCCTGGCGCAGGGAGAGGACGGCGGGTTTTTTGCCCAGCAGCCGGACGTCGGCGGCCACGTACTCGGCCAGGGTTCCTGGCAGATCGGCGAGCCCACCCACGCAGCCCCAGACCTCGTCACCCACGGCCAGGTCTGTCACGCCATCCCCCACAGCCTCCACCGTGCCGGCAAGGTCCATGCCCAGCACAGCGGGCAGCGTCGGTGCAAAGGGCGGGTGTGTGAGGCGGATCTTGGAGTCCACGGGGTTGACCCCGGAAGCGGCAATCTTCACCAGTACCTGGCCGGGGCGGGCCTGGGGTGTGTCCAGCTCTCCCATGGTGAAGTTCGAGACATCGCCGAATTCGCGCAAAAGCATGGCTCGCATGGCATTTCTCCTGTGTGGGGTCGGGCGGCTCCCGTTGCAAGGGCGTCCGGTGTGTTGAGTTATTGCGGGCTATGTGAAGGAGGCGCAGGCGTCATCAGAGCTGCGCCTCCAGCTTCTCCCGCGCCTTCGCTAGGCTGCGGCGGTGGCGCGCGAGGTCCTTCCAGGGGTCGTCCTTCTGGCCCAGGCGGCGGAAAATGGTGTGGATGGTCACGGAGCGCGGGGTGAGCGAGGCGTCCTCCACCTCGCTCCAGTCCAGCGGCGCGGCCACCGGCGCGCCGGGCAGCGGCCGCAGCGAGTACGGCGCCACGGCGTGTTGGGCGTAGGCGTTGCGCATCATGTCCAGGTAGAGCCGGCCCTTGCGCTTCTCCTTGCGTTGCTCCGTGGTGTAGTCGTCCGGCTTGCGTGCTGCCAGCAACTCGGCCGCATCCCGGGCGAACGCCCGGACATCGTCGAAGTCCTCCTCCGGTGTTATGGGAGCGAGCACGTGCAGCCCCTTGGAGCCGGTCAGCTTCACGAACGAGGCCAGCCCGAGCTCATCCAGCAGTCCGCGGATATCGAGGGCCGCGGCGCGCACCATGGTGAAGGCGTGCTCGTCCTTGCCGGGCGGGTCGAGGTCGAAGACGATCCAGTCCGGCGTGCGGATGTCTTTCGCATGGGAGAGCCAGGTATGAAACTCCAGGGTGCCGAGGCTGGCCAGGTAGGCGAGGTCGGCCGCGCGGTTGGCCACGGCGTGGTGGATGGTGGAGCCGTCGTGTCGCTTGGCGTCCACGCGCTCAATCCAGTCCGGAAAGTAATCCTGCGCCTCCTGCATGTAGAAGCCGGAGGATTCGATGCCATCCGGAAAGCGCCGCAGGGTGACGGGCCGGCCACCGGCGTGGGGCAGCATGACCCCGGCGATGTCCTTGTAGTAGATGATGACGTCGGCCTTGGTCACGGCGGGCTGGCCGTCGTGCGCCGGGTAGAGGACCTTGTCGTCCTTGTCGAAAGACACGGAGTAGGGACCGAACTGGAGCTTGGTCATGGTTATCCTTCGCGGACCACGTCTTTGGGGTCCTTGTCGCGGCGCAGGCCCAGGAATCGCGGATGGCGCAGTTTGGCCGGCGTGCCCGCGGGCCCGGTCCATTCCGTAAAGCCCACCTCGCAGACCAGAGCCGGCGTGACCCAGGTGATCTCCTGGTGCGGCAGCTTCTCGCCTTTGTACGGCGTAAAGGGCGGGGTCTCGCGTTCCATCTGCTGCATCTCGCCGTGCAGGCGTTTCAGGGTGGCGTCGTCGTAGCCTGTGCCCACCTTGCCGGCGTAGCGCAGGGTCTCGCCGCCGCGTTTTTCGTAGTAGCCCACGAGCAGGGCGCCGAAGCCGATGCGCTCGCCGTGGGGCGCGGTGTACCCGCCGATGATAAGCTCCTGCCGCGCCGTGCACTTGAGCTTGAGCCATTTGCGGGAACGGCTCTGCACGTATCTGGAGTGCCGGTCCTTGGCGATGAGCCCTTCCCAGTGCTTCTCGCAGGCTTCTTCCAGATACGCCTCGCCGTGCTCGTTGCGGTGCTGGGTAAAGCGGATGGGGTCGGCGAAGTCGATGGCCTGCTTGAGCAGGGACTTGCGCTCCTCCAAGGGTTTGATGGTCAGGTCCTGACCATCGGACTCCAACATGTCGAAGAGGTAGAAGTACACGGCCACGCCGGAGCTTCGGGCCTCGTCCGGGTCCTGCACCTGCATGCGCAGCTGGAGCTTTGAGAAGCTGGTTACGCTGCCGTCAAAGGCCACGATCTCGCCGTCTACCACAAAGGAGCCGCGCTGTGCTTGCAGGGCATCCACAAGCTCCGGATAGGCGTGGTTGAGCGCCTTGCCACTGCGGGAGTAGAGGGTGACACCGCCGTCATCCTTCACCGCAATGCAGCGCTCGCCGTCCAGCTTGCGCTCAAAGATCCAGTCCGGATGGGAGAAGGGTTCATGCTCCAGGGTGGCGAGCATGGGCGAGTACGGCGTCATTCGCGTGCCTCAAGCTGCTCGACCATTTCCGTGTAGCGGTCGTGGACTAGGTTCTTCTCCAGCACCTCGTACTGGTCGAGCATGTCCTGGCGCTCTTCCTTGCTGAAGTACTCCAGCACGGGAAAGAAGAAGTGCTTGTCTTCCTTCTCGATGTGCTTGGGGTAGAACTCTGCGAGCTTGCGCAGAATGCCGGCGATTGCCTTGGGCTCGCCATGGCCGGCGAAGGCGGCGGCTGCGTCTTCCAGCTCGCCCACCAGACGGCGGCCGTACTTGTGGTCCTCGATGAGCTCCTCCAGCATGGACCGGTGCTCCTGCGTGAGGTCCTTTGCCTCCAGCGCGCGGAAGAGCACGTCCTCCTCCTTGCCATGGTGCAGCTTGTCCGCATAGACGCGCACAAACTCCACGCCGCTGAAGACAAAGGGGAGGTCGGCCCGGCCGCCGTTTTCCAGGCGTTCGGCTTCCTTGTGCAGCAAGGCAATCATCCGTTCGATGAGCCGGTGCTCATGCATGAGCGGTCCGATGGGTTCCATGGCGCGGTCTCCTTGGAGATGTGGGGTGGTCTCGGGGAACGTCATTCCTTCAGATCGAGGGCCTCTTGCACCTTTTTGCGCCGGCGCAGCTCTTTGGCGTGCTCGGCAATCCAGTTGCGGTCCTGAACCATCTCGCTCCAACCATACCACAACGAGTAGTCCGGGTTCATGTGGAAAGCGCCTTGGAACGTGCGCATGCGATGTTTGAGGAACATGAGCCAGAGCCGGGTTTCGATCTCCGTCGGGGCGTCATGGTAGGTCAGGAGATCTGGATATTCGTAGTTGTAGCTGTCCGGCTTCTGCAGGATGCCGTCCTTGTACAGCGCGGCTACAACACGGATGGATTCGGCCAGAAGGCCGTCGGCCACTCGGATCATGTCGTCGCCCTTGGACAGCTCGGAGCGGGCGTAGCTCTCGGTATGGCAGTTGGAGCAGACGCCGACCATCTTTTCGCGCTGCTTCGTGAAGGCCTCGTCCGTGGTGCGCATGGCCTCGGTCTGCTTGAACACGTCCAGGCGGGGCGTAGGCTTTCCGTCGGGAGAGAACACGCCCAGGGCCTTGAGCACGGTGGTGCGGTCGTCGGTCCACTGCGGATCGTCCGGCATGGGCAGCCGCACGCCCAGGAATCCCCAGCCCGTCATCACGGCGTGGTCGCCGTCCACCATATGGCAGAACTGGCAGGTTGGTGCGGCGGCGTCTTCCGGCAGAGCGCCCGAGACCTTGAGCTCATGGCGCACGCCGTGCTTGGAGGCGTCGTACATCTCCCACTGCGGGTGATCTATGCCCATGTGGCAGGTGCGGCACGCCTGGGGCGATTGCGCTTCCTGTTTAGAGAAGAGGTGGCGGGTGTGGCAGGCGTCGCAGGATGCCGCGCCGTAATCGCTGCCCTGCTTGCGCAGCTCCTGAATCTCCTCGTCCGACTTGAGGCCGATCTGGTGGCAGCCGGAGCAGCCTTTCAGGCCGCCGCGCAGGACCATGGGTTGCCAGTGGGTGGTGGGCATTGCCAGGTATGATTTCCAGCCCATGGCGTGCTTGCCTTTGGAGAACTGCTCCACCCGATCCGGATGGCACGTCCGGCAGGTCTCCGGCGTGGCAAGCTTGGCTTTGTCCGGGTTCTGCGGCGAGGAGTGCTCGTCCCCGTGGCAATCGATGCATGTGGCGCCGCCTTCGGTCTGGGCGTGGCGGCTGCTCTGCCAGTCGGAGACGATTCTGGGCGATACGCCCTTGTGGCACCCCACGCACACCGCCACCTTGACGGCGGCTGCGGCGTGCAGGGGCATGGCCAGCAGCAGGCACAGGACTACTCCCACCAGTGTATGGCGAGTCACGTGAGCTCCCCCTTGTGTGCGGGTTCAAAACGTATTCAACGTAATACGATGGCAGAAAGCCGCATGCACCAGAAGTGTGGTTTTCAGGGATATTTATCCCGCACCTGCCCTGCAGGTGCACTACCCGAAACATCACCGTGCCTCCCCCTTCCCCCGCACCCGTCATCTCCGTAGCCTTGTAACATGGCTTGTTGTGCGTGCCGCGCGACAAGCCGGCAACGCCGCGCGCCATACCGTATTCAATGTCGCGGCATGATTGGAGACTGTTGCTTATGATTCTTGTCCATTTTGTGATTGCGCTGATTCTGGCGCTGCTGCTGACTTTGCTCATCACGCGCGGGTTCCGCAGGCGCGGCCCCTGGCCTGCCGTGTGGCCGCTTCTCGTACTCATCCTGCTGGCCTCCTGGGCCGGCGGCATGTGGGTGCAGCCCTTCGGCCCCATGATCTGGGGCGTGTCGCTCCTGCCATTCGTCATCGTAGCCGGTCTGGTGGCGCTGTTCTTTGTGGCCATGCCCAGGCAGCCCCACGAGCAGGACGGGGGCGATGACCGGCTGGAGCTGGTGACCAGGAAGGAGCAGTACGAGCGCGAGCACCAGGACTTCGTGCTGGGCTGGCTTTTCTGGGCTCTGGCTCTTTTGCTGATGCTCTCCATCATTGTGCGCTACCTGCTCTTCCCGCCATTAGCCGTCTAGCCTGGAACCACTGCGATCATGAACCGAACCTACTCTGCAACGACATCTTCGGCCGGATACCGTCATGCCGGCCATGCGCGCACCGGCAGGGTGCTCTCCGTGCGCGGCAGCGTGCTGGACGCCCGGTTCGAGCCGGACGTGCCGCCCATCCGCCAGCTCATCAAACCCGCGCAGCACGAGCATATGTTCATGGAGGTGATCAGCCATCTGGACGAGCACACCGTGCGCTGCGTGGGGCTGACCTCCCTGGACGGCCTGGCCCAGGGCGAGGCGCTGGAGGACACGGGCAGCCCGCTCACCGCCCCTGTGGGCACGAAGAACCTGGGCCGGATGTTCAATGTTTTTGGTCAGCCCATCGATCACAGGGCCGACTCGCTGGAAAGCGAGGAACGCCGCGTCATCTTCCAGCCGCCGCTGCCGCTTAGGCGGCAGACCGCCTCCCAGGAGATATTCCAGACCGGCATCAAGGCCGTGGACGTGCTCTCACCCCTCGAGCGCGGCGGCAAAGGCGGCTTGTTCGGCGGCGCCGGCGTGGGCAAGACCGTGCTGATCATGGAGATGATCCACAACATGGCCGGCGTGCACAAAGGTGTGAGCCTGTTCTGCGGCATTGGAGAGCGCTGCCGCGAGGGCGAGGAGCTCTACCGCGAGATGCAGGATTCCGGCGTGCTGGACAACACGGTGATGGTCTACGCGCAGATGAACGAGCCGCCTGGCGCGCGCTTCCGCGTGGGGCACTCGGCCCTGACCATGGCGGAGTTCTTCCGCGACGACGCCGGCCAGGACGTGCTGCTGCTCATCGACAACATCTTCCGCTTCATCCAGGCCGGCATGGAGGTCTCGGGCCTTCTGGGGCGGCTGCCCTCGCGCCTGGGCTACCAGCCCACCCTGGGCACGGAGCTGGCCGAGCTGGAGGAGCGCATCACCAGCTCGCAGAAGGCCGCGGTAACCTCGGTGCAGGCCGTGTATGTACCGGCCGACGACTTTACCGATCCGGCGGCCGTGCACACCTTCGGCCATTTGTCCTCCTCCATCGTACTTTCCAGAAAGCGCGCCGGGCAGGGGCTCTACCCGGCCATCGACCCGCTCAAGTCCAACTCCTCCATGCTCGTGCCGGAGATCGTGGGCCAGCGGCACTACACCATTGCCCGCGCCCTCAGAAGGGAGCTGGCCGCCTACGAGGAGCTCAAGGACATAATCGCCATGCTCGGCATGGAGGAGCTCTCCCACGAGGACCGCCAGACCGTGCGGCGGGCGCGGCGCATCGAGCGATTCCTGACACAGCCATTTTCCGTGACCGAGCAGTTCACCAACTACGAGGGCCGGCAGGTGCTGTTGGAGGAGGCTCTGGACGGTTTCGAGCGCATCCTGGACGACGAGTTCTCGGACCGGCCGGAGCGCGACCTCTACATGATCGGCTCCATCGACGAGGCTAAAGAGAGCGGCGGGGAGGAGGGCTGACCATGCAGGTGCGCATCCTTCTTCCGGAAAAGGTGCTGGCCCAGCACGACGACGCGGTAAAGGTGGTGGGCGAGGCCCTGGACGGCGGGTTCTGCCTCAAGCCGCGGCACGTGGATTACGTGGCCGTGCTCGGGCCGGGCCTGGTGGGCATCACCACGGAGCAGGGCCAGGAGATATTCTACGCCGTGGCCGAGGGCATGGTGGTGAAGCACGGTAGCGAGGTGCGCTTTGCCGTACGCGACGGCGCCGGCGGCAGCGACTTGGGCCGCCTGCGCGAGGTGATCGACGAGCGCTTCGCGCACCGCGACGAGGACGAGCTGCAGGCGCGGAACCTGGCCTGGAAAATGGAAGCCGGCTTCATCCGCCGGCTGATGGAGCTGGAACGTGGCTACTGACGACCCCAAGGACGACCACGGCGAACGCTGGGCCAAAGAGGCCGAGGAAAAGGAGCAGCGCAAGGTCCGCGCCCGCAAGGAAGGGGATCGCTCCGTCTGGTTCGGGCTCGGCATGTTCGGCCTGGTGGGCTGGTCCGTGGCCATCCCCACAGTGGTGGGCGCGCTCATAGGCATCTGGATCGACAAGAAATTTCCCAGCCAGCACTCCTGGACGATCATGGGCATAGTCATCGGCGTGCTCATTGGCTGTCTCAACGCATGGCGCTGGATGAACAAGGAAGGCGGAAAACGCTGATGGAGAAGGGATCATGACGACCTATCTGGGCGGATACGAGGGATTGCCCGCACCCCTGGCCCTGGCGGCCGGCATTGTTGTGGGAATCGTGTTCTTCGGTGGGCTGTGGTGGACCGTGAAGCAGCTGCCCGGCGCGAAGAACCCGGTGCTGCTCATGCTCTCCAGCGCGCTGGGCCGGTTCTTCGTGGCCCTGGCCGGGTTCCTGGCCGCCACGGCCGGCAAGCCCCTGACGAGCATCCTCTGGGTGGCCGGGTTCATCGGCTCGCGCCTGGTTATTTCCAGAACCCTGGGCCAGCGCGGCGAAACGACCGAGGAGCACATCTGACATGCAGCTCCAGGATATCAGTCCGGACCAGGTGGTCTACTACACCATCGGGCCGTTCCATCTGAACGCGACCATCGTCTTCACCTGGGGGATCATGGCGCTGCTGGTCATCGTCTCGCTCCTAGTCACCTCCAGGCTGACCACGGGCGGCAAGATGGGCCGGCTGCAGAATCTCCTGGAGATCATCGTCAAGGGCATGCGCGACCAGATTCGCGAGGTGAGCGGCGGCCAGGAGCCGGGCATCTACCTGCCGTTCATCGGCACGCTCTTCCTGTTCATCCTGGTCTCTAACATCCTGGCCGTGGTGCCAGGGTTCGAGCCGCCCACGGCGTCGCTCTCCACCACTGCGGCCCTGGCCATCTGCGTCTTTCTTTCGGTCTTCATCTACGGCATCGCCAAGCAGGGCCTGCTCGGCTACTTCGTGCACTACCTCAAACCCACGCCGATCATGCTGCCTTTCAACGTCATCGGCGAGTTCTCACGGACCCTGGCCCTGGCCGTACGCCTTTTCGGCAACATGATGAGCGGCGTGAAGATTGCCGGCATCCTCATGGCCGTGGTCCCCCTCATTTTCCCGGTGGTCATGCAGGTGCTTGGCCTGCTCACCGGCGTTATCCAGGCGTACATCTTCGCCGTGCTCGCCATGGTCTATATCGCCTCGGCCACGCGGACCCACGTGGAGGCACAGCAGAAAGCGGATGCACACGAACAAGGAGAATCCGACAATGGATAGTATGAGCCTCATAGGAATGATCTCGATCTTCACGGCCGGGATCACCATCGGCCTCGGCGCCATCGGCCCGGCGCTCGGCGAGGGCAGGGCAGTGGCCTCGGCCCTTTCCGCAATCGCCCAGCAGCCGGACGAGGCGAGCACCATCACCCGCACGCTTTTCGTGGGCCTGGCCATGATCGAGTCCACGGCCATCTACTGCTTTGTGGTCTCGATGATTGTCCTGTTCGCCAACCCCTTCTGGAACGCCGTCCAGGCGGCGGGGGCAGGAGGCTAGACCCGTGCTGATCGATTGGTTCACCGTTGCCGCGCAGGCGCTCAACTTCATCGTCCTGATGATTCTGCTCAAGGTCTTTCTCTACGACAGGATCGTGAAGGCCATGGACCAGCGCGAGCAGAACATCCAGGAACGGTTGGAGAGCGCCCGCGAGGAGCGGGAAATGGCCGAGGCGCAGAAGCGCAAGTTCGAGACCGAGCAGCGGGAGCTGGCCCAGCAGCGCGAGGAGATCGTGCGCCAGGCCAGGAAGGAGGCCGCGTCCACGCGCGAGGAGCTTCTGGACAAGGCCCGGAAGGAAGCGGACGATTTGCGCCAGGGGCTGAACGCGGCCGTGCGCCAGGAGACTGACTCCTTTGTGCATACCTTCCGCGAGCAGGCGGCCGCGCTGTGCATCGAGCTGACCCGCCGCAGCCTTGCGGCCATGGGCGACGTGAGCGCCGAGGAGCAGGCTGCAACCGCTTTCCGCAAGGTGCTGGAGAATGCGGACCCCGAGACCGCGGCCAGGCTGCAGGAGGCTGCCGAGGAGGATGGGAGCTCGGCCACCGTAGTGAGCGCCACGGCGCTGCCCGGATCGGCCAAAAGCGCTGTCACCCGCGCCGTGCACGAGCTTATCGGCAAGGACGTGGCTGTGGACTACGCCGTGGACGAGGAACTGGTGCTGGGCATGGAGCTGCGTTGCGGCGGCCGCAGCCTGGGCTGGACCGTGCGCGACTACCTGGACGCCGTATCGCGCGAGGTGCGCGAGCTTTTGACCGAGGAGCAGCCAACCAGCGCGTCCGGGGCCAGCTCGTCAGGGGCCAGCTCGTCTGGGCAGGAAGAGGCCGGCACTGTGAAGCATGTTCAGGAGGAGGCTTCCAACGCGACCGAGGCCGGGCAGGGCGGCGCGCCATCCCCGGATACTGTGGAGAAGGACGATGCCGACGACGCCTAGCCAGGAGACGGACCGGCTGCGCAATGCCCTGCGTCAGGGGTTGGGCGTGCTGGAGCAGGCGCAGGAGCGGGTGGCGTTCCAGGCGGTCTACAGCGAGGTGGGCCGCGTCGTCACCGTGAGCGCCGGCGTTGTGACCAGCGACGGACCATCGGGCGTCAAGTCCATGGAGCTGCTGGAGATCGGCAAAAGCCGCCGCCGGGGCCTGGCCTTTGATGTGGCCGAGGACAGGGTGGGTATCGTGCTTCTGGACGAGGCCGAGGAGCTTTCCGCGGGCGACTACGTGCGCCGCACCGGCGAGGTGCTGCAGGTGCCGGTGGGCGGCTCCGCCGTGGGCCGGATCATCGATCCGCTCGGCTTGCCGCTGGACGGCCGCGGTCCGGTGCGCGCCTCGCAGCAACTTCCGGCAGAGCGGCCCGCCCCGGCCATTCTGGACCGTGCGCCCGTAGAAGAACCCTTGCAGACCGGACTCAAGGTGGTGGACGCGCTCATCCCCGTGGGACGCGGCCAGCGCGAGCTGATTCTGGGCGATCGTCAGACCGGCAAGACTGCCGTGGCCCTGGACGCGATTCTCAACCAGAAGGACACCGGCGTCATCTGCATCTACTGCGGCGTGGGCAAGCGCGTCTCGGCCGTGGCGCGGGTGGTGCGCGATCTGCAACGCGCCGGCGCCATGGACTACACGGCCGTGGTTCTGGCCTCGGAGGAGGACCCGCCCGGCCGGCAGTTCGTGGCCCCGTACGCGGCCATGACCATCGCCGAGTACGTGATGAGCCAGGGCAAGGACGCCCTGGTGATCTTCGACGACCTGACGCGCCACGCCAGGGCGTATCGCGAGCTTTCCCTGCTGCTGGGCCGGCCGCCTGGCCGCGAGGCCTTTCCCGGCGACATCTTCTACATCCACTCCCGGCTGCTGGAGCGCTCCACCCATATGCGCGACGACCTGGGCGGCGGATCGGTCACGGCCCTGCCGATCATCGAGACCGAGGAGCAGAACATCTCGGCCTACATCCCCACCAACCTCATCTCCATCACGGACGGGCAGATCTACCTCTCGCCGGACCTGTTCCGCAAAGGCATCCTCCCGGCCGTGGACGTGGGCCGGTCGGTCTCGCGCGTGGGCGGCAAGACGCAGCTTCCGGCGTACCGCCGCGTGGCTGGCGATCTGCGGCTGGCGTACTCGCAGTTCGAGGAGCTCGAATCGTTCTCGCGCTTCGGCACCCGCCTGGATGAGGCGACACGCAAGACCCTGGACCGTGGCCGCCGCGTGCGCGAGATACTCAAGCAGCCGCGGCGGGACACCATCCCGGCGTCCGAGCAGGTGGCCGTGCTCCACGCCGTGAACGAGGGCGCGCTGGACGACATCCATCTGGAGGACATCGCCAAGGCCGAGCAGGCCATCCGGCTGCGCGTGCGCAAGGAGCTGCCCGAGCTGATGCAGTCCATAGAGCAGGGCGAGAAGCTGACCGACGAGGACGCCGAGGCTATCCGCAAAGAGGCGTCCAAGGCCGTGTACGAGACCTTCGGGTACGGGGGTTGAGCCGTGGAGACTGTTCAGGATCTGCAGCGGCGCATCGAGGGAACCGAGGACCTGGGCTCCGTGGTGCGCACCATGAAGTCGCTGGCCGCCGTGTCCATCCGGCAGTATGACGAGGCGGCGCGGTCACTGGCCCAGTACGAGGCTGCGGTGCGCATGGGCCTGGGCTTCGTGCTGCGGGACTGGCCTTTCCCGCCGGTGGAGAAGGCCACGGCGGCAAAGCCGCTGGCCCTGCTCATCGGCTCGGACCAGGGCATGTGCGGCAAGCTGAACGAAGAGGTGCACGAGGTGGGCCGTACGTCCATCGAAGCCATGGCCGACGATCCCAGCAAGCGCATCTACATTGTCATGGGCGAACGCATGGCCGCGCAGTTCATCGACACGGCCGACCAGCCCGAGAAGATCTTCACCCTTCCGAGCTCGGTGGGCGGAATCGGCGGCGCGGTGTCCCAGGTACTCTCTACAGTCAATGAAATCCGCGAGCAGCGGAACATCACCGCGTTCCACGTTTTCCACGCGCAGCAGGGCGCACAGCAGGCCACGGAGCCGCGCCACGCCATGCTCTGGCCCATCCGGCAGGCGCTGCTGGAGGAGATGCGCGAACGCCAGCGGGAACGCCGCGACTCGAAGTCGCGCAGCCTGCCGTACTACAGTATGGACCGCGGTGCGCTTTTCTCGGAGCTGGTGGGCCACTTCCTGTTTGGCTCGCTGTTCCGGGCGCTGGCCGCCTCCCTGGCTGCGGAGAACGCGGCCCGGCTGGCCGCCATGCAGGGCGCAGAGAAGAACATCGACAACCAGCTGGACGAGCTGCGGGCGCTCTATCGCCAGCGGAGGCAGATGAATATCACCGAAGAGCTGCTGGACATCGTGTCCGGCTTTACGGCTTTGGAGCAGCAGTCGTAGACGGGCTGACCTTACTGGGGCCTTACCGGGTCCTGCGCCGGTAGCGCGCCGGGCTGCTCCTGTCGAAATTTCCCCAAGCAAAAAAGGTCCGGGGAGGCATCCCCGCGAAGCCTCCCCGGTTTATGTAGAGGCGGTCCGCATGTGCAGTCCGCCGAAGAATGACAAGTTATCTGTGGACTGGCCCGTTATATGTATGAACAATACGGCATATGTTCATGTGTCGTTGTTATTTGGTCTTTGTGACGGCCTTCTTGGCCTCCTCGTACGCCTTCTGGAGCTTGACGAGCTGCATATTGATGGCGTCGACGGCCTCCGGCATGGGGTCCTTGGCGTCCAGCTTGGCCAGGTCCTCGCGCAGCTGCTGGCGCTCCCTTGCCACCACGGCGAGGGCCTCGATAAGCTGCTGCTGGCCTTCGTCGCTCAGCTTGTCCATGTCCTGGACAATGGCGTCCATTCTGGCCTCCAGCCAGAGCAGCCGCTTGTCGATATCCGTCTTGTACGCCTCGGCGTCTTCCTGTGCCGAGTGCAGGTCCTTGTCCATGGTCATCTCAAGGGAGCTCTTGCTGCCCTCTTCCGCAGCCATGGCCGCTCCGGCCATGACAAAAATCAGCGCCAATGCGAGGAGCAGGGAAAGGCCATAGATGTGCAGTGGTTTCTTCAACATGGTGTTCTCATCCTGGTAATGGTGTTGGCGGCACGAGTCCGACAGCCGAGGGGTTTTCCATTAAAGCAGAATAGCTGGACGTGGGGCGGAGTAGAAGGTGAAAACAACGGCAGTTGTCGGGTATGCCCCGAAATATTTTATCGGGCGGAGCAGAGGGACAGGCGCGGTCGGGCGGATCGATCGCTGCCGTGGCGCCAGACCCGCTAACAACGTATTGGAAAGGATTACTTCGGCAGGCTGTCCCAAAAACGCGGTGGCAAGGCGCAAGAAGAGTTCAAGGGCGAAGCGTATACAGAAATACGTGAGGATTTGAACTCTTCGAAGCAACGCAGCCAGCGTGGGAAATGGGGCAGCCTGCCGGGCTAAAAGCGTCGCGGCTCCTTGGGGTAGATCTTCTGCTCAGTCTTCTCCGGGTGCTTGTCCAGGTGGCGGTAGCGGTTCCAGGCTTTTTCGGCCAGCCGGTCCAGGATGTTGTCGAGGTCGGACTCGTCCAGCAGCTCGCGCAGGCCGTTCTGGTCCAGGAGCCGGTCCGACAGAGTCCAGCCCTCGCCGCGGTCCAGGTCCAGGTTCACATCGCGCCGGAACTCGATGTCCCACTCCTTGTCGCTGATCCTGTTCAGGAGCTCACGCACCGTCTGGAAGAAGAACTTCTTGACGTCCTCGGTGGACTCCGCCTGGCTCATCATTTCTCGAAACTCGGAACGTATGTCCTGTTCTTCTTTAGAGAAGGATAGCTGCCTGGTCATGGTTGCTCCGTGTTGTTTGTGGTTCGACTGGTTTCCATTCAGAACCCCATATTACCACACAGGCACGGGCGATGCCATGCTCTTTGCAACAATCGCAGCCCCACGTCGCCTACTGGACTGGCCCGTTCGCCCCGTTCGCGTTGGTCGCGTTGTCCGCATCGGTCGCCCCGGTCACCCCGGTCGCGTTGCCGGGCGCGGTCTGGGCATTCGGCGCGGCCGAGCCAGAGCGCATTGCCTCCAGCGAGTTCAGGCTTTGTTCCAGATCGCCGAAGGCCTGCATGGCGTCCTGGAAGGAGCGCTTGCCCATGGACTCCATGGCGCGGTTGAACGCCTTGGAGGCGCGGTCGATGAGCTGGTCCATGGTGGCCGTGCCAGCACCCGGGGCTTCCGTGCCCGGCCCGAACAGCTCGTTCTGCTCCGGCTCCTCGCCCAAGAGCTTCTTCAGCGCCTTCTCAAAGGTGTCGGCGTAGCTCAGGGTGTCCTCGTGCATCAGGGCCACCAGCCGCAACTCCGGGTAGGCCGCGGTTTCCGCCTGCAGGTAGATGGGTTCTACATAGAGCAGGGTCTCGCCCACGGGGATGGCCAGCACGTTGCCGCGGATGACGTTGGAGCCGCGCTGGTCCCACAGGGAAAGCTGCCCGGAGAGGAAGCTGTCCTGGTCGATCTTGGTCTCCACCTGCTGCGGCCCCAGCACGCGCTTTTCCTTGGGGAACTTGTAGGCCAGCAGCCGGCCGTAGTTCTCGCCGTCGCACATGCCGGCGATCCAGCCGATGAGCACCTGCCTGTTCTTGGGCGTGAAGGGCATGATGAGCACGTACTCGGTCTTGTCGCGGTCCGGCGGCTCCCACATCACATAGTACGGCGAGACCGGGATGACCTGGTCGTAGTACTTCTCCGTGGCGCGCACCCAGAGGTCCTCCTGGTTGTAGAAGACGGCCGGGTTGGTCATGTGGAACTTGGAGTAGACCAGCCCCTGGAGCAGGAGCAGGTCCGCCGGGTAGCGGATGTGTTTTTCCAGCTCGTCGTCCATCTCGCTACGCGGTTTGAACATGCCGGGGAACGTGTTCTCCCAGGCGCGGATGATGGGGTCCTCCGGATCGAAAACGTAGAAGCTCACGTCGCCGTTGTAGGCGTCCACCACGACCTTCACGGAGTTGCGCACGTAGTTGACCTGGTCGGTGAGCTGCTCGCCGTGTACGGACTGGAGTATGTTCCGCGGGTTGGTGTGCGCGGCGTTCTTGGCCACGCCGGTGCGGAAGCTCTCGCTGTAGGGGTAGTAGCCGCTGCTCGTGTAGGCGTCGATGATCCAGTACATCTTGCCGTGCGCGATCACGGTGTAGGGGTCGGCGTCGTAATCCAGGAACGGGGCCAGGGTCTTCACGCGGTCCTCGATCTGGCGGTGGAACTGGATGCGCGTGCCCTTGCGCGGGTAGCCGGACATGAACAGCTCGGTCCCGTCGTGCTTCCAGCCGAAGAGGAACTTGCGCCAGGGGCCTTCCATGGGCACGCCGCCGGCGCCCTTGTAGTGGACATAGACGTTGTTCTCGCCGCTGGGGTAGTCCAGCTCCTCTTCCTCGGAGTTGACCACGGCCGGGTACCTGGTGAGCTCGCCGTAGTAGATGCCGGGGGTGTTGATCTGCAGCTCCGGATAATCCGCCTTGGGCGGCAGGTCCTTGAGCAGCAGCTTGGGCAGGCCGTTCTCGGTGAACTCGCTCACGGCGTTGAGCACGGCGCCGTAGCCGTGGGTGTACTTGAAGCGGCGGTTGACGAAGGTGTTGCTCTGGGCCGGCAGGTTGTCCACGTTCATCTCGCGCGATGAAATCATCACCTGCCGGTACTTGCCGCCCAGGTGGTAGCGGTCCACGTCCACGTCGTTGAACTCGTAGTAAAGCCGAATCTCCTGGAACTGCTTGAACACGGCGTCCAGTGCGCGCCAGTCCCACAGCCGGATGTTGTCGAAGAGGTCCTTGTTCTCGGACACAAGCTGGTGGGTCAGCTCGCCGGTCTGGGGAAAGCGGCGCTCCTCCACCGTGTCCAGCTTGAAGGCCTTGCGCGTCATGGTGATGCTGTTGGCGATGTACGGCTCTTCGTAGGTGATCTCGTTGGGCTGGACCACGAGCCACTGCACCAGCGTGGGCGCGGCCGTGAGCAGTATGGCCCAGACCACCACGGCGATGAGGCCGAAGCCCACCACCGGGCTGCGCGAAAGGAAGGACGGTGCGCCGTTGGGAACGATATGCCCGCCGATGCGCAGCCGCAGCCGGGGCACGGCGATGATCAGGGCGATAAGCACGAAGAGCGCGGCCATGATCACGTAGCCGGGCAGGCGCACGTGCATGTCGGTCCAGCCCGGCCCGCGCACCACGCCGTACTTGGAGTAGAGCAGATGGAAGATGTTGAGGGTCTGGCCAAAGGCCAGCATCAGCAGGGAGTAGGCCGTGATGGGCGCGAACAGGGCGAACGGCCGGCGCGAGAGCAGGGCCAGGGCCTCGGCCGGGTCGTCGATGTGGTCGATGCGCTCGGCCTCGTCGGCGCTCTTGCCGGTAAGCGCGGCCAGGAATGTGGCGGACAGGCCGATGATCATGGAGACCCAGAGGATATCCTGCAGCAGGTCCAGCACGGGCAGGGCAAAGAGGTAGAAGGAGACGTCCAGACCCAGGGCCGGATCGGCAATACCCGTCGCCTGGCTGCCGATGAGCCGCAGTATGAGCTCCCACTTGCCGGCGGCCATCACGCCGCTGACCACGAAGACCAGCCCGGCCGCGCCCTGCCGGGCAAAGCGGTTGCGCACGTCCGTACCCCGGCTGCGGCGAGTGAGCGGATGGAGCAGCGCGTACATCAGCACGCCCATGCCGGCGCCCGCACCGAGAAAGAGCAGCACCTGCGCGAAGATCGCCTTCCAGAAGCGGGAGGCGTAGCCAACATTCTGGAACCACAGGGCCTCGCCCCAGAGGCCGAGCAGCAGGAAGAATCCAAGCATGCCCGCGCCCACGGCTACGCCCAGGGCGATGTTCAGCCGGGAGTTACGAGCCCGGCCGCGATAGATGAGGAGAAGGGCCAGGGCCAGGGACAGGGCAATGATGGCTGTGTACATGCGTTGCTCGCAAAGGCTGACGGCGGTGTCTCCACGCGCCGTTTGTATAGACCGGCATACAGAACGTGCCGGAAAGGAAAGCTGAGATTGCCATAGTACGGCATCAACGGGGCCATGGGCAAGGCGCGCAGCCATACGCTGTGGACAGGTGCATGTCCTGGGCGCAGGGGCCGAATGAGTTCGCGGTCGAGACGGTGATTTATCCGGGCGTCATGTGGAAGCCCGGGCGGCGCGGCCTACTCGAAAACTCCTGGTTGTCCCGGTGCGCGCGCCTGGTTGAGACTGTGACATTGAGCCTTGCGCCGTGAATAGCGCGGGCATTCCCAGCAACCCACCACCCATGCGAGCTTTTTCATGCCTGACAGCGGACCATCTCCAAATCTCAAACAGTACAAGGAGGCAGGCAGGATCTGGAAACGGTTCTTCCTCGCGATTCTGCTCGTTTCCATCGTCTATGCCCTCTACTCGGCCTACATGGGGTCGCAGGAGCCGCGCTACAAGATCGACTACGACGCCTTCCGCAGCGAGGTTCAGAACGGCCACGTGCAGTCCGTTCGCGTCCAGGGCGAGCGCATCGACGGCGTCCTGTCCCAGAACCGCACCAGAAGCCTGCAGGGCAACCGCACCGTCTCGTTCAACGAGTTCTACACGTTCCTGCCCAGCTTCGGCGACGACCAGCTCATGGGGCTGCTCAGCAAAAACAACGTGGCCGTAGCCACCACACCCAAGCAGGAGGACGGCGGCTACCTGTGGTACGCCATTATCTCGCTCTTGCCGTTCCTGCTTATTGTGGGGCTTTTCTACTACCAGTACAAGCGCATGCGCGGGCGCGCCGGTCCGGGCATGGGCATCTTCAACATAGGCAAGTCCAAGGCCACGCTCTACGACAGCACCATGCCGGGCAAGACCTTTGACGATGTGGCCGGAGCGGACAACGCCAAGGGCGAGCTCAGGGAGGTCATCACCTTTCTGAAGGATCCCGAGAAGATTTCCAGGCTCGGCGGCCAGGCGCCCAAGGGCACGCTACTGGTGGGGCCGCCCGGATGCGGCAAGACCCTGATGGCCAAGGCCGTGGCCGGCGAGGCCGGCGTGCCGTTCTACTCCATCTCCGGCTCGGTGTTCATGGAGATGTTTGTGGGCGTGGGTGCGTCCCGCGTGCGCGACATGTTCCAGGAAGCCAAGAAGAACGCGCCGAGCATCATCTTTATCGACGAGCTCGACTCCATAGGCAGGCGCCGCGGCGCAGGCCTGGGCGGTGGCAACGATGAGCGAGAGCAGACCCTGAACCAGCTGCTGAGCGAGATGGACGGGTTCGAACCCAATGAGAACGTGGTGGTGATGAGCGCCACCAACCGCCCGGACATTCTGGACCCGGCTCTGCTGCGGCCGGGGCGCTTTGACCGCCGCATTACCGTGGACCGGCCCACGCGCAAGGCGCGGCTGGCTATCCTGAAGATCCATTCCCGCAAAAAGCCCCTGGCGGACGACGTGGACCTGGACGAGCTGGCGCGCTCCACCCCCGGCTTCAGCGGCGCGGACCTGGAAAACATGCTCAACGAGGCCGCGCTCTTTGCCGCACGCTATGACCGGAAGCGCATCACCCGCGACGACGTGGAGAACGCCCGCGACAGGGTGACCATGGGGCTGGAGCGCAAGGGCCTCTCCCTGACCGACGAGGAGAAGCGGCTCATCGCCTACCACGAGGGCGGCCACGCCCTGGCCGCGGCCAAGCTGAAGCATGCCGACCCCCTGCACAAGATATCCATCATTCCGCGTGCGCGGTCCCTGGGCGCGACCATGCAGCTCCCGGAGGACGAGCGTTACATCTACCGCAAGGAGTACCTGCTGGATCGGCTGGCCACCATGATGGGAGGGCGTGCTTCCGAGCAGGCGGTCTTTGGCGCTCTGACCTCCGGGGCGGGCAGCGACCTTCTGGAAGCCACCAGGCTGGCGCGCAAGATGGTGCTGGAGTGGGGCATGAGCGACGCCTTCAGCCACATCTCCCTGGGCGGCGAGCAGGAGAACGTCTTCCTGGGCGAGGAGATAGCCAAGCGCCGCGACTACGCCGAGGAGACTCAGCACGAGGTGGACCGCCAGGTGCAGGCCATTCTGGACGAGGCCTACGACCGCGCCAGGAAAATCGTGGAGGAGCACCGCGGCGAGCTCGACGCCCTGGTGGAGCGGCTGCTGGAGGAAGAGGAGATATCCGGCGATGAGCTGCGCGAGCTGATCGGCGGGAAAAAACCGGAGTCTCCTGCTGTCGAGGAGGAGCCGGCTCCTGCGCAATAGCGCTCACGGCGCGATCCCAGGAGAGCGACTCGGAAAACGCGCCGGAGGCACCGCGATACCGCCATGGAAAAACGGCCCGGCCTCCCTGTTCGATACGGGGAAGCCGGGCCGTTTGTACTTTCTGCGCTGCCGTTGCCGCGAGACCGGGGCCGGAGCCCTGCGCGGCGGAGCTGGCGTGCGTTAATCCCGCTGCATCTCGTCGATGATGCCCTTGAGGTCCTGGGCCAGCCGGGCGAGGTCCGTCACGGCCGTGGCGCTTTCGCGCATGGCCTGGGCGGTCTCGTCGGCCACGCGGTTGATCTCGTCCATGGAGCGGTTGATCTCCTCGCTGGCCGCGGACTGTTGCTCCGACGCCGTAGCGATGCTGCGCACCTGGTCCGAGGAATCCTCCACCAGCACCACGATGTCGCGCAGGGACTGTCCCGAGATCTCGGCCTGCTCCGTGCTTTCGCGGACGGCCTGCACGGCGGTTTCGGTCTGGGTGATGTTCTTTTTGGCGCTTTCCTGGATAGCCTGGATGGAGCGGCCCACCTCCGTGGTCGCGCTCATAGTCTTCTCGGCCAGCTTGCGCACCTCGTCCGCCACCACGGCGAACCCCCGGCCGGCCTCGCCTGCGCGGGCCGCCTCGATGGCCGCGTTCAGGGCCAGCAGGTTGGTCTGGTCGGCGATGTCCTGGATAACGCCCAGGATGGCGCCGATGTCCTCGGCCTGCTTGCCCAGGCCGGCCATGTCCTGGCTCAGAGTTTCGGCCATGCTGCTCACCCGGCCGATGTTCTTGACCACATCCATGACGATGCGTTCGCCTTCCTGCGCCTTGACGCGCACCTCGTCCACGCCCTTGGCCGTGTTCGAGGCGTTGTTGGCCACCTCCAGCACCGTGGCGTTCATCTCCTCCACGGACGTGGCCACCTCGGAGGTGCGATTGCGCTGCTCGTCGGTGCCGCGGCTGGCCTGCTCGATCTGGGCCGAGAGCTCCTCGGAGGCGGAGGCCACCTGGTCGCCCACGTTGTTCGCCTCCACGGCAGCCTTGGCAATGCGGTCGCGCTGCTCCTCGATCTTGTGCTGCTGGGTGCGGATGTCGGTCAGGTCGATCCACAAGGCGAGCGAGCCGAGGATGTTGCCGTCCATGTCCGAAAACGGCGTGGTGGTGACGAACACCGTCTTGGTGACGCCGGCCGGTGTCGTGTACAGGACTTCCTGCTCGATCTTCCGCTTCTCGTCGAGGGCCCTGTTGGACAAGGTCTGTCTGTTGGCCTCGTGATAGAAGAACTCGCCGGAAGGCAAGCCGATGTAGTCCTCGGGTTTGCCGGATTTTCCGATGAAATCGCATATGAGGTGGTTGCACCAGAGGATGGTGTGGTCCTTGCCGACGATAGCGCAGGGCAGGGTGAGTCCTTCCAGCACGCCCTGCGAGAAGCCCAGCTTGTGCTTGAGCTCGGCGACCATGGACGAGATGTTGCGGGACAGGTCGGTGAACTCGTAGCGGAAGTTGTCCGAGAGGGAGACGGAGTAGTCGCCGTCGGCAATGCTGTGGGTAAACTCCTCGATGGCATTGACCGGTCTGACCACCAGTCTGCGGGCCAGAAGCGCGATAATGGCGATGAGCATGACCAGCGTGGCGGCGCCGATGATCAGCAACACGTTACGCTGTGTCTTGGCGGTGGCAGCTATTTCAGACACATACGCGCTCATGCCGACGATCCACCCGGTTTTCTCCATGGAGGTGAAGGTAAATATTTTTTCTTCGCCGTTCCACGGGTAGAACGTGACACCGCTTTTTTCGTTCAAGACTGGCTGCATGAAGTCGGCGCCGCTCATGTCCTTCAGGATGAGGTCCTTGTTGACGGCATGGGCGATGACTGTTCCCGATGCGTCAAAGATCAGGCCGTATCCGCGCTTCCCGATGCGGATAGGGTCCAGGAACTCCTCGGTGAAGATATTCCACTTGGGGAATACGGCTACGCCGCCAAGAAGTTGGCCGTTGGAGTCGCGCACGGCCTGGCTGATGCCGAAGATCAATATGCCGCCGCCGCTTTTGGACTTGAGGATGGAAGGCGTGATGTAGCTGTCAGCGCCGTCCTGCAGGGCCTTGACATAGTTTCTGCCGGAGCGGTCCGCACCAGTCATGTCCGTACCATCCGCATTGAAGCCGGCAATGACCTTGCCGTCAGGATCGAAGGAGAACATGGCCCAGTAGTTTTCGTACGCGGCGAGAGAATCCTTGAAAACTTCGCTCGCTGCATCGCTCTCTCCCTTGAACCCTTTGCGGACGCCTTGCTGGTTCGCCAAGCTCTCTGTCACTGAAACAGCATCATCCAGATACAGCTTCAGGGAGCTTTTCATATTTTCGGTGAGCTGGTGCATCTCCTGCTCGCCAAGCTTGAGAGCCATCCCGAAGGAGGAGCTGCTCACGTACCAGATGATGATGGCCATGGCGACGAGAATCGCCAAAGATACGAGTGTGATCAGTACAATTCCAATGCTTTTTTTCATGCCGTCCTCTACAAAGCCAAATAGATCCAGATCCCAGGTGAGATGCGCCGTGCTTAAGTCCGTATGGAGAATGGAAGATTCAAGTATTCCATAGTGCTAGGCAGGGGTTGCGGATGGTGATTTGGGCTATTACTGTTTGCCGCATAGCATGTATTAACAAAATTATCATTAATTATTGTGTAGTTGATCTGTTGTGATATTAAATTCACTTCAGGGGATGCAGGATCAGCTTTGCCAGGGCGTTCTATACTAGTTGCGTATAGAAAGTACGCGTGGTTACACATTCTAAAAAGATTAATCAGCAAGCAGACATCAGAAGCGAGATTGCGAACCGAGTTGTTGTGACAGACATCGAATCGCATTCAAGAATGGCGCACAGGGCGCACCGTAGGGGAGGGGGTCAGTCGATGTGGCCGTGGCCGCGTCCGGTCAGGAATACGAGGGCGTCGTTGTTTTCCGAGGGCTGGTCGCCTTCAGGCCGCAGATCCAGTGTCCAGCACTCCTCCACCATCTCCTGCCCGCCCATCAGGCACTCGCCGGTTTCGGCGATGGTGAAGCCGAAGGAGGCGTACAGGGCGCGCGCCGGGTGCAGCATCTCCAGGGTCCAGAGAAGGACACGGTCGTAGCCGCGCTCCCGGCAGAAGGTCAGGGCCTGCTCCACGAGCAACCGCCCCACGCCCAGGCCGCGCGCATGGCCCTCCACCAGCAGCCAGCGCATCTGCGCCCGGTTGCCCTCCAGCTGGACGATGCCCACGGAGCCGGCAGGCGCGCCGTCGTGCTCGGCGATCCACACCCGGCTGCCGGCCGGGTCCTTTTTCACGTACTCGGCCAGGCTGAGCAGCACGTACTTTTCGAACTCGGCGTCGAACCCGTGCTCGCGATGGTAGTACTCGGCGTGTCTGGTGATGATCCAGCCCAGATCGCCGGGTCTGGACTCGCGGATGGTTACGCCGGACCCTTGGTCTCGGGCTGCGCTCTGCGGGCCGGCGCCGGCCAGCATGGTTTCCAACTGCTGCAGCGTGACGCGCAGGCGCTCGTTTTCCCGTGCGCCCATGGGGCCAAAGAGCGTGGCGGCGTGTTTGTCCGCCGCCGCTTCCAGCTCTGCCAGCAGGGCGCGTCCTTCCGCCGTGGGGTGGAGGGGCAGCACCTTGCGGCCGCCGGGTTCACCGTGGCGCTCAATGAGGCCGTCCTTGATGAGCCGGTTCAGCAGCCGGCTCAGTTGGCCGCGGTCCATGCCCAACACGTGGCTCAGGTCGGCGGCCGATACGCCTGGCGCAGCCACGATCTCGTACAGCGCCCGCGCCTCGGCCAGGCTCAGCGGTCCGTCCAGGAGCTTTCTGTTGAACAGGCCCAGCAGCCGCGTATACAGGCGGTTGAAGCGGCGGAATGTCTCGATAGTTCTGGCAGATACATGTGTGTTGCTCACGCTCATGGCACTCTCCTCCGGATGGCGTAGAGAAGAGCGTATGGCTTTGGGTTGATAAAGTCAACTCGCGTTGGCTGCCGCCGTTTCCGTCTTGGTCGCTGTCGTTTCGCCTGAGGCGGCTGTTTCTTCTTTGCCCTTTGCCAAGGAGATGAGCAGGATGCCGGCCAGAGCCAGGGCGCAGCCGGCCAGGGTGGGCCAGGTCATGGCCTCGCCCAGCACCAGCATGGAGAGGACCACGGCGCTGACCGGCATGAGCCCGGTGAAGACTCCGGCCGTGGCCGCGTCCACTCGCACGATGCCCGCGAACCAGCAAAGGTAGGCTACGATGGTGATCACCAGGCCGTAGTAGACCACGGCGAGCCACGCCCCGGTGCTGGCTGCGGCGTAGTCGAACTGCACGGCCTGCACCACGCCGGCCGGCAGGAACCAGACAAGCCCGAAGAGCGAAATGGCCGTGGACGCGCCCAGGGCCGTGAGCGGCTGGTCCACGCCCTTGCGCATGAGCAGGAAAAGCGATTCGCAGAGCACGGCGGCGATGACCAGTAGGTTGCCGCCCAGGGAGACGGTCCCGCTGTGGCCGGATGTCCCGGCCGTGTTGATGAGCAGCACGCCCAGGAGCGCACAGGCGATGCCGGCCACGGCGCGGCGGCCCGGCCGTTCGCCCATGGCCAGCCAGGCGATGAGGCCGATCCACGCCGGGGTGGTGCTGGTGATGACGCCGGCCGCTGCCGGCGAGGTGCTGCCCAGGCCGTAGAGCAGAAAGGTGGTGAAGAGGAATGAGCCGAAGAGCGATTGGAGCGCCAGGATGCGCCAGTTGCGGCTGGAGAGCCGCGGCAGGCAGGAGCCCTCGCGCAATCGCATGATCGGCACGAGCACGGCCAGGGCGATGACGAAGCGCAGGGCCGAGGACAGGAACACGGGCAGCTCCACCACCATGAGCTTGCCGGCCACCACAGAGCTGCCCACGATGACCATGGCCGAGCTCAGATACAGATACGCAGCCCAGCGGGAACGCCGGGGTGCTATGGGGGAAACGGACATGTGCACCTCCTTGATGCAGGAGGCGCTACTCTACGCGGCAGGGTCGCCGGTGTTTTGAAGAAAATTGCGGTATGCGCCCGGCGTGACGCCGAACTGGCGCTTGAAGTGGCGGGTGAGGTGGCTCTGATCGGCAAAGCCAACGGCCGCGGCAATGTCGGCCAGCCGCATGGGCGTGCGCAGCAGTGCCTTGGCCCGGCCGATGCGCACCTGTACGAGGTAAGCGTGGGGAGGGAGGCCGTGGCGCGCCTTGAACACGCGCACCAGGTGGTAGGGGCTCATGCCGGCCTGGGTCGCGAGCTCGTCCAACCGCAAGTCCTCGGCGTGGCGGTCGTTGATGATCTCTCGCGCCACGGCGGCCGCGCCGGGCTCCGGCCGCTGGGCCGGCAGGGAGGAGCGCTTTTCGCCGTGCTCGGCAATCCAGTAGGTGAGCATGTCCAGCAGCAGGGTTTGCCTGGCCAGGGTAGAGGCGCCGGGCGTGCCCAGGGCGTGGTGGGCGCGCAGCACCCGCTCGGCCAGGGCCGGGTCCTGGATGACGCCGGCCTGGAAGTGGACCGAGCGCGGCCGAACCGTGAGCTCCTGCAGCGCCGGCTCCAGCACCGAGGGGTCGAGGTAGAACATCCGGTACGTCCAGCCGAGCTCCGCCACGGCGGCGTGGCCGTCGTGGACCTCGCCAGGCACCACCAGGTTCACCTGCCCGGCCGCCGCTGTCATGTCGTCACCCAGGTAGCGGAAATTCATGGCCCCGCGCTCGATGATCCCGATGGCGTACTCCTCGTGGAAATGCCTGGAGAAACGCTGGGTCACGTAGCGGGCGTGCATCAGCTCCACGCCGGGCATGGCCGGCGGTGCGAGCACGCGTACTTCTTCTGTCGGGGGATGGTTCATGCGCTGCCCTTGGAACGGACCGCCCGGAAAGGGACGGGTCATTCAGGCAGCATGCTCCGGAAAAGCCGGCGGCGTCAACAAAGTTCAGCCGACTGAAGAACCCGCGCGTTGCTGGCGCAATGATTGGCAAGGGCAAGGGGGGCCGCGGCCACCGCTTGTCTCGCGAACGTCTACGCCGCCTTCTCCGCCCGGACCACGTAGACAGGATCGCTGACCCCGCGTGTTTCCACGAAGTGGTCGTCCCATGGTGGACGCCAATCGTTGCGCATGCTTACGGCCTCCTTGCAGGTGAATCCGGCGCGCTGCATGCAATCGAGCACATAGCCCACGCGCTCGAACTCGTGCAGGTCGACCCAGCCGGAAATCACCTTGGTGGGGAACCAGCGGTTGGAAAGCCCCACCAGCAGCACGCCGCCGGGAACCAGGAGATCGTGGACGTTGTTCAGCACGGCCACCGGATGCGTGAGGTACTCGAAGGAAAGGCTGCAGACAACGGCCTCATAGCCCGAAGGCTGCAGCAGTGTGGTGGCGTCCGTGTTCAGGTCGTGGACGACGTATCGCGAGAGGCGGGGGTTCTTGGACATCTCCACGCCGTTGAGTCCGAGGCCGGTGACGACAATGTCCATCTCCAGAGGCAGGTGGGACTCCACGCTGCTCATGAGGTCGAGCACGCGCATGCCCGGCTGCAACGAGCGCGAGTAGATGGCCTGCAGGTTGGCGCTGGCCTGGGAGTCCACGTGCCCGATAATGCGCGGATCGGCGTAGAATGAGGCGTCGGCCGCCGTGTCGATGCGGTCGAAGAACTCCTTGTCCACGAAGTCCGTGGCTGTATCAGGCAGATGCGCCTGCATTCCCGGACCCCAGTTGCAGAACTCCTCCACCCAGTGACTGAGCCGACCGTCGGTCTCGCCGCTCTTGTCCTCCAGCCGCAGGACCCGCGCCTCCAGGGTGAGGGGAAATCGCGCCAAAGGATGGTTGCAGTCCGCAACAAAGCCGTGGTCGTCCATCTCCACGATACGGAACGGCGTGGTTGTGCTCGGGAACACGCCGAGAATATCGCGCAGCATGCCTTGCGGGTAGAACCGCCCGAGCCGGGTCGTGACATGACGGCCAGAAATCGTGCGCTGCTGAAAATCTTCAAAGGGCAGACGCAGAACATTGGCCTCGCGAGCCGGCGGGACAAGCTGGCCGGGGCCGTAGTCGCAACAGATGCTGTCATCGACACGGCAGCCGGAAAGCTTCTCCTCCAGACCCTTGGGAAATATGTCACGCCAGACGTTTACGCGGCGGGCGAGATAACGGTCTTCGTACAGCACATCATCGTCGCTCCACCGCAGGGCGTACTCTATCGTTGCGAGTGAATTTTTACCGAGTTGGGGCAAGTGCTCCTTCTTGCTCACTCTGAATTGAGTTCGATGGTTTGTGGCAAAATGGCCAACTACTTTAATAATTGATAAGCTTCGATTGTGATTTTGGCAAGATGGCGGAGTTGTTTTACTTCGCGCCAGTCAACGCCTGCACATCATTCATACTATTTGGTATGATTGGTTGACCGGTTTTTATCAAATTCATGGAGCAGTACATCACAGTACCGGAGAAACGAATAGACATTCATATTTCTATGACTCATTACAGAACTGAATGACGTTACGACGGAAATGCATACCATGATCGTGTAATTCGTCCAGCGCTACGCAGAGGCTTTTTGCAATAATGGCCGCGCCGGGTTCGGAAGGGCGGCTGGAAAAACAGCTTCGGATGTGGGGCGAAGAAGTGTTTCGGCGGCTAAGCTGCGGCGGGTGAGATGTTGGCGAGGATTTCGAGCAGCGCGCGTATGTTCACCGGCTTGGAGATGTAGTCGTCCATGCCGGACTCGAGCAGGGCGTCCTTGTCCCCGATCATGGCGTGGGCCGTGAGCGCGATGATGGGAACCTTGCTCTTGTCCTGGCCGATGTCGCCGCGCCGGATGGCCCGCGTGGCCTCCACGCCGTCCATGACCGGCATCTGAATGTCCATGAGCACCGCATCGAAGGGTGCCTTGGCGAGCATGTCCAGCGCCTGTTTCCCGTTCTGGGCGGACGAGACATCGTGGCCGTGTTTCTCCAGGAGCCTGCGCAGGGAGAGCGCGCTGGCCGGGTCATCTTCCACCAGCAGAACCCGGAGACTGGCCGGAGAAGCGTCGGCCTTCGCCTCTGCATCCTGGTGCTCCGCCGTTTCTTCGGCAATGCTGAGCGGCACGAGGAAGAGGACCGTGGTCCCGCGGCCCATCTCGCTTTCCACGGAGATGTCGCCGCCCATGAGATCGACAAGGCGTTTACAGATGGAGAGCCCCAGGCCGGCGCCCTGGTACTGGCGCGTGAAGCCTTCGTTGACCTGGGTGAAGGGTTCGAACAGCGTGTGGAACTTGTCGCTCGGGATGCCGATGCCGGTGTCCGTTACCGAGAAAAGCACCTGAATCTGCTCCGATTTTGGCGAGGACACGAGCCGCGACGACACCTGGACGCTGCCGGCATGGGTGAACTTCATGGAGTTGCCAACGAGGTTGTTGAGCACTTGCAGCAACCGGGCCGGGTCGCCCTTGACGAACCGCGGCAGGGTGGGGTCGACATCCAGAACGAGCTGCACGGCGGACTGCTCGGCCATGGGCTGGAACAGGTCCAGGCTTTGCTGGAGCAGATCAGGCAGGTCGAAGGTTTCTATCTGGAGGTGGATCTTGCCGGCCTCCACGCGCGAGAGGTCCAGAATGTCGGAAAGGAGCCGCGTGAGCCGCCGGCAGGCCTGGACGGCTGTGTCCACATAGTCCTGCTGCTCCTCGTTGAGCCCCGTGGTGAGCAGGAGCTGGAGCATGCCAAGCATGCCGTTGAGGGGCGTGCGGATCTCGTGGCTCATGTTCGCCAGGAACTCGGACTTTGTGCGGCTGGCCGCCTCGGCCGCCTCTTTGGCCTGCACCAGCACGGCCTCGGCCTTCTTGCGCTCCGTGATGTCGCGGAAAATGACGTGGTGTATCCCCGTGTCCGCAAGGAACTTGATGGTGGAGTCCACAGGCACGTAGCTGCCGTCGGCGCGGCGGTAGCGGCGTTCGATCTTGATCACGCCGCCCTTCTTGGCCTCGGGCAGGGTGTTGGCGAGGGGCACCTGGGCGACGTCGTCCGGGTGGAGCAAGTCCGTGGAGACCGTGCCGATAAGCTCGTCCGCCGAGGCGTAGCCCAGGATCTCGGCCGCCGCCGGATTGGCTTCGGTGATTATGTTTTTGTCAGAGCTCAGCAAAATGCCTTCGGCCGAGTGCTCGAAGAAGTTGCGGAACTTGAGCTCGCGGTCCCGCAGAGTCTCCTCCATCCACTTGCGCTGGGTGATGTCGATGGTGAAGCCGTCGAGGTGCTCTATTGCGCCATCCTCGTCATAGGCTGCGCGCAGGCTCATGGAAACCCAGAACTCCTCGCCATTGCGCCGGCGGCGCTTGCTCTCGTGGTACTTCACCTCACCGCGGAGGAGGATTTGCTCGATGAGCCGTTCGCGCTCCTCGGAGTCGGCGTAGATCTCCTCGCCTATGGAGTGCACGTGGTCGAGCAGCTCTTCCGCGGAATCATAGCCGTACATGGCCGCAAGCTGGGGATTGGCGTTGAGGTAACGGCCGTTCAGCGTGGTCTGGAGGATGCCTACCGGGGCGTTCTCGTAGAGGGTGCGGAACTGCTCTTCGCTCTTCCGGAGCGCTGCCAGGGTCTTGTTGCGCTCGGTGATGTCCACGGCAATGAAAGTGTCTCCGGCCGAAGGATCGCCGGGTGAGAGGGGCGCGGAACTCACGAGGACGTCGAAGAGCTCCCCGTTCTTACGCCGCCAGCGCGTTTCCAATGTCCCCATGCCTTCCTTGGCGAACTGCACGGACTTTTCTGCGCCGATGCGGTCGTACTCGGCCTCGTCGGGGTAGATCAGGCGGGAGCTATGGCCCAGGAGCTCCTCGCGGGAGTAGCCGGTCATTTCCATGAGGCTGGTGTTGATCTTGGTGAACACGCGGTCGACCACCACGCCGATGCCGATGGGAGCGGCGCGGAAAATGCTCTCCAGCTCGGCCTCGCGTTTCTTCAGAGCTTCCTCGGCTTGCTTGCGCTCCGTTATGTCCCGGCCGATGCCCACGATGGAGACAATCTCGCCGTTCTCGTCGAGAATCGCCTTGTCCGACCACGCCAGCCAGCGCCAGCCGTGCTCGGTCATGGCGCGCTGGATCACGTACGCCGTGTGCGGTGGCTCGAACAGGGCTTTCATGGCCTCGGCCGTGGCCTCCCGGTCCTCCTCGTGCACCAGCGGCATGAACTGCTTGTTCAGGAGGTCTTCGGGGCGCAGGCCGAAGAGCTCGCAGTAGCTGGGGCTGACAAAGAGGAAGCGGCCCTCCGGGTCCACCTTGACCACCAGATCGTTCACGTTCTCAACCAGCAGGCGGTAGCGCTCCTCGCTTTCGCACAGCTCCTTTTCGGACTGCTTGCGCAACGTGATGTCACGCAGGGCAACCACGCGGACGGCGGCGCCCCCGCCGTTGGTGGTCCGGCCCTGCATCTCGCAGGGGAAGGAGGAGCCGTCCTTGCGCAGGGCCACGGTCTCGAAAGGATCTTCCCTGTCCGAAAGAATGTATTCCTGCGCCGCCTCGCGGTAGTCGGGGTGGACCAGCTGCTGGCACTGGGAGTCCATGAGGTCCTGCCCGGCGTATCCGAACATGCGCTCCGCGGTGGTGTTGTGGCCGATGCAGAGGCCGTCGCTGGAGAGGATGATGGCCTCGAAGGTGGCGTCGGAAAGCTCGCGATACAGCTCTCTGCTCTCGCGCAGGGCGGCTTCCGAGGACTTTTGCTCGGTGACGTCCTCCAGCACCTCCACGGCGCCGAGTATCTCGCCAAAGGCGTCCACAATGGGGGCCGCGGTGAAGGAGAGCCAGGCGCCGGACTCGCCGAGCTCCGGATAAAAGTCCGTGATGTTGTAGCAGTTCGAAAGCAGGGGAGAGGGCTGCGTGACGCCGGGGTAAAGCGTGTGGATGTCGTCGTATTTGCCATCGACCACGAGGTCGCAGAGGCATGGCCGGGCGTTGGTATAGAAGGCCGACCAGTGCCGGTTCGTGCCCAGGATGCTTGCGGCATCGACACCGGAAATATTCTCGATGGCCTTGTTCCAGTGGATGACCGTGTGGTCCTTGTCGATAACGAAGGTAGGCACCGGCGAGCCGTTGACCACGGCGTGCAGCGTGGCCTCGCTCTTGCGCAGGGCCTCTTCGAAGCGCCGGCGCTCCGTTATGTCGTGGAAAACGCAGTGGGTCTGCTGAAAGCCGCCGTCCGTGTCCCGGCCGATGCGACCGTTGAAGGAGACGAGAAAGGTTGAGCCGTCCTTGCGGGCGAGCTCGAACTCCACACCGAGGATCTCGCCGATGGCCTTGAAGCGGGGAAAATTTTCGGCAAAATGCTGCCGCCACTCCGGGGGGAGGAACTCGCTGAAGTTTCTGCCGATGACCTCGTCGCGGGAATATCCCAGCAAATCAAGCCACCTCTGGTTGACCTCCAGAAAGTTTCCATGCTCGTCCAGGGACTGGTAGCCCAGGGGCGCTTCCTCGAAGAGGCGCTTGAAACGCTCGATCTCCTGATGCGACTTTTCCGAGCAGGCTTGCAGCTCCGCTTCAAGCTCCGCGATGCGCTTGCGGGCTTCTTCCAGCTCCTGCTCAGGGTGCCTGGAAGAGCCGCCTTTGCGATTCGTGCCTGTCATGTGTTTCCCTGGGATAGGTGCAAGACATTCTCAGACTGCGATTGGTGTATAGCATTAGCTGGTATCTATGCCAATCTATTTACGAACCTGGAAATCGGTCAAAAAAGTCAAGGAGAGGTTGACAGAAAGGACGAAATAGGATTTATTCCTACTTAAGAATGATTATGAACAACAACACGCACACACATCCCACGGAAAAAGACAGCGCGTCCGCCAGCCTTGCCTTTCGCACGGCGTGCCGCCGCGCTGGTCTCAAGGTGACGCACCAGCGGGAAGTGATCTTCGAGGAGATCTCCCGGGCCCGTGACCATCCCTCGGCAGAAAAGCTCTTCCAGCGGGTGCGCGGGCGTATTCCGTCCGTCTCCATCGATACGGTGTACCGCACCCTGGACATGCTCGAAGATGCGGGCTTTGTCGTCAAGATCAGAGTGCGCGGAGCAACGCGGTTCGACGGGGACGTCTCGGACCACCACCATTTTTGCTGCAGTGTGTGCGGACGGGTATATGATTTTGCATGGCGCGAGTTCGACGCGCTTGAGCCGCCCGAGGCGGCCAGGGAGTGCGGCGAGATTCGTTCCAGCCGCGTCGTGCTGGAAGGCGTATGCAGTCGATGCGCCGCGACAAGGGAAGACGAAACCGCAGCTGCGCATGGCTGCGGGGACAAGACAACGACACGACAACAAAACCAGTAAGGAGATAGTGATGTCCAAGACCGAGAAGAATCTGCAGGAGGCGTTTGCAGGCGAGTCCCAAGCCAACCGTAAGTATCTGGCCTTTGCCGACAAGGCAGACAAGGACGGCTACGGCCGTGTGGCCAAGCTCTTCCGCGCCGCCGCGGCGGCCGAGACCGTGCACGCCCATGCGCACCTTCGCGCCATGAACGGCATCGGCACCACAGAGGACAACCTGAAGGAAGCTGTGGCCGGCGAGACGCACGAGTTCAAGGAAATGTACCCGGAGATGATCGTGGACGCCGAGGCCGAAGGCGCGACCCAGGCCCTGCGCTCCTTCACCTTTGCCAACGAGGTGGAGAAGGTGCACGCCAATCTCTACCAGAAGGCCCTGGACAACCTGGACGACCAGTCCGATGTGGACTATTACGTATGCTCGATATGCGGCTACACGTGTGAAGGCGAAGCCCCGGACCAGTGCCCCGTGTGCAAGGCCGGCAAGAAAGCATTCTTTATGGTCGATTAATTCCAGGAGGTTGCAGTAATGGAAAAGTGGGAATGCCCATGCGGCTACGTGTACGATCCGGAAGACGGCGACCCTGAGAACGGCGTCCAGCCCGGTACGCCCTGGGAGCAGGTACCCGAGGACTGGGTCTGCCCCAAGTGCGGAGCATTGAAGGAATACTTCGAGAAAGTCGACTAGTTCGCACGAGCGGACAGCGGTGAACTTACGGGGGGTCTGCGTTCCATTGGAGCGCAGGCCCCTTCTAATTTGGAATGCGGAAAATCTTTGCCGTGGATATCATTGCCGCGGATATCGTGTGTGCGCTACTTTATCCCGCATGTGGTTCTGGGGTATGCATGGGACACGGTTCAGCAAACTCGGACTATCAGGGGCGACCATGACTGAAGAAGAAAAAAGGCATGCGGCGCAGGAGCGAGTGGACAGGCGGTTCATGGGTGTCTCCCGGGACAACCCCATCACGGCGCTGATGTACTCGCTGGCCCTGGAGAGAGAGCAGGGCGAGTTCGCCGGCGAGCCGTGTTTTACCGACACCATGCATCAGCCGCTTCCCAATGCGCAGCAGTATCTCCAGATGAAGTCCAAAGTGAGCCTGCTGCCGCTGGACACGCTCAAGGAGAAGATGAAGCTGCCGTCCATGCCACACGTGGTCATGCAGCTGCAAAGCGCCATTATGCGCGAGGCCTCGTCCCACGAGATAGCGAGCATCATCGGGCTGGACCCCAAGCTGACCGCCGCGGTCCTGAGCCTGGTCAACAGCCCGCTGTACGCCATGCCGTCCAAGGTGGAGTCCCTGGAGCGGGCAATCACCGTCATTGGCAACAACGGTGTCTCTTCGCTCGCATTGGGCGTGTACCTGCTTTCCATGTTCGAGGACACGGCGCCACAGGAGCTGCCGCTGGAGACGTTCTGGAAACATTCCATCGCCAGCGCGGTGCTGGCGAACAAGATCGCCCGGCTGTGCAACAAACCGGAGCCCGAGCGTTTTCTGGTGGCCGGGCTGCTGCACGATCTTGGTCAGATACTGCTGTTCTCCCGCTATCCAAGCCTTGCCAGGGTGACGCTGGCCATGCAGCAGGAGCTGGATATGCCGCTGCACGAGGCGGAGTACGTGCTCTTCGATGTGGACCACACGACCATCGGCGGTGTGCTCTTCGGCGAGTGGAGCCTGCCACGCAGCATCGTCAACTCGGCGCTGTACCACCATGACGCGGAGGCGAGTCTGGGCCACGAGGCGCCCGAGGTCGTCTATGTCGCCAATCAGATGGCCACGGCACTGGGCATCGGCTGCAATCGGCTCTACACCGCAGACCCGGGGGAGGCCATCTGGGAAAGCCTGGGGCTCAGGGAAGAGGATGTCCGCGCCATGGTGCAGAACGTGGACGAGCAGCTCTGGGCCATGTTCCACACCATTTTTCCGGGCAAAGGGTGAGACGACTACGGTCTGCTGCCCGGCGTGGGCTCAACCGCGCCGCCTCGGGCGCAATTCTGCAACACGTGATGACGGCCCGCTCGGGATCACTCTCGGTGGCCGATTTCGCCTGATCCGTCTTCCACGGCGTCTTCACCAGCCGCCGGCGTTGCGCGGTCCTTGCGCGCGATGAACGAGTACATGACCGGCACCACCACCAGGGTGATCAGGGTGGAGCTGGCCAGGCCGCCGATAACCGCACGAGCCATAGGCGCCTGGGCCTCGCCGCCTTCGCCGATGCCCAATGCCAGCGGCAGCAGGCCGAAGATGGTGGTCATCGCGGTCATCAGGATGGGCCGCAGCCGGCGGCGGCCGGCTTCCTCGATGGCCAGGGATATGGCCATGCCCTCGTCCTTGCGCAGCTGGTTGGTCTGGTCCACCAGCAGGATGGCGTTGTTCACCAGTATGCCGCCGAGCATGATGCAGCCGATGTACGACTGCATGTTGAAGGTGGTGTGCGTGAGGAAGAGCATCAGCGAGACGCCGATGATGGCCAGGGGTACGGAGAACATGACCACAAAGGGGTCGCGCAGGCTCTCGTACAGGCAGGCCATGACCATGTAGACCAGGACCAGGGCCAGGACGAAGGTCAGCCCCAGCTCTCGGAACGCCTTCTGCTGCTCTTCATAGTCGCCGCTGATGTCCAGACTGAACCCTTGTGGAACCGGCACCTCCTCCAGCTCCTTGCGCAGATCCCTGATGACCGTGCCGAGGTCCACGCCCGATATATCGCCGTCCAGGGTGATGATACGCTCCTGGTCCTTGCGGTCTATCCGCACCGGTCCGGTGTCCGGCTCTACGCTCACCAGGTTGCGCAGCACCACGGGTTGGCCCTGGTCGTTGGTCACGGTCAGGTCCAGGACCGAATCCAGGCTGATGTGCTCGGCGTCCTTGAGCTTGACCAGGATGGCGTACTCGTCGCCGCCTTCGCGGAAGTTGCCTGCCTGGGTGCCCGAGAGCGAGGTCTGGAGAACATTGGCGACCTGAGAAACGTCCACGCCCATGCTTTCCGCTTTGGAGCGGTCCACGTGGATGAGCCGTTCGGGCGCGCCGGATTCGCGTTCGATATCGGCGTCGGTAACGCCGCGCACCTTGAGCATGGCGCGTTTCACTTCCTGGGCCAGGGCGTCGGCGGTCTCCAGGTCGTAGCCGCGGACGAGCACCTCAAGCGAGTCCGAGCCTTCCGTGGAAACCATGCGCATCACGAAAAGTTCCTGCCTGGAACGGACCCGGGTGGTCACGCCCGGTATGCCCGCGAGTTTGGCGCGCAGGCCGTCGGCAATCTCGTGGCTCGTACGGTTGCGTTCCTTCTGGGGCTTCAGGCTGATGCGTATCTGGCCGGCATGAGAGCCCAGGTTGCGCCAGCCCGAGCTGCCGAGCAGGGTGATGACGTTCTGGGCTTCCGGCACCTTCTTGCGCACAATGGCCTCGATCGGCTGGACCGCCTCGTCCAGCCTGTCGAGCTTGGTGCCGACTTCCATTTCGACGTAGATGCGCACCTCGCCCTCATCGGCCCTGGGCATCATTTCCGAGCCGATGAGCGGGATGAGCGCGATGCTGCCGGCGAGCAGGAGCATCGCAAGAGCAACGGTCAGCCCGCGGTGTCTCAGGCAGCCGTGCAGCAGCGACTTGTAGGAGCTTTCCAGCCCGGCCAGGAGCCGGCCGATGGCCGCCGAAGCGCGCTTGAGGATATTCCAGTGGGCTGCGCCGGCAGGTCCTGCATGGGCCACGACGGAGGAGGCGAGCATGGGCACCAGGGTGAGCGCCACGCCCAGGGAGCAGAGCAGGGAGAAGCTCACCACGTAGGCGAGCTGCTTGAACATGATGCCGGCCATGCCGCGGATGAAGATCATGGGCAGGAAGACCACCAGGGTGGTGAGCGTGCTGGCCACGATGGCGCCGGAGACCTCGCTGGCTCCCTGGATGGCGGCCGCCTTCCGGGACATGCCTTCCTCGCGCAGGCGGTAGATGTTCTCCAGCACCACGATGGCGTTGTCCACCAGCATGCCCACGCCCAGGGCCAGGCCGCCCAGGGTCATGATGTTCAGCGTGAAGCCGCCGAAGTAGATGAGCATGAAGGTGGCGATGATGGAGATGGGGATGGCCGCCGCCACCACCAGGGTGCTGCGCACGTTGCGCAGGAAGAAGAGCAGCACCAGCACGGCGAAGATGCCGCCGTAGAGCAGGGAGTTGCTGACGTTGGCGATGGAGTTCTTGATGTAGGTGGAGGTGTCGATGATGGAGCGCAGCCGGATCTGGGGGATGTCGCGGTTGATGTTCTCGAGTTCCTCCAGCACCCGGCTGACCACCTCAACGGTGTTGGTGCCCGACTGCTTGTTCACCGAGAGCCGCACGCCGGGCTCGCCGTTCACGCGGACCAAGCGCGTGACTCGCTCCCAGGAGTCCTCGATCTCGGCAATGTCGCGCAGCCGCACCACCGCGCCCCTGCGCACGGCAATGACCGTGGCGGCCAGCTCGTCCAGGTTGGCGTACTCGCCGGGAGTGCGGATGGAGAGCTCCAGGGTGGGCGTTTCCAGCACGCCGGCCGGCAGGTTCAGGTTGGAGGCCTTGATCCGCGTGATGATCGTGTCCAGGGGAATGTCCAGCGCCTTGAGCCGCTCGGGCACAAGGCCCACGTGGATCTCGCGGTCCAGGCCGCCCCAGATGTTCAGCGCGGCCACGCCGGGCACGCGCTCGATGCGGTAGCGCACCTGGTTCTCCAGGATGTCCTGCATCTGTACCGGGTCCAGCTTGCTGGAGGCCGCCAGGATGAGCACCGGCGCGCTGGCCAGGTCGAACTTGCGCAGCATGGGCCGATCGGCGTCCTCGGGCAGGTTGGGGATCACGCGGTCCAGCCGGTCGCGCAGGTCGTTGGCCGCGGCGTCCAGGTCCGTGCCCCACACGAAAGAGACCCGCACGTCGCTCTGGCCCTCCATGGAGGCGGAGGATATCTCCTCCACGCCCGGTACGGCGGCTATGGCCTGCTCGATGGGCTCGGTGATGAGCGTCTCCACCTCCTGCGATCCGGCGTTCTCATACTCGGTGCGGATGGAGAGGGTGGGATAGGTGATGTCCGGCATCAGGTCGATGGGCAGCCGGCTCAGCGAGACGGCGCCCAGGATCACGACAATGAGCGTGGCCATGGTCGTAAAGACTGGACGGCCCACGGAAAAGCTGGCGAGGCGCGTCATGGTCAGCTCTGCGTCCTGTTGGCGGATGCCGCGGCGTCTTCCGCGGCCGGCAAGGTCGATGCGTCCTTGGAGTTGTTGCGTTGCGGGCTCTTATCGGAGGCGTTGGTCGCGGCGTCTGGATTTGGCGCGATCATGGGCGTGTCCGGAGCGGGCAGGGCGATGGCGGAGCCGTCTTCCAGCAGGTGCTTGCCCAGAGTGACCACCCGGCCGCCGGCGAGGGCGTCTTTGGCGTCGCCCAGCACCTCCACCCAGCCGTCCTGGTTGATGCCCGGGGTGAAGGGCACGAACCGCGCGTCAGAGGCGTTGTCCACGGCCAGGAACACGCCCTGGCTGTTATCGCGTCGGGCCAGGGCTGCCTGGGGCACGGCTGTGACGTCCTCGCGCTCCTCGAAGCGCAGCCTGGCGCGCACGAACATGCCCGGAGCGAGCAGCCGCTCCGCATTGGGCACCACGATCTCTACCCGCGCCTGGCGGGAGGACTCCTGCAGCACCGGAGCCACGCGGGAGACCGTGCCGGGGAAGGTCCTGTCCGGGTAGGCGTCGGCAGCGATCTCGGCCGGCTGACCGGCATGCACGTACGGGAAGTCGCGCTCGATGACGTTGATGACGGCGCGCAGCTCGTCCAGAGCCACCACGGAGACGATGGGGTCGTTGGAGTCCACCATGTCGCCTTCGTCCACAAAGCGCTCGCCCACCAGGCGGTGGGCGTCCGGGTCGTCCCAGCGGGCGTGGATGCGGGTGTAGTCCAGCCGGACGCGGGCAGCCTCCAGGGCCGCCTCCATCTGGCGCACCTGGGCCTGGGCCACCTGCAGCCTGGCGCGGCTGGATTCGAACTCGGCCAGGGCCTGGTCCAGCTCGGACTGGGACACGGCGTTCTTGGTGTGCAGATCCCTGGAGCGCCTCAAGTCGCGCTCGGCCACGTCCAGAGCGCTCTGGGCCTCGATGACCGTGGCTCGCGCAACCTCCAGCGCAGCCTTGGCCTCGCCTACCTGCAGGGCGTACTCATTGCTGTCCAGCTCGGCCAGGAGCTGGCCGTTGGTGACCTGGTCGCCGATGTCCACGTACAGGCTTTCGATGCGGCCGGAGATCTTGGGCGCCACGGTGAATCGTGCGCTGGACTCCAGCGTGCCGGTGAACTCGGCCACGTGCTGGAGGTTCATGGTGCGCACGGGCTCCAGCATCACAGGCACGGCGCGGGGGCCTTTGGACTTGGACGTGGAGGCCCCGGTAGCGGATATGCGCTCCGCCACCTGCCACCCCACCAGACCCAGCAAAAGCGCCGCAATGACGGCGGCGGTCGTTTTTTTCATGCATTCCTCCGGCATTTCCGGCAGAATGGTTGGCTTTCCCGGATGAAACACCGTTCGGGAAAAAGAAGAGCGAGTTGGAATGAGATCGGTATTATTCAGTTGAAGTCAAGGGCTTTTTGGGCCGCAGGGACCGTCTGCACTCGCGTTTTCGCGGCCGGACGAGTCCAGGACTCCAGGATGCGATCCTGTTGGTGTTTTCTCGGAAAGGCCATTGACCCAAAGGCAAAACTTGGCCTACTGTTCAAATACTTATAGATGTAATCGCACGACGCCATCACCATGCTCTACTCCACCGCATACCTCGAAAAGCGCCTCGCCGATCTGCAGGAGAAGCTCCGCAGCGAAGGGCTGCGCATCACGCCGCAGCGCCGGGCCATCCTGCGCGCGCTGGTGATGGAGCAGGGCCACCCCACGGCCGAGGAGTTGCACCGCTCCCTCCTGCCCGAGTATCCCACTATGAGCCTGGCCACGGTGTACAAGACCATCACCATGCTCAAGCACCTTGGCGAGGTCCTGGAGCTTGAGTTCAGCCGGGACAACCGCTTCGATGGCCATAACCCCCGCCCCCACCCGCACCTCATCTGCCAGGGCTGCGGCCGCATCCTGGACCCGGATGTGCCGGGCCTTGCAGAGATGATCGACACGCTCAAGGAGAGCACCGGCTTCTCCGTCACCACGCACCGCCTCGATTTCTACGGGCTGTGCCCCGATTGCAAGTCCAATAACAAGAAAGACGGGTAGCATTTTTTTCTTGCGTTGGATAATGATTTTCCGTAGAGAATGGTTCCCAGAACCTGTTTCCCGTCCCTAGCCGGCGACAAAGCTGCTGTGCGCGGTTGTGTCGTCGTGCGCATGGGGCTGCGATTAAGCAGGAAAAATGAGTCATAGCTTGAGCAGAACTGCCAAGCGTAGTAAGGGAAAAGGCGTTCACGTGTGTGAACTCAGCGTGACAATTTTGCCGTGCAACAACGAAAATCGTGAAGGATAGGAGGATCAAAATGGCGGATTCCGCTCAGATGGACAAGGCAGCACGTCGCGAAAAGGTTATTGAGGCTCTCAATCACGCCCGCTCCATGGAGCTCTACGCTATCTCCCAGTACATGACCCAGCACTATGCGCTGGACGACATGGACTACGGCGAGCTGGCCAAGAACATGAAGCTCATCGCCATCGACGAGATGCGCCACGCCGAGCAGTTTGCCGAGCGCATCAAGGAGCTGGGCGGCGAGCCTACCACCGATCTGGCCGACCAGGTTCGCAAGGGCCAGGACGTGCGCACCATCTTCCCCTTCGACTCCGACGTGGAAGACGACACCATCGACAAGTACAACCAGTTCCTCGCCGTGTGCCGCGAGATGGGCGACAACACCAGCGCCAAGCTCCTGGAGAACATCATCGACGAGGAGCAGGAGCACGCCAACCACTTCGACAACGTGGCCGGCCACATTGCCGACCTGGGCGACTCGTATCTGTCCAAGATCGCCGGCACGCCGGCTTCCACCGGCGCGGCTTCCAAGGGATTTGTCAGCTCCAGCAGCGAGGGCTGATTTATCCGGGCGTAAGGCCCGTAATTATGAGCCGCCGTACCATAGAGCCATACGAAGTTTTGCAAAGGCCCGCGCTTGATACAAGCACGGGCCTTTCGCTTCTCGGGCAATGCCGATCGGCACGGTAGGCTTTCAGAACGCCGCCTTTGCGGCAAAGAGAGAGGAGATACCGCCAGGAAAAAGCGGTGACGGAACAGGTCAATCCAGACAACAGGGCCGATGGGGAGCCGACCGGACCGCGAACGCCGCGCCGGGACAACGCCTCCATCGTGTCGTTGAGCGAGCACCGGCCATGGAGCCGGTGAAGGAGGGTTTGCTATGTTTTTCCGGCAGATTCAGGTCCAGGGTCTCGGATGTCTTTCATACGTGCTGGGGTGTCCGCAGGCAGGAACCATGATCGTGGTCGACCCCAAGCGGGACATCCAGGACTACCTGGACATCTCCCGCGACGAGGGCATGCGCATCACCCATATCGTGGATACGCACGTGCACGCCGACCACGTTTCCGGCGCGCATGAGCTGGCCTCGCGCACCGGCGCGGAGATATGCATGCATCCGGACAGCCCCGTGGACTTCACGTTCACGCCGCTGCCGGAAGGCCACGTGCTCCAGGCCGGCAACGCCAGGCTGCGGGTGCTGCACACCCCCGGCCACACTCCGCACTCCATCTCCCTGGTGGTCTCGGACCTTGCGCGCTCCGAGGAGCCGTGGATGGTGCTCACAGGCGACCTGCTCTTTGTGGGCGACATCGGCCGGCCCGATTTGGCCGGCTCGGAGATTCTGGATGCGCAAGTCAAGAACCTCTACAACTCCCTGTTCGAGAAGGTCGGGGGCCTGCCCGAGTTCCTGGAGGTCTATCCGGCCCACGGCGCAGGCTCCCTGTGCGGCAAGGGCATGAGCCCCAAGAACAGCTCCACCCTGGGCTACGAGATGCGTCACAACCCCAGGCTGCAGTATGGCTCCTTCGAGGAGTTCGCAGGCGAGATGGGCGGCGAGTTCCCGCTGCGCCCCAAAAGCTTCACGCACATCATCTCCACCAACATGAACGGCGCGCCGCTGCTGGACCGCTGCCCGCTGGAGCGCGCCCTTACCGTGAGCGACTTCGAGAAGCTCATGGCCGAAGGCGCCGTGGTCATCGACACCCGCGACGGCCCGGCCTTCGGCGGCAGCCACATCCCCGGCTCGCTGAACATCGGCTTTGAGAAGAGCATGGCCAACTGGGTGGGCATGGTGGTGGACCCCAAGGCGGACATCCTGCTCGTGGTGCAGGACAGGCCGGCCTACGACGCCATGCGCACCGAGCTGCACCGCATCGGCTACGACAACATCCTGGGCTACCTCTCCGGCGGCATCCAGGCCTGGATCTTCGCCGGGAAGCCCGTGGACAAGCTGGAGCAGGTCTCCGGCGCGGAGCTTGCCGAGCGGCTGCAGAACGGCGACAGGCCTGCGCTGCTGGACGTGCGCACCGACGCCGAGTGGGACGGCGGCTTCATCCACGGCGCGCAGCACATGTCCTTCAACGAGATCCTGGACGCCTGCTGCTCCCTGCCCACGGACGAGGAGGTGGTCGTCTACTGCGGCAGCGGCTACCGCTCCAACATGGCCGGCTCCTACATGCAGGCCCACGGCTACGCCAACGTCAAATCCCTTGCCGGCGGTGTGATGGCCTGGTCCAGGGCCGGGCGGCAGCTTTCCGCCGATCTGTAGCGTGTGTGTTCTGGCGCGGGAACCGTCTTGCCGGCGGTTTCCGCGCCTTCATTTTCCATGAGGCGCGTCAAGATGGTAACATATTAAAATAACAAATAATCGAAAATAAGGAGGAACAATGTCCGATTCGAACAAGCCGCTCTGCGACAGACCGGGGGGAGGTCCCGTCGGCCAGGATGCGCAGCCAGCGCAACCCGATGAACCACGCATCGAACAAGAAAAAGGAGGAACCATGATTACTGTCGGTCAAAAAGCTCCTGATTTCGAGGCCCCAGCCTACTTCAAGGGCGAGTTCACCAACGTCAAGCTCTCCAGCTACCTGGGCAAGTGGGTGGTCCTGTGTTTCTATCCCGGTGATTTCACTTTTGTTTGAGCAACCGAGGTCTCGGCGGTCGCCGAGAAGAATTCCGAATTCGAGGAGCTCGGTGTGCAGGTCCTGTCCATGAGCGTTGATTCCGTCTTCGTTCACAAGATGTGGGTGGACCATGAGCTCTCCAAAATGATCACCGCAGGCACCGTACCGTTCCCCATGCTCTCCGATGGCGGCGGCAAGGTAGGCGAGCTGTACAGCGTGTACAGCCCGGAGAACGGCGTGGATGTACGCGGCCGTTTCCTCATCGACCCCGACGGCGTAATCCAGGGCTTCGAGGTGCTCTCGCCGCCCGTGGGCCGCAACGTGTCGGAAACCCTGCGACAGATTCAGGCGTTCCAGTTGGTGCGCGAGACCCAGGGCGGCGAAGTCACGCCGTCCGGCTGGCGTCCGGGCTCGACCACTCTTAATCCGGGGGTCGGCCTGGTCGGCAAGGTCTGGGAAAAATGGAAGGTCACTGAAGCCTTCGAGTAGAGTAGCGGGTAATTCGTAAGGAATTGCCAAAGCAATATGAAAAGCAACGCCCCCGAGCAGATGTTCGGGGGCGTTATATTTTGGGATAGCGGTATTACCGCCAGAGCTTCTCAGGATCGGAGCCGCTCACATCAGTCGTACGTCTCTCCGCGGCGTCTGGCCATCTTGTACCGCCACTCCTCCACGGCGCAGAACAGCACCGGCACCACGAACACCGTGAGCAGGGCCACGAGCATGCCGCCGAAGGACGGTATGGCCATGGGCACCATGATGTCCGCGCCACGGCCGCTGGAGGTGAGCACCGGCAGCAGGGCGAGGATGGTGGTGGCCGATGTCATCAGCGCGGGCCGGATGCGGCGCTCGGCGCCGGCCACCACGGCGTCGCGGATCTGCGTCGTGTTCTCGGTCTGCATATTGTCCTTGGACTCCAGCAGGTAGGTGGCCATGAGCACGCCGTCGTCCGAGGCGATGCCGAACAAGGCCAGGAAGCCCACCCAGATGGCTACCGAGAGGTTCACCGGGTGCACCTGGAAGAGCGTTCGCAACGACTCGCCGAAGAGATCGACGTTGAGGAACCACTCCTGCCCGTATAGCCAGATGAGGATGAAGCCGCCGGCCCAGGCCACGGCAATGCCCGAGAAGACAATGCCCGTCAGCGGCAGCTCCTTGAACTGCAGGTAGAGGATGAGGAAGATGACGGCCAGGGCCACGGGCAGGATCACGGCGAGCCGCTTCTGCGCGCGGATCTGGTTCTCGTAGCTGCCGGCGAATGTATAGGACACGCCCTTGGGCAGGACGAACTCGCCAGAGTCCTGCTTGGATTGCAGGTAGTTGCGCACGTTGTCCACCACGTCCACCTCGGCGAATCCAGGCTTCTTGTCGAAGAGGACGTAGCCCACCAGGAAGGTGTCCTCGCTCTTGATGGCCTGCGGACCGCGCACGTAGCGGATGTGGGCCAGCTCGCGCAGGGGGATCTGCTCGCCGGACATGGAGGCGACCAGGATGGAGCCCAGGGCCTCCGGGGAGTCGCGCAGCTCGCGCTGGTAGCGCACGCGCACGGGGTAGCGCTCGCGGCCTTCCACCGTGGTGGTGAGCTGGCGGCCACCCACGGCGGTCTCGATGATCCGCTGCACGTCCTCCAGGGGCATGCCGTAGCGGGCAATGGCCGTGCGGTCGATCTCGATCTCCAGGTAGGGTTTGCCCACGATGCGGTCGGCCACCACTGCCTCGGGCTGCACCGTCGGCACTTCCTTGAGCAGCTTTTCCAGCTCCAGCCCCACGCTCTGGATGGTCTCCAGGTCCGGGCCGCGGACCTTGATGCCCATGGGCGCTCGCATGCCGGACTGCAGCATGACGATGCGCGCGGCAATGGGCTGCAGGTACGGGGCCGAGGTCGTGCCGGGGATGCGCGCGGACTTCTCGATCTCGTCCCAGATGTCCTGCGGCGTCTTGATGCCTTCCCAGGCGTCGCGGTCCTTGTTGATGGATGGATCGATGGCCGGCCGCCAGAGCCGGAAGGGCATGCCGCTGGCGTCCGGTATCAGCTTGCCGTCCTTGTCGCGCAGGAACTTGCCCTGCACCAGGTAGGGCAGGCCGTCCGGACCGGGCACTGGCGCGCCATCCGGCGTGCGGAAGTAGTCCAGCTTGTCCTTGCGATACTTGAAGCGGAGCTGCTTGCCGGATTCGTCCACGATGAACTCGGGCTTGTAGTTCACCACGGTCTCGATCATGGAGAGCGGCGCCGGGTCCAAAGATGTGTCGGCACGGCCCAGCTTGCCCACGGCCGTGTCCACCTCGGGCACGGCGTTCATGGCCATATCCTGCTTGGAGAGCACGTCCTTGACCTCGCCGATGGAGGCGTGCGGCATGGTGGTGGGCATGAACAGGAACGAGCCCTCGTCCAGCGGCGGCATGAACTCCTTGCCCAGGCCTGGGAAGGCGTTGGCCATGGCCACGGCCGGCCTGGAGCCGAGCACGGAATGCGGCAGCCAGCCGAACACCGTGGGGAAGCCCAGCCAGACAAGCAGGCCGATGAGCACCACCGAGACGGGCAGGAGCATGAAGAGCGCTTTGAAGTTCAGTATTCTACGGAGCATGAACGGGTAAAAGTACTGGAACACGGCAAAGAATCCCAGCAGCGAGCCCATGAGCAGCAGGGTGAAGATGGCGTTCACCGCCAGGCTGTGCTCCGGCCCCAGGGGCATCCAGTGCGCCGAAAGCATCACAGCCACGGCCACGGCCAGCAGGATGATGGCCCCGCGGGTGAGCCAGAACGCGCCGCGCGGGGGCAGCAGCAGAGCGGCGAAGCGCGATGCACCCACCAGGATGATGGCCCCGCCGATCCACCACGTGCCGAACCAGGCCACGGCGGCGCCGGCGAGGATAACCAGCACCGTGAGCACCCGGCTGGTGTCCTGTCCGCCCTTGCCCCGGCGCAGGAAGAACGTGGCCAGTGCGGGCAGCACCGTGACCGAAACCACGATGGAGGCGAAAAGCGCGAAGGTCTTGGTGAAGGCCAGGGGCTTGAACAGCTTGCCCTCCGCGCCCTGCATGGCGAACACGGGCAGGAAGCTGACGATGGTGGTGGCCACGGCCGTGAGCACGGCGCCGGCCACCTCGCCGGAGGCGTCGCGGATTATCTCCCTGGTAGGCATGCCTGGCGGCGCGTCCTCGAACCGTTTCAGGATGTTCTCGGTGATGATGATGCCCATGTCCACCATGGTGCCGATGGCGATGGCGATGCCCGAGAGCGCCACGATGTTCGCATCCACTCCGAACTGCTTCATGGCCGCAAAGCACAGCAGCACGGCCATGGGCAAGAGCGAGGCGATGAGCATGGAGCTTTCCAGGTGCATCACCGTGACCAGGACCACGACGATGGTCACGAGGATTTCATCGACGAGCGCGGTGTTCAGGGTGCCGAGGGTCTCGTGGATCAGGCCGGAGCGGTCGTAGAACGGCACCACCGAGAGCTTGCTGGTGCGGCCGTCCGGCAGCACCTTGGAGGGCAGGCCTGGCTCCAGCTCGCCGATCTTCGTCTTGACGTTGTCGATGACGGCAAGCGGGTTTTCGCCGTAGCGGGCGACGACCACGCCGCCCACGACCTCGGCCCCGCCCTTGTCCAGCACACCGCGCCGCATGGCCGGGCCGAGCTGCACCGAGGCCACGTCGCCTACGGTGATGGGCTGGTCGCTGCGCGCCATGACCACGGATTTCTCCAGGTCCCCGATGTTCTTGATGAACCCGACACCGCGGACGATGTACTCCGCGCTGTTGACCTCGATGGTCCGCGCGCCCACGTCCAGGTTGGAGCGCGCCACGGCGCGCATCACCATCTCCAGGGTAACGTTGGCCGCGCGCATGGCCTCCGGGTTCACGTCCACCTGATACTCGCGCACAAAGCCGCCGATGGAGGCCACCTCACTGACGCCGCCGGCCGACTGCAGGCCGTAGCGCATGTACCAGTCCTGCACGCTGCGCAGCTCATCCAGGTTCCAGCCGCCGGTGGGGTTGCCGTCTGCGTCGCGTCCCTCCAGCGTGTACCAGTACACCTGGCCCAGGGCCGTAGCATCCGGCCCCAGGGTGGGCTTCACCCCTTGTGGCAGGCTGCCGGCCGGCAGGCTGGCGAGCTTTTCCAGAAGGCGCGAGCGCGACCAGTAGAACTCCACGTTCTCCTCGAAGATCACGTAGATGGAGGAGAAGCCGAACATGGAGACGCTGCGCACGGTCTTGACGCCGGGGATGCCGAGCAGGGCCGTGGTCAGGGGGTAGGAGACCTGGTCCTCCACGTCCTGGGGCGAGCGGCCGGGCCACTCCGTGAACACGATCTGCTGGTTTTCGCCGATGTCCGGAATGGCGTCCACGGGCACGGGATTGCGCGGGATGGACTTGAGATCCCAGTCAAAGGGCGCCACCGAGATGCCCCAGAACAGGAGCAGGGCAAAGACCGTGAAGACGACGACGCGATACTGCAGGCAGAAGCCGACGAACTTCTCGGAGAGCGTTTGCGGGGGGCGGCTGAATCCGTTTTTGTCGATCATCCTACTGCGCTCCGAGAGGGCGTTTGATTTCGCCGCACTGCAGCATGGACTCTCCGAAGTACGGGTTTTCTATGGTTTCTCCTTCCTGGACCCATGTGCCGCCGGTATCGTCGAAGGCCATGGGGCAGAACGCCTCATATAAGCCGCGTTGCTTTCCGGCGCCGAGCCGGTCCACCACGGTGAGCATGGCCTGGGACAGGGTGCGGAAGCCCACGCGGGCGGCTGTGAGGTCAGGCGAGGACTCCACCGCGGCGGCGCCTTTTTCCAGGGCGGCGCGGGTATCGCTCCAGATGGCGGCCGGGGCTTCGCTCAGCACCGAGTCGTCCACCATGGGCAGGGCCAGGGAGATGGCCTTGGCCTGATTCTTGGCCGCGGCCAGGTCATCCTTGGCCAGCTCCTGCTGCATGGAGAGATAGGCGCTGACAATGGGAGCCAGGGCCTGGCGGAAGGAGTCCGGGGTATCCAGGATGGACGAGGGCTTTGCGCCGGAGGTCCCAGGCGCGGCCTGGGTTGTCTCGGCCGGCTCTATCTCGCGCTGCACCTCGCCGCAGCCCAGCATGGCCTGGCCGTAGTAGGGGTTGAGCACGTCCTTCTGCGTTTGCAGCCATGTGCCGCCCTTGCCGCCAAAGGCCATGGAGCAGAACATCTCGTATATGGGCGCGCCGTTGGGGCCGCCGAAGCGAGTGAGCAGGCCGGAGAGCGCCGTGGACAGGGGTTGGAAGGCGTTGCGCACCGAGTCCAGATCCTTGCCGCTCACGACCGGGCCCAGGGCGTCGAGCATCTCCTCGGACGATTGCTGCCAGACGTCAGCCGCGTCATCGCTCAGATTATCCGCCGGGGCTTTGTTCACCTGGTTTTGGATCTCCTGCGCTGCTGCGTGGGCCGCGTCCAGGTCGTCGTTGGCCAGGGCCGCATGCAGCGCCAGGTACGATTGCAGGATGCGCGAGAGGGACTCGCCGAACTCCGGTGTTGTGGGCAGGGTTGCCGCCTGGGCCTTGGGCTGGAGCGGGAATGTCCGGGACAGCGTGTCGAAGTGGCCCTGGAACTCCTTGAAGATGCGCGCTGCCTCGTCAATGTCCTCGGCCTCGCTGCCCAGGTAGGAGTCGTTGCGCAGGAGCATGGAGAGCTCTTTCCACTGCAGGGCGGCTTCCTTGTCGGTGATCGCCGTGGGGTCGATGCCGCAGATGGCGTCGTAGAACTGCTTGTACAGGCCGCGCACGGTGGTCACGCCGGTTGCGCCCTGCTGCGCCGCGTACACGCCGTCCTCGATCACGGCGAAATGCTGGGCGAGCTTGGGCAGCTGTTTGGCGAAGTCATAGGGAATATCGTAGGCGTAGGTGTTCATCTCCATGTCGGCCATCTCGGCGGCCGGACTGGCCGGAGCGCCTTCGGTGTGGTGCTCGTGCCCGGCCGGGGCAGGCGCGCCCGTATCCGGGTTCATCATGGACGGCCTGGCCTTGATCTGCACGGCCGAGTCGATTTTGAACGCGCCGCTGGTGACCACGAGATCGCCTTCGGACAGGCCCTCGCGCACGATGTACACGTTGCCGGCCCGCGGTCCCAGCACGATCTCCCGGCCGTAGTAGAGCGCGGGATCGTCCGGGTCCTGTAAATAGACCACGGCGCGTTTGCCCGTGAGCAGCGGCGCGGACGCCGGGATGACCAGCGGGGCCTCGCCGCCTCCGGTCTCGGAGCGCTGCGCCGCGGTGACGAACATGCCGGGCTTGAGCTGGCCGTCCTCGTTGTCTACGTCCAGGCGCACGCGGATGGTGCGGGTGCTCTTGTCCACGTAGGGGTCGATGTAGACCACATTGCCCTCGAAGGTCTCGCCGGGGTGGGCCTCGGTGGTGAAGCGGACCGTGCGGTCCATCTGAATCCACGGCAGGTCGGACTCGTACGCCTCCAGCACGACCCAGACGTGGGAGAGATCGGCCACGGTGAAGAGGGGCGAGCCGGTCTTGACGTAGGCGCCCTCGGTGACGTGGCGCTCGATGACTACGCCGCTGGAGGTGGATGTGACCACGACGTGGTCCGAGGGCTTGCCGCGCTTGAGCACGGCTGCGATCTGCGCATCGGACAGCCCCAGCAGGGCGAGCTTCTTGCGCGCCGCATCCAGGGTGAGCTGTGCCGTGTTCTTGGTCAAAGAGGAAGGGGAGCCGGCCAGCCGGGTCAGGGCGTCATTGGCCTGGATGAGCTCGGCCTGGGCCGAGAAGAGCTCCGGGCTGTAGATGGAGGCAAGGCGCTCACCGCGCTTCACCTCCTGGCCGGTGTAGTCCACGTACAGGGTGTCCAGCCGGCCGCCGACCCAGGATGTTATCTCGTTGAGCCGGGTCTCGTCGTAGGCCACCTTGCCGGTCAGGCGGGTGGTCAGGCCCACGTTGCGCCTGGCCACCGGGGTAACCTCCACCTCGGCCAGGGCCTGGGCCCTGGGGGAGAGGCGTATCTGCCGCAGGCTCACCTCGTCGCCTCCGCCTTCGTCATCGGTCACGGGGATCAGGTCCATGAAACAGATCGGGCACTGTCCCGGCTCCGGCAGCCGTATCTGCGGATGCATGGAGCACGTCCAGACGACGTTGCTCTTTTTGCCGCTATCTGATGCGGATGCGGTCTCATTACCGGATGCCTGGTCTTTCGTTGCATTGTGCCCGGCGGCCGTGTGTTCAGGGGCTCGGGATGGGGAGCCGGCAAGATAGCCGACGATGAACACCGCGAGAACGAGCAGAATGATGCCGAATATGCGCGTGGAACGTTTCATGGACCTGCCTGATATGGTTTGCGCGGATTACTCTTTCGGAGCCGGGGCCTTGTCGAACTCCACGCCCTGCTCTTCCATTTCCTTGATGTACTTCTCCGGGTCGGCCTTGAACTTGGCGTCGCAGCCCGGGCAGCAGAAGTAGATGCGCTTGCCCTCGTAGTCTACGTAGGTGTTCTTGTTGGTCAGCTTGTTGCCGAGCACCGGGCAGGTGTCCTGGGGTTTGGCGAACGCCGCGGCGGCGAGCAGCAGGGTGAGGCAGCAGGCCAGAATGGTGATGCGGCAGATGTTCTTGAAAGACGTCATAGAACTTACTCCGTAGCGTTTCGGGTGGTGGAGACGGGCGCGGTCAGGCGCGGTTTTTCCGCCTCCAGAGTGTAATTGAGCGGCGGCGTAAGCTTACCGCCGATGAGATCGCCGTGCACGGCGCAGGGGATCTCCTTGCCGAGAATAGATTCCATTTCCGCCAGCCGCTGCGCTTGCTCGGAGAGGGCGCGCGCCTGGGCGAGCTCCAGCTCCAGAAGGGTGGTCTCGGACTGGAGGAAGTCGCCGATGGTGGCCAGGCCGGACTGGTAGGACTCCACCGTGGCGCCCAGGGCCTGGGTGGCCTTGGGGATAAGCGTGTCGGTGTACAGCGAGACCTGCCTGTTGGCGTCGCGGTACTTGGAAAGGGCCATGCGCAGATCGGCCTCCAGAGTCTTCTTCAGGTCGATCTCGGCGGACATGGCCGCGCGCTTCTTGGCCTTGGCCTCGCGCACGCCGGCCGCATTCTTGCCGAACCAGATGGGCAGCTTGACGGACAGGCCGGCTATGACCGGGTCGTTGCCCGCGCCTTCCGTGGTACGGGTGGCGGGAAAGTTGACGCCGTCCGGGGTCACGCTCTGGCTGCGGCGCAGCGCCGTGTTGTCCGTCAGGATGGTGGAGAGGCTCAGCGTAAAGTCGGGAAAATAGTCCTTGCGCGCCAGGTCCACGCCGGCCTCGGCCTTGGTCACGCGCAGGTTGCTGGCCACCAGCCGGGGCGCGCCCTTGTCCAGCAGGGCGAGGATCTCGTCATCCTTCAGGGAGGAGATCATGAGCGGCACGGACTTGGGCCAGGGCAGCTCCTGCTCCATGGGCTGGCCCATGGCGGCGTTGAGCGCGGCCACCAGCGGCGGCTGGAGCTCCTCCAGGGTGCTGATGCGGTCCTCCAGCGTGGCCAGCTCCACCTGCAGGCGGATGACGTCGGAGTAGCCGGCCAGCCCGCTTTCGTAGCGGCTGCGGACCACGCCTTCCAGATAAGTGATGAGGTTCAGGGTCTCGCGGTTGATGGCCACGGCGCGCGCCACGTAGGCGTACTCATAGTAAACGCGCTTGACCGTGTAGAAGATGCGGAAGGCCACGTCGTCCAGCAGCGCCTTGAGGGCGTCGGCCTCCAGCGCGGCCTGCCTCTCCTGCAAGGAGAGCTTGCCGAACCAGGGAAAGGACTGGGCCAGGCCGATGGAGAAGCGCTGGTTGCCGGTCCGGGTCTGCACCGGCTCCAGATACCAGCCCAGGGAGACCGTGGGGTTGGGCAGATAGCCTTCCTGATTCACCTTTTCCGCGGCCGCCTTCCAGTTCTCGAACGCCGTCAGCAGCGCCGGGCTGTTCTCGGCTGCGATGTGCAGGTAGCGGGAAAGCTCTTCGGGCACGCGGATGGCGATGCACGCCGCGGCGTCTGTCCGTTCCGGCGCCGTCGCGTTCATGGCCATGGTAGTGGGTGCAGCCTTTTGAACCGGAGCGGCAGGTGGTTTCTCCTGTGCGAACCCGTTGGGGACCAGCATCGTGCAGAGAACGATTGTGAAGGTGAATATCGATAAATTTTTCATGGTCATAGCGTACCCTTTGCATACGATGCCGGCAAGATTCCCGCACGATTTCCCATACTCAAAGCACATATCATACCAATACGGTTTAGAACGAGCGTGCTTCAATTCTGCCTTGATTCTACAGGAAAAAACACGGGACGGAAACGGGGCTGGACCGACTCGGTAGGGGAATTTGTCGGGGGAGTGTACAAATACAATACAGGCGAGGTGCTTAGGCTGTATATAAACGATACATATGCCGCCGCAGGCAGCGCGGGCCGGGACCCTAAAGGTATCGAGCCGGCTGCCCGACAGGGGGGGTATGCGGTTGATCCGCGCATGACGGTATATTAGGGATGGTCTGATGGACGGTCGCAAATCAAATACATAGATTCTCAAAATAGATTTTTAATCGAGGTGGACATGAAACAACTCGCCGTCATCCTGGCAGGAGCCCTGGGGGTCGTGCTCATTTTTTCCATCGTTATCCTGGCCAGGGGGGCTGACGGCGGCGCCTCCGTCTCCTGGGTGCTGGCGTTGAGCGTGGTCGCTGTCGCCGCGCTGGCTGTCTCGTTGGTGCTGGCGTTGAAGCAGCAGGCGGCGGCCAAAGGGGTATCCGCCATGGCGGCGCGGGCAGCGGCCGGCGAGGCCATTGACGCCGACGAGCTGCGCAAGGCCGGGGATCTGGGCGCAAGCCTGGGCGCGCTGGTTCAGGAGATACGCCGGCAGAAGGGTCTGGTGCAGGGAATACTCGTGGGCCTGCCCACCCCGTTCCTGCTGGTGGACGCCGACGAGCGCACGCTGGTGACCAACCAGGAGACCATGGACATGCTGGAGATCGACGGCCCGCCCGAAAAGCAGCACGGCCGCACCCTGTCCGAGGTCTTTTACAACGACCCCACCCGCAAGACCGCGGTGGGCAAGGCCATCCACAACGGCGAGGTGTTCCGCAATCTGGAGGTCACCATCACCGGCCACAAGGGCGGGCAGCGCCATGTGCTGGCCAACGTCTATCCACTGTATGATCTCGACGGCAAATGCATTGGCGGCTTCTGCCTTTACCTGGACATGACGCAGCTGAAGGAGAAGGAGCAGGAGATCTGCGACCAGAACGAGATTATCTCCCGCGCCGCGGTCCGGGCGACGTCCGTTGCCGAGAGCATGGCTTCGGCCTCGGACGAGTTCGCCGCCCAGGTGGAGCAGACGCGCGCCGCCACGGAGCAGCAGCGCACGAGCACCAGCGAGGCGGCCAGCGCCATCGAGGAGATGAGCGCCTCCATCATGGAGGTGGCCAGCAACGCCCGCTCCGTGTCTGAGCTGGCGGAAGGCTCCCGCAACAAGGCCGGCGCAGGCTCCGGCGAGGTGGAGCGCACGCGCACCATAATCCTTGGCATGCAGAACGAGGCCGAGACCCTGATGCGCGACATGGAGGGCCTGGGCGAGCAGGCCGAGCGCATTGGCGAAGTGCTGGGCGTGATCAACGACATTGCCGACCAGACCAACCTGCTGGCCTTGAACGCAGCCATCGAGGCGGCCCGCGCCGGAGAGGCGGGCAAGGGCTTTGCCGTGGTGGCGGACGAGGTGCGCAAGCTGGCCGAGAAGACCATGCAGGCCACCAAGGAGGTGGGCGGCGTGGTGCAGGCCATCCAGGGCAGCGCCAAGGAGAGCCGATCCTCCACGGAGTCGGTGGTGAGCTCGGTGAACGAGGGCGTGGAGTCGGCCGGCGCTACCCAGAAGACCATCCGCGAGATCCTGGAGATGATCGAGCAGACGGCCGAGCGTGTGCACGGCATCGCAGACGCCGTGGAACAGCAGTCCACAGCCAGCGACCAGGTGGCCGAGGCCACCCACCATATCCAGGCTGCGGCGTACGAGACGGCCAGCTCCATGGAGGAGTCGGCCCGCGCCGTGAGCGAGCTGGCCGCCATGGCCGGAGAGCTCAAGGAGATCATCCACGACATGCAGGCCCAGGTGCCCGAGGAGTGCGACTCGCTGTAGAGACGCTGGCTCTGGTCGGCACGACCCGCCGATCGGCAGGACAACACTTGGGGGAGCCATCCCTAATATTGATCAAGGCCCGGTAACGCGACGGATGCACCGGGCCTTTGCTTTTCCGGGGCTCAGGTCCAGTGCGCGCCGGTGGTTCGCGTCCAGCGCTCGTACAGGGCGTCCATGTTCTTGCTGTGCGTCAGCAAGACCACTTCGTCCTTGTTGCGGATTTCCGTGGACTCGTCGGCTAGGATGAAGTCCGCGCCGCGATAGAGACAGATGACCTTCGCTTCCGACGGCAGGTCCAGGTCCTCCACGTTGCCGGCGTCGTCCTTTCCGGCGGTGAATGAGAAGATGCGCGCCGCGCCCTTGATGACGGTCCGCAGCTCCAGCACGTCCACGCCGATGACCATGTCCGCGAGAAAACGGCTGATGGTCCGCGTGGGGATGATGGTGTCCGTGAGCCCCAGCTCCCGGCAGATGGGCTCGAAGTCCGGGTCGATGATGCTCACGATGACGCGCGTGAAGCCCATGGACCGGCCCACCAGGCCGGCGATGAGGTTGTCCTGATCGCTGTCCGAAAGGCAGAGCAGCACATCCGCCTCTTCGGGGTTGGTTTCCTTGAGCACAGCGGGGCTGCTGCCGTCGCCGTGAAGAAAGCTGCAGTCCATGGTTTCGATGAGCTGGTCGATGCGCTCCTTTTTCTTTTCAATGATGACGACCTCGTATTGCTTGTCGATGAGCAGCTCGGCCGTGCGGATCGTGGTGTCGCTTGCGCCGATAAAGACGATTCTCATGAGTTGGCTCTCCTTGCGAACCAGGACGTGGGGTTGAGCAGGACCAGGATGGCGAAGATCTCCACGCGGCCCATGAGCATGTCCAGACAGAGGACCAGCTTGAGCGGCGCGGGCAGGGAGGCGGCGGTGACCCCGGTGGAGAGGCCCACCGTGCCCACGGCGGAAACCACGTCGAAGAGCGAGTCGAGTGGAGCGTAGCCGTACGCAAGGAAGGCCATCCAGGAGATGAGGACCGTGAAGATGTAGAGCATGGTGAGCAGCAGGGCGTTGCGGATGACGTCTTCGTCCATCTCCATGCCGAGAAGCTGAGGCGGCCGCACGGCGTGGCGGGGCATGTTCACCCGTGCGAGGAACGTGCGCAGCAGACCGAAGAAGAGCAGTAGCCGCAGAATCTTGAAGCCGCCTGCCGTGGAGCCGATGCAGCCGCCCGTGAGCATGGCCGGCAGCAGCACCGCCTTGGTCACGGCGTGCAGAGGGGCCAGGTCCATATCGGCGAACCCGGCCGTGGACTGGGCCGAAAGCGCCATGACCGGCGCGTGCTCCAGCGCGTCTGTCCAGCCCACACCCTCCAGGTACCGCAGGCAGAGCATGAACAGCACCACGAAAGCGATGCCCAATCCGGCCAGGGTGACGCTTTCCAGCCGCATCATCCTGGCGCCGCGCGTTTTTCGGTAGGGCGGCGCGTACAGCACCAGCGGCGTGGCCCCCAAGAAACAGACAATGGTGGTGATGTATTGCGGCAGCACGCCGATGGCGGCCAGGCTTGCATCGTACGGCGCGAATCCGCCGGTGGAGACGGCCGCCAGGGTGTAGACCACGCTGTTGAAAAAGGATGCCCCGGAAATCGCCATGGCCGCTATGCCCGCGGCCGTGAGCACGAGGTAGGCCACGAGCACGCGGCGGGCGTAGGCCTTGGTGCCACCCCAGAGGTCCTCGCCGATGTCCTCGGTTGCGGAAAGGCGCTTGGCGATGCCGCCAGGCCGGAACACCAGAGCCAGGGAGAAGACCACGATGCCGAGGCCGCCGTACCACTGCATCCAGGCGCGGGCAAAGAGGAACGGCCTGGGCATGCCGTCCACGCTCGGCAGGGTGCTCAGTCCCGTGGTGGTGGCGCCGGACAACGCCTCGAAATACGCGTCCACAAAGGGAATGTCGGCCTGCATCATGGGGTAGGTCATCAGCAGGGGGACCAGCAGGAACAGCAAGGCGACCAGGGCGAAGACCTCGTTGGTCTGCATGCTGGCAAGGGAAATGCGGATGCGCCGCGTAACCAGGAACAGGGCAAGAAGAAAAAGGATGATGAAGCCGTAGCTCCTGGCGATGGCGTACTCGTAGAACACGAAGGAGACGGCCATGGGCACCAGGGTCAAAGCCACCAGGATGGGGCTCATGGCGCCGAAAGACTTCACGAGAAGCAGCGGCCGGATGGCGTATGTGAGTGGCGCGTCCGTGCTCATGGCTATTGTGTGGGTGCGTTCCGCCTGCGGAAGAGGCGCAGGGCGGGCCGGGTAACGGATTCAGGAGATGCGGTCATGGCATCAGACCAGCGCATTTTCGCGGTCGGAGTCCATGGCGAAAAGGCACGGCGTGCGGACCCGTTTCCCCCGCGTGCGCAGGGTGTCGAACTCGGCCGGCGCAACCATGCTGAAGATCGTGATTGCCGGAGGCTCCTCGCCTGCCGCCACGCTGTAGTCCAGCTCTTCTTCGCTTTCCGCCAGCCGCAGCATGGCGTTCGGGATGCGCGCCAGCTCCACGGCGGCGCGCAGGTAGTCCAGCGCGTCCTTGCGCTCGTCGGCGTTCTGGATGCGCGCGGTGATGGTCAGCCGGGTCTTCCAGTTGGTCTTGAGCTTGTACGCCAGGAGCGTTGCCAGGTCGGCGTGGCCCAGGTCCGTGCCGATGCGCCAGCCGTCCTCCGGTGTGTCGATCACCAGATGCACGCCGCCTTCGCGGCTGGCAGTGGTCCGCAGCGCGTCTTCGGTGGGCTCCTCCGCGTCGTCCGGACGTTCTCCGGTCTCCGGCGCGGCCCCCAAGTAGATGAGCGCGCCCAGCCGGTACGTCTGCGCGTCGCCCACCAGTCGCTCGAACTCGGCGTCGCGCTGCGTGTTGTCGCTGAGTCGCAGGAAGATCATGTTGGAGCGGAAGAACGCCCCGCCCAACGCCTCCAGCCCGGCGGCCACGTTCTCGCTGAATGTCGCCGCGCGCACCACGGTCCAGGTGGCGAATACCGAATCGTCCTGCAGCCTGTCGGCAAGGGCGGGCAGATGCTCCGTCAGCTCCTCGTAATTGCGCTGGCCGGTGAGGCCCAGCAGCCGCACGAATCCCTTGGGATAGGCGATGTTGCGCAGCAGGCCATAGACCTTGGCCGCCTGGGCCGAGTTCTCCACCGGCACCAGCATGTTCGCCTTCCATGTCTTCTGCCTGGGGCCGGTGACGGACTCCATCTTCTTGGCCGCCCACTCGGCCATGGCGGCGAGCAGGCCGCTACGCACGTCGCCGAAGGGCGCCTTGAGATGCTTGCGCATGAGATATGTGTGCAGGGCCAGCACCACGGCCACAGCCACGAGGCTGAAAGTGGGATTGACGATGAACATGGCGAACACGCAGCCGAAGGCGCCCGCCAGGGAGACCGCCCGCGGAATGCGCAGGAGCGGCCGGAAGCTGACCAGCTTGAGGCTCTGCTCCAGCAGCACCACCACGTTGATCATGGCGTAGGTGACCAGGAAGAACATGGTGATGAGCGGGGCGATGGCGTTGAGGTTGCGCAGAAGAAGCGCCGCGAGCACCAGCGCGCCCGTGGCGATCATGGCGTTGCGTGGCTCGCCGGTTGCGCTCTTTTTGGCGAACCAGGAGCTGCCGGGCAGGATGTTGTGCTCCGCCAGGGCCTGCAGGATGCGCGGCGCGCCCACGATGGAGGAGAGGGCCGAGGAGAAGGTCGCGCCCAACAGACCACCCAGCACGGCAGGGCCCCACGCGGCCTTGTCCACCATTACCGTGTAGTTGCCGGTGAGCTCGTCCACCGTGGCGCTGGAGGCCAGCCAGAACGCCAGGACAAGATAGACCAGCAGGCTGAGGGCGATGGCGCTCAAAGTGCCCAGGGGGATGGACTTGCGCGGGTTGGCCAGCTCGCCGGACATGTTGGCTCCGGCCATGATGCCTGTGGAGGCCGGGAAGAACACGGCGAAGACCGCCCAGAAGCCGATGCCGGCAAAGCCTGTCTCCGGGCTGCCGGGGAAGTTGCCCCACCACTGGATGGATTCACTCATGGAGCCGCCGTAGGCGGCCCAGCCCACGGAGACCAGCGAGCCGATGATGATGGCCAGGATGACGTACTGCACCTTGAAGGCCAGGCCGGCGCTCACATAGCCGATGCCGAAAAGGATGGCGAAGGCCGCGAAATCCACCACGATGGCCGGATGGTCCGGGAAGATGTAGGTCCAGCCGGCGCGGAAGCCGAAGATGTACATGGCTACGGCCAGGGCCTGGGATATGTACAGCGGGATGCCGATGGAGCCGCCCATCTCCAGGCCCAGGGACTGCGAGATGATAGAGAAGGCGCCGCCGGAGCCGATGCGGATGTTGGTGACAACGGAGGCCAGGGAAAGGGCCGTGCACGAGGTGATGGCGAACGAGAGCAGGATGATGAGCCACGCGCCGGCAAGGCCGGCGTTACCCACCACCCAGCCTTCGCGCAGGTACATGATGACGCCGAGAATGGTGAGCAGCGTGGGTGTGAACACGCCGCTGAACGTGCCGAACTTTTTGGCTGCGCCCTTGTGGGTAATGGTCTCCTCAACGGCCTCGCGCACCTCGCGCTCGGCGCTGGTCGGAGTCTCCACCGTACCGTCGGTCTCCTGGTCCGTTGCCTCGGGCATGTCCGTGCGGTCCGCCATGCACTCCCCCCCGTTGGTATTGATAAGAACGAATAGAACAATTCCAGTATGATATAATACCAGAATCCGGCTGAGAGTAAAGCGCGTGACGGAGAATACCCGAGACTGCGGGGTCGGCGGGTCGATTCGACGTATGGGTGCAGGGCTGTTTCAAAGAGAACGCCCGCACCACCATCGGCGGCGCGGGCGCTTTTCATACATCAACGATTTCAGCTGGGCCTAGGTGCTAGATAGCTTCCTCCCCCTGGCTCTCCAGCAAGGCCACGGCGTATTCGCTGGAGATGGCGTAGGACAGGCCGAGCGCTGCCGTCACCTCCTCGCGGAATCTGCCCGGACCGGCTTCTTCCGGGTCGAACCGGCCGCCTACGATACCGATGATCCGGCCATCGTAGGCGCTGACCAGCGGGCTGCCGCGCATGCCTTCCTGCACCGTGGAATCGAAGAGCAGGATGCGCGTTTCATTGCGGGAAATGACCTTGGCGCTGACGATGCACGCCTGGATTACCTGGCTGAAGACGTTGTAGAAGCCGTAGGGAAAGCCGATGCAGGCTGCCGTCGATCCCACCGGGATCTCGTCGGGGCGGCCCATCACGTGGTCCGGCAGGCTCAGCTCCATGGGCTCGTCGAACTTCAGCAGGGCGATGTCGTGCTCCTTGTCCATGGCCACGACCGACACCGGCATGGCGGTGAACGTGTTGACCAGGCCGGGGGCGAACTCTTCGCTGAAGTCAGCCGAGGTGACCATGAGAGTTTCGGTTTTGTAGAGGATGTGGGCCACCGTGACGAGGTAGCCCTCCTGATGTGCGAGAAAGGCGGTGCCCATGAAGGTCAGCTCCCCCTCCACAAGGCAGAAGAGCTTCATGCACCCGCCGCGGTATCTGAGATAAACGTCCTGCAGCATATTTTCTCCCGGTATTGATTCTCAGTCGAGCCACGAGGCCACTTTGTCCGGATGAGCGCGCATCCAGCGCTGGGCGTTCTCGTAGGCGTATGGTCTGCCGCTTTCTTCGTTCCAGAGCATGAGCTGCTCCATGTCGTCGGCCGTCCAGTGGAAGCGGTTCAGAAAGGCGTATGCCTCGGGCATGTCTTCCTGGAGCCCTTTGCGGGCCACGGTGTGGATGTTCTCGTAACCGCCGAAAACATTTTTTGGGTCGTCGAGGAAGTCGAGCTTCCAGCGCGCGAACATCCAGTGCGGCTTCCAGCCTGTCACAACGATCCATTCCCGGCGGCGCACCGCTCGTTCCAGCTCTTTGATCATGGCCTGCTCGTCGCCCCGGATGAGCCGCCAGCCCTGGAGGTCGTACTCCTCGATGGCGAGTCTGGCCTTGCGCATCACGCCGGCTTCGGGGTCGATGCCCACGATGCGGCGGCCGAACTCATCGCCGTACCGGGCGAGATCCTCGATGGACGTGGCCGTGACCACGGGGCGGTTGGTGATGCCCGTGCCGGTGGTGGGTCGGCCCACGGTGAGGCGCGGTACCACGAGGCCCACGCGAGCGCCCTCAAGGTTCGGGCCCAGGTCGTCCACACTGTCCAGGTTGGCTGCGGCGTATGCGGCGTGGGTATCCGGCAGCCAGGCCGAGAGCATGGCGTCAGCCTCCCCGGACGCGACCATCCGCCACATGGAATCCGCCGTGGTCTCCACAAGGCGGCAGGGGATGCCGAGCCTGTCCTGGAGCACGGCGCGCACGAGGTTGGATGCGGCCACGGAGCTCGACCAGTTCACGTATGCGATGTGCAGGGCGTCCTTGGTCTCGGCGGCGGATGGCGATGGAAACGCGATGAGCGCACCGAGAAGAAGGCACAGCGCCAGGGCCATGGAACAGAGCGGCGTCTTCGGGATAAGTAGTCGCATGGCGTCTCCTTGGTTACCACAGCTTGCGACGGCCGAAGGTTTTCTTCAAGGACGGCTTGCGCGTCACGCGGAACTCGGAGGGTTCCTTCTTGCCTGCGCCCACGGTCGTCTCCTGCGGGCCGGAGTACTCGGAAAGGCCCTTCCACAAGGCATAGCACATGCCGAGCAGGATGGCGGCAAAAGGCAGGCCCGTTGTGATGGTCGCTGTCTGAAGCGCGGCAAGGCCGCCGCCCAGGAGCAGGGCCGCAGCCACAAAGCCTTCCAGCAGCGCCCAGAACAACCGCGAGAGCACAGGCGGGTCCGGATTGCCGCCGGAGGTTATGATGTCGATGACCATGGAGCCGGAGTCCGACGAGGTGACGAAGAAGGTTATGATCACGACCACACTCAACGCGGATGTAAGCGAGCTCAGCGGGAAGTCTTCCATGAGCACGAACAGCGAGGTGGGGATGTTTTCCTGCACAGCCTTGGCAATGCCGCCGACGCCGAACATCTCGATGTAGAGCGCCGTGTTGCCGAAGATGGTGATCCACAGGAACGTGACCAGGGTGGGCACGAGCAGCACACCCAGCAGGAACTCCCGGATGGTCCGGCCGTAGGAGACGCGGGCGATGAACATGCCCACGAAGGGCGACCAGGCGATCCACCATGCCCAGTAGAAGATAGTCCAGCCGTGCTGCCACTGGGTCTGCTCGTAAGTCTCGTTCCAGGTGGAGAGGGCCGGCAGGTTCTGGATATAGTAGCCGATGTTCTCCAGCACGGCGTTGAGTATGAACAGCGTGGGCCCCACGAGCAGCACGAACAGGGCGAGCAGGCCGGCCAGGGTCAGGTTGATTTCGGAGAGCCGGCGGATGCCCTTGTCCAGTCCGTTGACCACGGACCAGGTGGCCACGGCCGTGATGCAGGCGATGAGAATGACCTGGATGAGCCGCGTCTGGCCGATGCCCAGGAGGTGGTCCAGGCCGGCGTTGACCTGTTGTACGCCCAGACCCAGGGAGGTGGCCACGCCGAAGAGGGTCGCCACTGTGGCCACGATGTCCACGATGTTGCCGGGCCAGCCGTAAATCTTCTCGCCGAAGATGGGATAGAAGGCCGTGCGGATGGACAGGGGCAGCCCCTTGTTGAAAGAGAAGAAGCCCAGGGAAAGTCCGACCACGGCGTAGACCGCCCAGGGGTGCAGTCCCCAGTGGAGGAAGGTGATGTCCATGGCCGTTCGCGCCGCGTCCGGCCCGCCTGCGTGGGAGATGGGGTTGGCCACGTAGTGGAACATGGGCTCGGCCACGCCATAGAAAAGCAGGCCGATGCCCATGCCGGCGGAAAAGAGCATGGAGAACCAGCCAAAGGTGCTGAATTCCGGCCGGGCGTCCGGCCCGCCCAGGCGTATCTCGCCGAATCTGCTCAGAAAAAGCAGGCCCATCACAAACAGGAAGACCACGTTCATGGTCATGATGAAGAACCATCCCGCGTAGAGGGACATGGCCGACTGGAGCTTGGTGAAGGCGTCGCCCACGAATGCCTGGAAGAGGATGGTCCCTGCGACGAAGAAGATGATCACCCCGGCGGCGATGAAAAAGACCTGCGGGTGGATGTCCAGGTGGAACCAGCCCTCCTTCTCTGGGGGGCTCTCGGTTTCGGCGGGTTCAGGAATGTTTTCGTTGGGTTTGGTATCGTCTGGCACGCTCGTCTCCTTGCTGGGGTTGCCCCGGCAGGGGCTCGTTCTTGCCGATTTTGTTCACAAATCGAGGCCGCCGAGTCTAACGAGAATAGCAGAATCATGCTGGCCTGTCAGCCCGCAGCGCTGGAAATCGCGCCTTGTCGGGCGACCGGGGGCTCTCTGGGGAGCCCGAAGGACGGGCCGGGGCTGCGGCGCCGGCTTTTTCGGACAGCGGTTGACAAACACGGTTCGAGCTGTCAGAAAGGTCGGACCAATGGCAAGGGCGGATGTGCTGTTCCCAGAATGCCAACTCGTCTGTCAAGCACGTTGAACATCCATATATAGCCGACCAGGGTGGTGCGTTTTCCCTGTGTGCGCCCCCTTTGTCCGGGTGCAGTGGTCGGCTTCAGGAACCAACAAAAAGGTAAGACCAATTAAAGGTACGACCAATATGGCGACTATCCATACCCATGCGCTCTTCATGCCGGCCAAAAGCGGCCGCAGCAGCGAGGACGTGGCCCTGCAGATCGAGGCCGCCATCCTTGCCGGCAAGATTCTGCCCGGCGAGAGTCTGCCCAGCGAGCGCGAGATGCAGCACCAGTTCCAGGTGAGCCGCGGCGCCGTGCGCGAGGCTCTGCGCGCGCTCAAGGAAAAGGGCATGCTGGATATCCGCAAGGGCGCCAAGGGCGGCGCCTTTGTCAAAGAGGTGGAGGTTTCCAACGTGAGCGCCTCCCTGGCCCTGTTCCTCAAGCAGCACCCCATCGCCCCGGAGCAGCTCATCGAGTTCCGGGAGAACCTGGACCGCACCGTGACCATGCTGGCCATCGCCCGTTCTTCCAAAGGAGACCGCGAGAAGCTGCTGGATGGCGCGCACAAGCTTCAGGACGCTGCGGAAGAGCCCGACCTGGACATGGAGATGCTGGGCGAGATGGACCGCGAGCTCAATCTGCTGCTGGGCCGCATGAGCCACAACCCCATTTTCGAGTGGGTCATGGGCGCGTTGCAGCAGGGCTTCAGCTCCCACGACTACGCCCTGTACGAGGACCCGGATTTCAGACGGCAGACCGTGGACAACTGGGTGGAGACGGCGCGGCAGATCGCCGCCGGCGAGCCCTTGCTCGCGCTCTCCAGCATCAGCAACCACTACGTGCTGCTGCGGCGCTGCGTGGAACGCCGGGCAGGGGACGCAGGCGCGGCCGAGACGGTCCGCGGAACCAGTCCCGATCAGTAGAAACGACCATCAGGTCCCCAACGAGCAATCGGAGGAGATATGAGCAAGCATTACGATTACATTATAGTCGGCGGCGGATCGGCAGGCAGCGTTCTGGCCAACCGTCTGAGCGCTAACCCGGACGTCAAGGTCCTGGTGCTGGAGGCCGGCCGGGTGGACCATCGCTGGGACTTCCGCATCCACATGCCCGCCGCGCTGACCTATCCCCTGGCCGGCAGGTACTACAACTGGTGGTACGAGTCCGAGCCCGAGCCGCACATGAACAATCGCCGCATCTACCAGCCGCGCGGCAAGGTTCTGGGCGGTTCCAGCTGCATCAACGGCATGATCTACATCCGCGGCAACGCCATGGACTACGAGAAGTGGGCCAAAGAGCCGGGGCTGGAGAACTGGGACTACGCCCACTGTCTGCCGTACTTCAAGCGGTTCGAGTACCATCTGAGCGGCGCGGACGAGTACCAGGGCGGCGCAGGCCCGCTCTATCTGACCACGCCCAAGTGCAAGAACCCGTTGTTCGAGGCGTTCTTCGGCGCGGTGCAGGAGGCCGGCTACCCCCTGACCAAGGATGTGAACGGCTACCGCCAGGAGGGCTTCGGCCGCTTCGACGGCACCATCTACCGCAGCCGCCGCTGGAACGCGGCGCGGGCGTACGTCCATCCGGTGAAGTCGCGGCGCAACCTGAAGGTCAAGCTGCACTCCCAGGCGTTGAAGATCCTCTTCTCCGGCAACCGCGCCGTGGGCGTGGAGTATGCCAAGGGCAAACGCGTGCGCAAGGCCTTCGGCAAGGAGATCATCTGCTGCGGCGGAGCCATCAACTCGCCCCAACTCCTGCAGCTTTCGGGCATCGGCAACGGCGAGGAGCTGCGCAAGCTCGGCATCGACGTGGTGCGCGACCTGCCCGGCGTGGGCGAGAATCTGCAGGACCACCTGGAGCTTTACGTGCAGTACGCCTGCAAGGAGCCCGTGAGCATGTACCCGGCGTTGAAGTGGCAGAACCAGCCCATGATCGGCCTGAAGTGGCTCTTCGGCCGGACCGGCGCCGCGGCCACCAACCACTTCGAGGCCGGCGGCTTCATCCGCTCTAACGATGAGGTGGCGTACCCCAACCTGCAGTACCACTTCCTGCCCATCGCCATCCGCTACGACGGCTCGGTGGCCCAGGGCGGGCACGGCTACCAGGTTCACGTGGGCCCCATGAACACCGACGTGCGCGGCCACGTGAAGCTGAAGTCCAGCGATCCCAAGGAGTACCCCGAGATCTTCTTCAACTACCTCTCCACGGAGCAGGAGCGTCAGGACTGGATCGACGCCATCCGCGTCACCAGGAAGATCATGACCCAGCCCGCCTTCGACCGTTTCCGCGGCGATGAGCTGGCGCCGGGCGAGAACGTGCAGACCGACGAGGAGATTCTGGACTTCGTGGCGCGCGAAGGCGAAAGCGCCTACCACCCGAGCTGCACCTGCAAGATGGGCACGGACGAGATGGCCGTGGTGGACGCCGACCTCAAGGTCCACGGCGTGGACGGCCTGCGCGTGGTGGACGCCTCGGTCATGCCGTACGTCACCAACGGCAACATCTACTCCCCGGTGATGATGATCGCCGAGAAGTCCGCGGACATCATTCTGGGCAACACGCCGCTGGAGCCCCTGGACCATGCATTCTACAAGCACGAGCAGGCCGGAAAATCCGCTCCGGCCGAAGGGTAACGAGCCATGATCCGCAAGAAAATGTACATCGACGGCGAGTGGGTGGAGGCGCGCTCCGGCGCGGTCAGGCAGTCCATCAATCCCTGCGACGGCCAGCCCATTGCCGAGGTGCCGGAAGGGGGACGCGAGGACGCACAAGCCGCCATTGCCGCGGCTAGGCGCGCATTCGATCATGACGGCTGGCCCCAGACCCCGGCGGCCGAGCGCGGAGCCATGCTCTACAAGCTCTCGGAGCTCATCGTCCGCGACAAGGAGGAGCTGGCGCAGTTGGAGACCCTGGACACGGGCAAGACCCTGGAGGAGTCCCGCTGGGACATGGATGATATCGCCGGCATCTTCCGTTACTTCGCCGGCCTGGCCGACAAGGACGGCGGCGAGGTCATCGACTCGCCCATTCCGGACTCCACCAGCACCGTCATCCGCGAGCCCGTGGGCGTGTGCGGGCAGATATCGCCGTGGAACTACCCGCTCCTGCAGGCCTCGTGGAAGATGGCCCCGGCCCTGGCCGCTGGCTGCACCATCGTTATGAAGCCCAGCGAGATCACCCCGCTGACCACCATCAAGGTCACGGAGCTGGCCGAGGAGGCCGGCTACCCCAAGGGCGTGGTCAACCTGGTGCTCGGCCCCGGCGCTAGCGTGGGCGACGAGCTGTCATCAAACCATGATGTGGACCTGATATCCTTCACCGGCGGCATCGTCACCGGCAAGAAGATCATCCAGGCGGCCAGCACCAATGTGAAGAAGATCGCGCTGGAGCTGGGCGGCAAGAACCCCAATATCATCTTTGCCGACGCCGACTTTGACACGGCCGTGGACTACGCCCTCAACGGCGTGTTCTTCCACGCCGGGCAGATCTGCTCGGCCGGCGCCCGCGTCATGGTGGAAGATCCCATCTACGACAAGTTCGTGGCCGCGCTCAAGGCGCGCATGGAAAAGATCGTGGTGGGCAAGTGGACCGACGAGAAAACCCAGATGGGGCCGCTCATCTCGGCCCAGCACCTGGCCAAGGTAAAGGGATACGTCGAGATCGGGCAGCAGGAGGGCGCGAAACTTCTGCTGGGCGGAAATCTCCCTGAAGATCCGGAGCTCAGGAACGGGTACTTCTATATGCCCACCCTCTTTGCCGACTGCACCAACGACATGCGCATCGTGCAGGAAGAGGTCTTCGGCCCGGTCATCACCGTGGAGCGTTTCAGCACGGAAGACGAGGCGGTAGAGCGCGCCAACAGCACCGTCTACGGCTTGTCCGCCGGCTTCTGGACCCGCGACCCGGACCGCATCCAGCGCGTCTCGCGCGCCCTGCGCTTCGGCACCGTGTGGGTCAACGACTTCAACGTCTACTTCGTGCAGGCCCCCTGGGGCGGCTACAAGCAGTCCGGCATGGGCCGGGAGCTGGGCCGCATCGGCCTGGAGGAGTACACCGAGGTCAAACACATCTACCAGAACCACAAGACACAGGCCCTGAACTGGTTCGGGGCCTAGCGCCCCGAGCTCACGCAGGGGTACTTCGGGAGCGCCGGCCGTGCGGCCGGCTGACTCCAGAACCTGAACCAAGGAGTTGCGATGTCTGGTTACGCGAAAAAAATTCTGACTGTTGTTCTGGCCCTGACCCTGTCCGTGGTCTTCTTCTGCGGATCGGCCATGGCCGAGAAAAAGGAAATCCGCTTTGTCTACGTCGGCTGGACCGGCGTGACCATCAAGACCGAGCTGGCCAAAACCATCCTGGACTGCCTGGGCTACGAGACCGAGTCCAACCTGGTCTCCGTGCCCATCGCTTACAAGGCCATGGCTCTGAACGAGTCCGATATTTTTCTGGGCAACTGGATGCCCTCCATGAAGTCGGTGGCCGACCCGTTCTTCAAGGATGGCAGCGTGGTGCAGTACGTGGCCAACATGCCCGGCGCCAAGTACACCCTGGCCGTGCCCACCTATGAGTACGAGGCCGGCCTGCAAAGCTTCGAGGATATCGCCAAGTTCGGCGACAAGCTCGACTGGAAGATCTACGGCATCGAAGAAGGCAACGACGGCAACCAGATCATCCAGGCTATGATCGACAAGGATATGTACGGCCTGGGCAAGTTCGAGCTTGTGCCCTCCAGCGAGCCGGCCATGCTCATGCAGGTGCAGTCCTACGCCAAGGACAAGCAGTGGATCGTGTTCCTCGGCTGGGCCCCCCACAGCATGAACGAACGCATCGACATGAAGTACCTCAAGGGCAGCACGGCCGAAACCTTCGGCGAAAACGACGGCACCGCCACCGTGTACACCAACATCCGCAAAGGCTTTGCCGACGAACACCCCAATGTTGCAAAGCTCCTGCAGAACCTGAAGTTCCCTGTGCCCATGATGAACCAGATCATGCTCGCCATGCATCAGGACCAGGACCTGAAAGCCAAGGATGCCGGCATCGCCTGGCTGAAAAAGAACCCCGACACCTACAAGGGCTGGCTCGACGGCGTGACCACTGCCGACGGCAAACCGGCTCTGCCCGCATTCGAAGAATGCCTCTCAGGGATGTAAGCCCGCTAAAGCTACCCTTCTTCGGGATATAATCACCTGGACTGAACGCCGGGGAGCAGAGCGCTCTCCGGCGTTTGGTTCTTGTGGAGGTGTTGCCCTAAGGTTTAGCCGAGGGCTCTGCCCTCGGGCACCCGCCAGGGAGCTTAGCTCCCTGGACCCATATAATGGGGTCCGGGGACCAGTTGTCCCCGGCAGGAGGCGTGGGGGGCAGTATAAGCGTCCCCCGCACCGTCGGGAGCCCTTTTCAGCAACAAGGGGAACGCGGATTCGTGTTATAAAGGGATTTAGGCTACGAGGAAGGGCAAATAGGAAAGCATGTTAAAAAAAGCAGTGCAGAAGGTTAAAAAGCCATGCCTGAAGCGATCTGGGGCGTTTTCTCAATTCTCGTGACGTATCTCGTATACACCCTCGGGGAGTTGGTCGCTGTTGGCATCGTCTTCCTGGTGGTGTGGACCGTGCTGGACTGGACAGTCGTCACTGCACTCTACAAGAGAGTGGTGTGGAAACGGTTGGCTCATGAGAATGGGAAGGACGCCAAGGACCTGCATGATCTGATAATGCGAGACAAACTGCTGTCCTACGAGGCGTTGATGGATCTGCTGGGGAATGATCGGCTAGACTTCGTATATCGCGTCCGAAACCATGAGTTGCCTCGGCATCTGAGGTTCCTCGGACATCGGGTGCTATTTCCGCCCAAGTGGTTCGAAAAGCTGCTGAGCAGATGTTCCGTGCAAAAGAAGCACTTCCGGCAGTATGTTTTCTGCAAGCATTGCCGTTTCTTAGACGATGATATCGAGATCGGCGAGTTGGCAACAGAGGTGGATAGCATCCTGAGGCAAAGGAATGTCCGTGAAGTTGTTGAGTTGCTTGAAGATTATTTGTTGTTGCACAGGCATGCCGGGATCAAGACGTTGCGGGAATGGGCTCCTACTCTTCACCAGCCCTAATATAAGGGTCAAGGGAGCCGTGCTCCCTTGTGGGTGTCCGAGGGCAAGGCCCTCGGGAACTTGGACAGATGGGTGTTCGCGTTGCGGCGGGTTTTCAGGTAGAGGGGGCAAAAAAGAGAGCATCCCCATGGAATACGTCGCCATACTGTTCATCTGCTTTTTCAGCCTGCATGTCTTCTGGCGCAAAGCCAAGAGCGCCAAGCCGGAGATGGCCCTGGACCAGAAGCCGCAGCGCGAAGCCACGTTCCAGATCGCCGATGTGGACGCGTTCCTGAAACGGCTCATCAACCAAGCCAAGTGGGCGGACTACGCTCTGGAAATCGAGCGGAAAGACGAGGGGAAGCTTGTGTTCAGCGACGCCCCGGACACCCTTTCCTTCGGCTTCTTCTACTCGGTCGTGCTGGGCCCCACCCTGGACGGGACGACCACAGTCACCGTGGGCATCACCTCGCGCGTCATGAAGATGGAAATCGTGGCCGCGCGCAAGTTCGAAAAGTTCACCAAGCTCGTGGATGAATGCCTCACCGAGGGTGACGGCGCCTCCCAATAGGCCTGTGCGGGTGACGCTGTCCCTCACGCCCCCTGCCGGGGACCACTGGTCCCCGGACCCCATGTTATGGGTCCAGGGAGCAGTGCTCCCTGGTGGGAGTTCGAGGGTGAAACCCTCGAAAACCATTTTCCTTCTTCTCTCCTAAAAATAATAGCTCAGCCAGCAGTAGACGCTGTCCGGTGGCCGGAGGTCGAAGTCGGCGCCGGAAGGGACCACGCCGCCGTACTCGGTGCGGCGGGCGCCGGCTGCGATGTTGCCGCCCAGGAGCATGTCGATGTTGTCGGTGATGGACCAGACAAAGCGCGGCTGGAACAGGGCCGAGGGGTCGGCGGCGTTGACGATGGTGGTGACGTAGAAGTTGAGCAGCGGGTGGAGCTCCACATTGAGGTTGGTGGCCACGTAGACCGGGCCGAGGGTGAAGAGCTCGCCGCGGGCGATGCGCTCGGTGTAGACCGGATCGTCCAGGGTGGCGGGGTAGTTGGTGTCGGCCAGGGTGTTGAGGTAGGCCTCGACGTAGCCGTACCAGTTCTTGCCGAACCAGACCCAGGAGTAGTCCATGTTCGCCACCAGGGCGAGATAGCCGTAGCGGCCGCGGCTTTCCTCGTGCAGGAAGGTCCAGGTGGCGCTGGTGCGCCAAGCCGCGTCGCCCCAGTAGCCGGTAGCACCAAGGCCGAGCACGAAGTCCTGGTAGTGCTTGGCGGCCATCAGATCCCACTCGATATGCTGCCAGGTGGCGTGCAGCTTCCCGCCTAAGGATGCGTCATCCCAGAGCACCTTGTGGGAGTCCGGGTCGCGCCGCGGCACGCCCACCAGCTCCAGACCGCCGATGCCGGCGTCAGCCTGCACATAGGCGAGGTCGTCGCCCAGCTTGTAGTCGCGGATCACGTCGGTGGGGGCAAAGGGGTTGAGCAGGTCCATGGGGTTGAAGAGGAAGCCGTTGCCCCAGGTAACGGCCTGGCGGCCCAGGCGGACCATGCGGATGGGCCCGGACAGCGGCATGAAGCTCAGGTTCAGGCGGTCGAAGCGCTGCTGGATGTAGAGGTCGTCGTTTTCCTCGATGAACCAGGTGAGGTCCATGAACCGGCGGTCGTCGTTGATGGCCGTGCCCAGGCCCAGGCCGCGGGTGGACGAGCCGGCTGTGGACGCCCCGCCGCCGCTCCCGCTGAGCTGGGAGCTGATACGGCGGGTGTCTCCGCCCACAAGAAAGTTCTCAAAGTGGGCCTCGAAGGCGGCCCAGTTCTCGTAGTAGAGGTTGGCCTTGAGCCGCAGCTCGGCCTGGCCGTCGAGCAGGGCGGATTGCGTCTGCTGCCCCAGGATAGAGTCCGGCAGGGCGTAGCCCATGGAACCGTAGAGCTTGACGTGGCCGCCGAGCTGGAGGTCGAAACCGTCGGTCCAGGATTTTTTTTCGGGAGATGCGACTTCGGCAGCGACCTGGGTGGCGTTGGACTCCTGGGGCGATGGGCTGGCGGACGTGCTGTTTGAGGACGTGGCGTTGCTGTTATCCGTGGTCGCGGCCGTCGCATTCACCGCCGCATTGCCCGCACCCCTATCCCCGACGGCCAGCGCCGGAGTCGCCAGCAACAGAGGCAACAACAGCGCCGCACAGAGGACCGCAGCGCAATGCATGGCGGCGCGCCGGATCACACGCCGACCTTTTCGCGCACCTCGTCACCCACGATGCGGCCGTCCTTGAGCCGCACCAGCCGCCTGGCGTGTTCCATGACCATGTCGTCGTGGGTGGAGAAGATGAAGGTGACGCCCTTGTTCTCGTTCATGTCGTGCATCATCTCCAGCAGCCCTTCGCCGGTGGTGGAGTCCAGGTTGGCCGTGGGCTCGTCGGCCAGCACAATGGCCGGGTCGGAGACGATGGCGCGGGCCACGGCCACGCGTTGCTGCTGCCCGCCGGAGAGTTCGGTCGGCCGGCGGTTGTACATGTTGGCCAGTCCCACGTCGTCCAGGATGGCGCGGGCCTTGTCGCGACGCTCATTTTCCGCAACGCCCTGCAGCAGCATGACGAACTCCACGTTCTCCTGGGCCGAGAGCACCGGGATGAGATTGTAGGCCTGGAAGATGAAGCCGATCTTCTTGAGCCGCATGTCGGCCAGGTCGCCCTGGCTCAGGCCGTTGAGCTCATGCCCGTCCACGACCACGGTGCCGGTGTCGGGCCGGTCCAGGCCGCCGATCATGTTGAGCAGGGTGGTTTTGCCCGAGCCGGAAGGCCCGGCCAGGGCCACGAATCCGCCGGAATCGATGGTCAGACTGACCTTGTCCAGGGCGTGCACCTTGGTCTGCCCCTGCGTATAGACCTTGGATAACTCGTGACATGCAACAATGCTCATGGCGTTTCTCCGCTGCCCGCGTCAGGTGTGGGTCAGGGCCTCCACCGGGGTGAAGCGCGCGGCCTTCACCGCCGGATACACGCTGACCAGCGCGCCCAGGACGAATACAAGAAGGTTGGCCGCCACCACGTTGTTGAGCGTGATGACGGGGTAAACCACCCGCGACATGCCGAAATACTGGGAGCCGCGGGCAAAAGCCGAAAAATCGATGCCCGTGTGGGACAGGGCGGCCACGCTGGCAAAGCCCAGGAGATTGCCGCCGATCATGCCGATGACCAGGAGCAGCACGGCCTCGGCCAGCACCAGGCGCACGATCCACCATGGCTTCATGCCCAGCGCCTTGAGCAGGCCGAACTCCCGGATGCGCTCCAGCACGGCCATGAGGATGGTGTTCACGATGCCGAAGCCCATGGCGATGAAGACCACGAGGTACCAGAGGTACATGTACGTATCCACGTTGCCCAGATAGGCGGAGATCAGCGGCAGCAGCTCTTTCCAGGTATCCACCTCGTAGGCCGTGCCCGGGTCGTCCTGTTTCAGTGCCGCGGATATCTTCTGGGCCACGGGCGCGCTCTGGCTGATGTCCGGCAGGAGCACGGCGAACTCGGAGATCTGCTTGTCCAGGCCGAGCATGTCACGCGCCGCCGGGATGGAGACAAAGACGTAGCCCTTTTCCGTGGCCTCCAGCTCCGCCGTGTAGATGCCTTTTATCCGGAAGGCGCGGGAGGCGATCTCGCCCGAGGTGTCCTGGGCCATGAGCACCATCTTCTTGCCCACGCCGGTGTCGAAGTCCTTGGCCAGAGCGCGGCCCACCACGATGGCATAGGGGTCGTCCTTGCCGAGCATTGCGCCTTCCGCCAGGGCCTTGGGTCCAAAAAATGAGACAGCGGCCTCGCGCTCCGGGTCCACGCCCACGATGTTCACGCCGGCCGTGTCGCGCGCCGTGTTCACCACGCCGTCCATGCGGATGCGCATGGTCCAGTGGCTGCCCTGGGGCAGGGTCTCGCGCAGCGCATTTTCCACCGGCGCGCCATCGGGCATGGCGTTCTGGATCACGGGATCATCCCGGAACCCTTGCGCATGCACCTGGATATGGCCGGTGAGGGTGTTGATGGCGTTGTGCATCATGCTGTCCAGCATGCCCATCATGAACGCGGTGAAGAATATGAGGCTCCAGACGCCGACCAGGATGGCGGCCAGCAGCACAAAGGTGCGCTTGGGGTTGCGCCAGAGGTTACGCCAGGCCATTTGGAAAAACATAGAGTCCTCGCCGGATCAGACAGTGGCCAGCGCGTCCACCGGTTTGATGGAGCGGACCTTGAAGGCCGGGAACAGGGCCGTGACAAAGGTGATGACCAGCACGATGCCCGGCCCCACGGTGAGCGGAATGAGGCTGAGCCTGGGGTAGAGCCGCTCCGGGATGCCATACTGCTGGGCCATCTGCTGCACGCTTTCGCCCAGGGGAATGCCGTAGTGCTCGAAGAAGATGGTGACGCCCACGCCCAGGGCGAATCCGGCGGCCACCCCGGCCAGGGTCAGGAAGGTGGACTCCATGAGCAGCAGCTTGGTGAGCTTGCCGGGCCGGGTGCCCAGAGCCATGAGCACGCCGAACTCGCGCGTGCGCTCGAACACGGCCATGAGAAAGGTGTTCAGGATGCTGAAGGCGACCACCACGGAGAGCATGATGTACATGATGACGCCGCTGATGAAGTCCAAAGAAATGGACTCCTGCAGGCCGGGCATGAGCTCGTCCCAGGTGAGGGCGGTCAGGGGCGGATCATTTTGGACAGAGCCCAGCTTTGCGGTCAGCGCCTGCTCCACGTCGGGCACGACATCCAGGGAATCCGCCACGACAACCATTCTGTGCACGGCGCCGCGCATGGCAAACGTGTCCTGGAAGTTTTTGAGCGGCACCTGGATGGAGGAACGGTCGAACTCGTCCTGGCCCGAGGAATAGATGCCTTTCACGGTGTAGATCATGGCGGCGATGGAGCCGTCACGGCCGTTGCCTAGCATCACGATCTCGTCGCCCAGCCCGATCTTGAGGTTCTTGGCCAGCAGACGGCCCACCAATGCCTGGGGGCCATCGTCCGGGGAGAGGTACTCGCCCTCGCGGATGATGGACTTGAGCGTGGAGACGCGGGCCTCGGCCTCGGGATCGATGCCCACGACCATGCCGCCGTAGGTGCGCTGGTCCGAGGAGAGCAGGGCAAAGCCGTTGGCGCGCGGGGCGTAGGCCTTCACACCGGGGATGGAGTCCAATAATCTGGACACCTGGTCCGGGTGCTCCACCACCTGCCACATCTTGTGATCCTTGTGATAGCCCGTGGCCTGCACCTGGATGTGGCCGGTGCGGATGGTCACGGCGTTCTCGATCATGGCGTGGTAGGTGCCCATCTGGAAGGAGAGCATGAACACGAGCAGGGCCACGGCGAATGCGATGGCCGTCATGGTCAGCACGGAACGCCGCGGGTTGCGCCAGATGTTGCGCCAGCCCATCCGCGATTCAATGGACATGGGATGCTACCTCAGCGGCCGCTTGAGCGCTTGCACGGTGAAGAGGTCATCGGACAGGTCCACGTCGAAGTGCAGCTCCTTGTAGTCCAGCACGGTGTACTCGTCCGTGACGTCGGTCTTGTGCATCTTCCAGACCGTGGGGTAGAGCTTGCCGCCCATCTCGCTGATCTTCAGCATCTCCAGTATCTTCACGGACTGCATGTCCTCGTCGAAGAACTCCTGGGAGATGTAGATGTCGTCCTCGCGGACCTTGAGCACCTGCTTGCCCCAGACCACGGGCGCGTGCGGCTTGGGGATGGACTCGATGACGTACACGGTCTTGCCCTCGTGCTGCTCCTGACCGATGATTGTGTGGGTGTAATCCGTAAGGATGGTGTCGGACTTGGCAAGGTCGTTATTGGAGAAGTCCGAGCCCATCCACGACTGCGACATCATGGACGGCGGGATCTTGATCACGCGGTTGATCTTGGGGTTGTAGGTCCACATCTCGTGGCCCAGCTTGAGCGTGCCGTTGTCCTTGTCCTTGGCCGGCTCGATGATCTTGAAGATGCTGTCCTCCACGCCGCGGGTCCAGGCCTTGATGGTCATGGACCGCTCCCAGCTGGGGCGGTGGATGGTCATGTCCACCACGGAGACGGAGGTCCTGCCGCGCAGGTAGTCGTGCGCGCGCTGCACCAGCTCGTCGGCGGTGACGGCGGAGGCGGTCTGCGCCCCGAGGATCAGGGCGGCCGCAGCCAGTAGGATGGAAGAAATCCGAATGCGCATACGTGTGCTCCAGAAAATCAGGCTTGGGGGATAAGCCCCGTGAGCATTGCGTCGAGAAAACCGCGGTTCACGCTTTCCACGTCCAGGTCCGTAAACATCCAGGCCTGCAGGCCCAGGGCGTCCCACATGCCGACCAGGGCGGTGGCCACAGCCTCGACATCCACGCCGGGGCGAATTTCGCCGTGCTCCTGGCCCTGGTGCAGAATGTCGGCGATGAACTCCCGGTACTGGAGATAGCCCTGGCGGAAGGCGGCCATGAGCCGGTCGCGCATGGGGGAGGTGCCGGCAGCGGCCCAGAACTCCAGGGTCAGGCTGTACGCCTCGCTGGTATGGTTGATCCACGCCACGAAAGCCTCGGAAAAGACGCGCAGCTGCTCCACAGCGCTTCCGCCGGGATGCTGGGTGGCCAGATCCTCGGCGAGCTGGCCCATGAGCAGCTCGAAGACGGCAAGGAAGATGTCCTCCTTGCTGTCAAAATACTCGTACACCGTGCCCTTGCCCACGTCGGCGCTGGCGGCGATGCCCGCCACGGTGGCGCCGGCGAACCCGCGTTCCGCGAACACGGCGGCTGCGGCCTGGATGATGGCCTCGCGCTTGGCGCTTTTTCTGTCCTGTGTAGTGCTGGAACCCATACTGTTTTCTACCCTTTTTCTAACCGACCGACCGGTCGGTCAATTCAAGAATGTGGCAGAACCACCTGCGTGTCAAGCAGGATCGTGCACAAAAAAGTGTACCCGGGGATCAGAAGGAGGAGGGAGCCGAAGACCGTTTGGATATGTCGTAATGACAATACTAGTAATACACAATTCCGCCATATGATTGCAAAAAATGTACAGTAGGTATAACCTGAAAGTTTGAGGGGTGGATCAATTTTCAAAAATGTATGTGCGATATCGAACACGAGGAAGGGGACATCGTGATCTCATCAATTAAAACAAAGCTTGTATTTCTCATTGCCATTATCTCGATGGTGTTCATTGCGGGGTTTGCCATGCTCTTCCGCAATGCCTCGGAAATGTCCGAGGAGTATAAAGCAGAAGTCATGCAGAAGGTCGAGCAGCGCATCGGAATCGAGCGCGAGAAGATCAGCTCGTACATGGAGCTGATGGAAGACAAGGCCAAAGACATGGCGCTGGCCGGCGAGTCGTTCTACAATATCGCCAAGGCAAGCGGGAATACGAACCTGGACGATGTGAATGCATTTGTCACAACATTCGTTCAGGAGTTCAAAAACGCCATTGGGGCCGGGTTGTGGTACGATCCGCATGTCTATCTGCCGGATCAGAAGTATCTCGGCCTGTACGCGTACTGGGATAACGGCAAGGTCGTATTCACCACGGAATACAACACCGAGGAGTACGACTATCCCAACCAGGAGTGGTACACCTCGGCCATTCCCAAAAGCTGGCCGCGGGATAAACCGCTGCCCCAGCGCATCCACTGGTCCGAGCCGTACTTCGACGCCGCCGGCTCCATGGCGCTCATGGTCACGGTCTCGAGCGTCATGTACGGCGCAGACGGCACCATCATCGGCATGTCCACGGCCGATCTGAGCATGGAGAACCTGAGCGCGCAGGTGCAGGCCATCAAGCCCACGCCCTCGTCCATGGCCTTTGCCGTGGAGACCGGGAGCGGCTCTCTGACCGCGCATTCCACGGACCAGGACATGGTGCTCAAGCCCGTGACAGAGCTGCCTTTTGGCAGGGACCTGCCCACGCCGGATAAGCTCGGCGCCGGCGAGATGGTCGAGATCGAGCAGACCATCGACGGCCGCGACCAGATCGTCTTCTACACCATCACCAACACCGGCATGGGCCTCGGCGTGGTGGTTCCCAAGGACGAGCTCTTCGCCAAGCAGCAGGGACTGGCGGACTTCAACACGACCATCGCCGTGATCGTGGGCGCCGCCGTGCTGGGCCTGATCATTCTGGCGTATTTCCTGCTCAACCGCTGGGTGGTCGCGCCCATCAAGTCGCTTGTGGACTACTCCCGCCAAGTTGCCTGCGGCAAGCTGGACGCCAGCTGCTCCCACAAGCTGGAGGCCGAGATGGCCCAGCTCCACGAGGCCATGGTGGGCATGGTCGGCTCGCTGGAAGAGATGATGGGCGAGGCCAACACGCGGACCGAGGAGGCGCGCCGGCTCTCGGACGAGGCGGCCGCGGCGCGCGACACGGCCGAGGAGGCCACGCGCCAGGCGCAGCGTGCTCGTCAGGACGGCCTGCTGGAAGCGGCCGACAAGCTGGATCAGGTGGTGCACGTGGTTTCTTCGGCGTCCACGGAGCTGGCGCATCAGATCGATGAGTCGCGGAACGGCGCGAATGCGCAGTCCACCAGGATCAGCGAGACAGCCACGGCCATGGAGCAGATGTCCTCATCCATCGTGGAGATCGCCAGGAACGCCGAGCAGTCCGCGGTGACCTCCGACGCCACCCGCTCTTCCGCAGACGACGGCTCCAACCAGGTGCAGTCGGTAAAGAGCAACGTGGATGAGATCGCGTCCACATTCCAATCGCTGTACGAGTCCGTCTCCGACCTCAACGTGAAGGCCGAGGGCATCGGCGCTATCGCCCAGACCATCGAGGACATCGCCGACCAGACCAACCTGCTGGCGCTCAACGCGGCCATCGAGGCGGCGCGTGCCGGAGATGCTGGACGCGGCTTCGCCGTGGTCGCAGACGAGGTGCGCAAGCTGGCCGAGAAGACTATGACCGCCACCAAGGAGGTAGGCGGCTCCATTTCCGGCATCCAGAACGGCGTGGAGCACACCCTGGGCAGTATGGACTCGGCCAAGCAGATCATTGAGAAGTCATCCGGCGAGGCGGACGAGGCCGGCAGGCTGTTGCACGAGATCGTCCGGAACGCCATGACCTCGTCCGACCAGATCCGCGCCATCGCGACCTCCTCGGAGGAGCAGGCGAGTGTGACCGAGGAGATCGGCCGCTCCATCGATGACGTAAACGCCATCTCCGCCAAGACGGCGGATGCCATGAGCGAGGCGGCCCAGGCCGTGTCCGAGCTCAACGAGCAGGCCCTGGCGCTGAAAAAGCTCATCGATGAGCTGCGCAACGAGGGACGCGTCTAACGCGGTATCCGACCGGCGCAACAACATACACCGGCACGACCGCCGCTCGCGAAGGGACAGCTCCTTTGCGGGCGGCGGTCTCGTTTTTTCAGCCTCCGGCGTGCGGTCGCAGCGGCGTCCATGCTCCCCATAGAAGGCAGAAAGCGTGCACAACGAAGGGGTGTCTATATGGCCTGGTAATTCTGCGAGTAACGACATGATGTTATGGACGACGGTCCGGCAAATTGCTACGTTCCCCCGAGAAATATCACGTCGTTTCCTGCGGGGATTGCGTTTCCCGCTGTGATGAACCTCGCCAGGATGTGGTCCGTACCGTCAAGCAAGAGGGCTGATGAGAATGAAAGTGTACGATTTCAAGACGCGGCTGTGCTATCTGCCGTTCGCTGCGGCGGCAGCCCTTGTCGCATTCGTGTTGTTTGTCATTCCAACGCCGCCGCTCTCTGAAATACGTCTGACGGACTGGATTTCCTTTCTTGTCTTTGTGGGCGTCGTATTCACCGCCGGGTATGTGAGCTACCGCTTCATTGTCAGTGGCATCGTGATCAAGAATGATCGCGTGGCCATGGATTACATGACGCGGACAAAGCTGCTGGATGTACGGCATCTTGAGGAGGTCCACGGTCTCAATGCGTTATGCATGGGATTGCTCAAGATACACTATGGCGGCGAGACCGTGTACGCGGCCGTGATGATACCGTTCTGGCGCGAGGGCGCATCCGATTCCTTCGAGCGTCTGGTGGATGCGCTGGGGTATCGTACGGCGCCGTTCCAGAACGGAGCGATGCTGGCGAAGGACAACGCGCCGCAAGGCGTCCGGCCAGCAGCCGAGGACGGCGGCGAGTTCCCGGACCTTTTCGACCCCCTGCCCGACGAGCCGCACGAAAAGTAGCATCCCTTCCGGAAATACCGGCGACACGCCATCTGCCCAGGCCAAGCGCCTTTCGCCGGGTAGGCAACCCACGGGCGCTGCCCATCGCAAGTCTGCCGAGGAACACAGCTTTCTGACCCCTGAGACTTGCGATCCCTCGGCCCCCGGGCGCTGCCCACTGCCCATGACCACGGGTGCGCCGCGTTTGCGGAAGGCGTCGGCTATCTGGTATGCCCTGGCGCAGCGGACAGTTGCGCCGTGAGAGCGGCGAGGTCGGTGAGTGCGGAGCCTTCGGCCTGAAGATGGAGTCGTTACCGGCATGCGCTGCCGGACCAGGGAAATCAACAGCAGGGTATACGCGAGGGCCTGGACGTGGGTATGAAAGTCAAAAGGAAGATAAGCTCCCGGGTTATCTACCATACCAGCACGCTGGGCATAATCGAAGTGCAGCAAGTGGGCGTGGCCAGGCTGGACGCCAGGGCATTCACCGTGCAGCTCGATCCCAACGGCAAGGGCCCCGGCCTGGACCTCGGCGTAGCCTTCCACCGCATCCAGGCCGTCAAAGCGTTTCAGAAAAAGTCCAGCAGCTCCTCGTTCTACATCGTGGAGATCGAGTATGTGGACAACAGCGGCGCACTCCAGTCCATCACCCTGGAGCTGCGCGTATTTCTGCGCCAGAGCCAGGCCCTGAAGACGGCCAAGGCCTGGAAGCAGGTCTTTGCCACGCTACAGGAAGAAGCGGGCATCGCCCCGGCTGAGCAGCCCGAATCCACCACAGAATCCACAGAGTCCACAGAATCATCGGAACCCGCGGAATCCAAAGAGTCTGTGGAGTCCAGGGAGTAACGGCCCGGCCCGCGCTTCTGCATCTCCATCCTCTCGTTCGACTCGCATCCTGAGAGCCCGCCCGCAAGGGCCGCTGCCTGAAAAAGCAGTGTACATCGCCGGACCCGGCACCTCCCGTCTTGCGATTCCTTCAGTTCCCTTTACACAAAAGAAAGGGCGCCGCGCGAAGGCGACGCCCCTGTTGTTGCGGATCGGAATAGCCAGGGTGGTTATTTCACCTTGCCTTCCTTCCAGGCCTGGATCAGATCGTCGTAGTTCACGGTCTGGCCCTGAGGCTTCTCGTTTTCCAGCTTGGGCTTGGGGGCGCCGGGCTGGCTGAGCCAGTACTCGGGATCCCTGGGCTCGTTCAGCTTGGGACCGCATACGGGCAGGACGTTGGCGCGCTCCAGGCGCTCCATGATGCGGTCCTGCTCGGCGGCCAGGTTGTCCATGGCGGTGTCCACGGTGACCTCGCCGGCAACGGCCTCACCGATGTTCTGCCACCACAGCTGGGCCAGCTTGGGGTAGTCGGGCACGTTGGTGCCGGTGGGGGTCCAGGCGACGCGGGCCGGGCTGCGATAGAATTCCACCAGGCCGCCCAGCTTGGGCGCGCGCTCGGTGAAGGATTTGTCGCGGATGTCGCTGTCGCGGATCGGGGTCAGGCCCACGTGGGCCTTCTTCAGCGAGGTCGTCTTGGCCACGCAGAACTGGGCGTAGAGCCAGGCGGCCTTGCGGCGGTCCACCGGGGTGGACTTCAGCAGGGTCCAGGAGCCGCAGTCCTGATAGCCGAGCTTCTGGCCTTCTTCCCAGTACGGGCCGTGGGGCGAGGGAGCCATGCGCCACTTGGGCGTGCCGTCCTCGTTGACCACGGGCGTGCCTTCCTCGACCACGGAGGGGACGAAGCTGGTGTACCAGAAGATCTGCTGGGCCACGTTGCCCTGGGCCAGGTACGGCAGGGACTGGTAGAAGTCCATGCCAAGGGCTCCGGGAGGCGCATAGCGGCGCAGCCAGTCCATGTACTTGCGCAGGGCGTACTTGGCGGCCGGGCCGTTGGTGGCGCCGCCGCGGGACACGGAGGAGCCGACCGGATGGCAGTCTTCCACGCGGATGCCCCACTCGTCCACGGGCAGGCCATTGGGCAGACCCTTGTCGCCGGCGCCGGCCATGGAGAGCCAAGCGTCGGTGAAGCGCCAGCCGAGGTCCGGGGCCTTCTTGCCGTAGTCCATGTGGCCGTAGATGGCCATGCCGTCGACCTCTTTCACGCGGTCGGTGAAGAACTCGGCGATGTCTTCGTATGCGGACCAGTTGACGGGCACGCCCAGGTCGTAGCCGTAGATGTCCTTGAACTGCTTCTGGTACTCGGGGTTGTTGAACCAGTCGTAGCGGAACCAGTAGAGGTTCGCGAACTGCTGGTCGGGCAGCTGGTAGACCTTGCCGTCCGGAGCCGTGGTAAAGGAGATGCCCATGAAGTCGTCGAGATCGAGTGTGGGCAGGGTGACGTCCTTGCCTTCGCCGGCCATCCAGTCGGTCAGGTTGACCACGTAGCCGGAGCGGAAGTGCGTGCCGATGAGGTCGGAGTCGTTGACGTAGCCGTCAAACACGTTCTCGCCCGACTGCATTTGCACCTGCAGCTTCTCGATAACGTCGCCTTCCTGGATCAGGTCGTGGGTGACCTTGATGCCGGTGATTTCCTCGAAGGCTTTGGCGAGGACCTTGGACTCGTACTCGTGGGTGGGGATGGTTTCGGAGACCACGCGGATCTCCATGCCGCGGAAGGGCTCCGCCGCTTTGGTGAACCATTCCATCTCCTTCATCTGCTCTTCCTTGGAGAGCGTCGAAGGTTGGAACTCGTCATCAATCCATTTTTTTGCCGCGTCCGAGTATTGATCCGCAGCGGCGATGCTCGCGACACAGAAGAGAGCCGTGAGCATGGTCCCCAGACAGAGGAGACGCAGGAAAATCCTGTGCTTCATCGACATTAGCCACCTCCTAGCGCATTGCAGGTTGTTGAAGTTACGCCATGGCAAATGTGTCATAAAAACGTGCATTTCTACACGCTTTTTCTGTCGGATGCGGCAATCTGTATCGTTCTACCCCCAGCGCAGCATGGCTGCGAGAAAGGACAGCGCAAGCACGAGGGCGTACCACAGGGAAAGTTGCGTCAGACCCACCCAGATCAGCAGAATGTAGGCGCCGCCCAGAAGACCCATGAAGAGCCTGTCCCCCCGGGTGGTGGTCAGGGGCAGGAGCCCCCGCCGCGCTATGGTGGGGGAGACGACCTCCCAGACGGCCATTATGGCGAGCACCACGCCGATGAAGATGAAGAACCCGGCCGTTACCGGCGTCCATGCCATCCATTCGAAATCCATGGTCGCGGCCTCCTACGGGATTAGACCCGGCCCAGGGCGAAGCCCTTGGCCAGATGGTTGCGCACGAACCAGATGACCAGCGCGCCGGGCACGATGGTCAGAATGCCGGCGGCGGCAAGAAGGCCCCAGTCCAGACCCGTGGCGCTCACGGTGCGCGTCATGGTCGCGGCAATGGGCTTGGCGTTGGTCGTGGTCAGCGTGCGCGCGAGCAACAGCTCCACCCAGCTGAACATGAAGCAGAAAAACGCCGTAACGCCAATGCCGGCGCGGATGAGCGGCAGGAAGATGGTGATGAAGAACCGCGGGAAGCTGTAGCCGTCGATGAACGCCGTCTCGTCGATCTCCCTGGGCACGCCGGACATGAAGCCTTCCAGAATCCAGACCGCCAGCGGCACGTTGAACAGGCAGTGGGACAGGGCCACGGCGATGTGCGTGTCGATGAGGTTGAAGGTGGAGTAGAGCTGGAAGAACGGCAGCAGGAAGACCGCGGGCGGCGCCATGCGGTTGGTCAGGAGCCAGAAGAACACGTGCTTGTCGCCGATGAAGCGGTAGCGCGAGAAGGCGTACGCCGCAGGCAAAGCGGTCAAAAGCGAGATGACCGTGTTCATCGTGACGTAGATGATGGAGTTGATATAGCCCGAGTACCACGAGGAGTCCGTGAATATCTTCAGGTAGTTCTGCAGCGTCGGGCTTGAGGGGTACAGGGCGAAGCCGCTCAGAATGTCCGCGTTGGTGCGCAGGGACATGTTGAGCATCCAGTAAATGGGCAGAAGCAGCAGGAACAGATAGAGGATCAGGCCCCAGTGTCGTTTTTGTATTTTCATCCTTTCTCTCCTGTCCCCACGGCTTGGAGGGCTTGATAGAAAAGGAAGCAGAACAGCAGCACGATGAGGAAGTAGACCAGGGAGAAGGCTGCCGCCGGCCCCAGGTCGAACTGTCCCACCGCCACCTTGACCAGGTAGATGGACAGGAACGTCGTGGAGTTGCCTGGCCCGCCGCCCGTGAGCACGAACGGTTCGGCGTAGATCAGGAAGCTGTCCATGAACCGCAGGAGCAGGGCGATGGTCAACACGCCGCGCATCTTGGGCAGCTGGATGTACCAGAACACGGCCCAGCGCGAGGCGCCGTCGATCTTGGCGGCCTGGTAGTATGCCTCTGGAATGGCCCGCAGGCCGGCATAGGCCAGCAATGCCACAAGCGGCGTCCAGTGCCACACCTCCATGAGCATCACTGTTATCCAGGCGTCCAGCGGACTGGCCGTGTGGTCGAAGGGTATGCCCGTTTGATTGATGAACGCGCCCATCAGCCCGATGTCCGGCCGGGTGAAGATGATCCAGATGGTGCCGATGACGTTCCACGGAATGAGCAGCGGCAGGGCCAGCAGCACCAGCACCAGGGACGCTGTCCAGCCCTTCTTGGGCATGGCCAGGGCTATGAGCACGCCCAGCGGCATCTCGATGAGCAGCACCAGGCCCGAGAACAGGAACTGCCGCCACAGGGCGGCGTGGAGCCGTTCGTCATGGAGCACCTCGCGGAACCACTCCGCGCCGATGAAGTAGCGCTGCCCGGGGCCGAAGATGTCCTGCACCGAGTAGTTCACCACCGTCATCAGGGGGATGATGGCGCTGAAGGCCACGATGACGAAGACCGGTATGACCAGGAACCAGGCTCTGTTATTGTCCCATTTGACCATGACGCCTACCCCGCACGCAGCAACTTGCCTGCCGCGAATAGCTTGGTGCGTTCCGGCGGAAAGCTGACCCAGCACGCGCCTTCCGCAACCGGCAACGAGGGCTGGACGCTCGCCTTGAGCACGTGGTCCGAGAGCGCGACTGTCACGATTCTGTAGCTCCCCTGGTCCTCCACCATGGTGACCCGGCCCTCCATGCCGTCCTCCACCGGCTGCATGGACACTCCCAGGTACATGGGCCGGATGCCCATCTCCAGCGTGCCTTCGGCTTTTGCCGCGGCGTCCGCCAGCTTGGGGTCCAGCGGCACGCTGCCGCCGTTGACCACGGCGCGGCCGTTATCCAGGGTGCAGGGCAGGATGTTCATGCCCGGGCTGCCGATGAAGTAGCCCACAAAGGTGTGCGCCGGCTCCTCGAACAGCTCCTGCGGCGTGCCGATCTGGACGATCTCGCCCTCGTACATGACCACCACCTTGTCGGCGAAGGTCATGGCCTCCACCTGGTCGTGGGTCACGTAGATGAGGGTGAGGCCGAACTGGGAGTGGATGTCCTTGAGCTTGCGCCGGAGCTGCCATTTGAGGTGCGGGTCGATGACCGTGAGCGGCTCGTCAAAGAGGATCGCGGCCACGTCGCTGCGCACCAGGCCCCGGCCCAGGGATATCTTCTGCTTGGCGTCCGCGGCCAGGCCGGCGGCGCGTTTTTTCAATAGATGTTTCAGGTCCAGGATTTCGGCCACTTCCTTGACCCGGCGGTCCACCTCGTGCGCCGGCACCTTCCGGTTCTTCAGGGGAAAGGCCAGGTTCTTCTCCACGGTCATGGTGTCGTACAGCACCGGGAACTGGAACACCTGGGCGATGTTGCGCTTTTCCGGCGGCAGGGTGGTTACGTCCTTGCCGTCGAAGAGGATGCGGCCCTCGCTGGGCGTAAGCAGCCCGGAGATGATGTTCAGCATGGTGGTTTTGCCGCAGCCGGATGGCCCCAGCACGGCGTAGGCGCCGCCGTCTTCCCACACGGTATGTATGCTCTTGAGAGCATAGTCGTCCGGCCCGGCGGGCCGGGGCATGTAGCTGTGTGCGATGGTTTCCAGCTCGATGCGCGCCATGTAGTGCTCCCCTCCCTTTCTCGGCCGCTCGCGCCGCCCTAATCCAGGTCCGGCGCCTTGGTCAGATGGCCCGTATCGTCGAAAACGTAGAAGTATCTGGGCTGTACGTAGACGTGGATGAGGCTGCCCACCCTGTAGGGGTGCACGCCTTCTTCCTCCAGGACCAGGGATCTGTTGCGATAGTGGAAATGGACGAACGTCTGCGAGCCGTTGATTTCCGCAAGCTCGACCGTGGAGGCGATCTCGATGTCCTCCTCGGTGTGTTTGTTGATGGAGAAATGGTGCGAGCGAACGCCGAAGGTGTAGGGTCCGGGAGGCAGGTCCTTCAGGTGCCCGGTCAGCGGGAAGCGGATGCCTATGCGCAGCTGGGCCTCGCCTTCGCCCACGTCGGCGTGGATGAAGTTGATGGGCGGATCGCTGAAGACCTCGGCGACCTTGGTGGTGGACGGCTTCTGGTAGACCTCGGTGGTGGGGCCGGTCTGCAGGATGCGGCCCTCGTGCATCACGATGATGTTGCCGCCCAGCATCAGCGCTTCTGATGGCTCCGTGGTGGTGTAGACCACGATGGACTCGCGCTTGGTGAAGATGGACAGAAGCTCCTGGCGCAACTCCTCGCGCAGCTTGTAATCCAGGTTCACCAGGGGTTCGTCCAGGAGCAGCAGGCCCGTGTCCTTGACCAGGGCGCGGGCAATGGCCGTGCGCTGCTGCTGGCCGCCGGAGAGCTCGACCGGCAGGCGGTCCAGAAGGTGCTCGATGTGCAGGATGGAGGCGGCGTGGCGGACGCGCTGGTCCACCTCGGCCTTGGGGATTCCCCGCAGGGGGGAGGCGATGTTCTTGTAAACGGAGAGGGACGGGTAGTTGATGAACTGCTGGTAGACCATGGCCACGTTGCGCTTGCGCACGGATTGGCCTGTCACGTTGGTCCCGTCCACCAGAACCGAGCCCTTGTTGGTCGGCCTGTCCAGACCGGCCATCACCCGCAGCAGCGTAGTCTTGCCGGCGAGCGTGCGGCCCAGGACGACATATCGGGAGCCGGACTCCAACGCGAGGTTGATGTCCTTCAGGTAGATCTCTTGATCAACGACCCTGTCAACGTCTTTGAGTACGAGCCCCATTGAGCGTTCCCCTCGGCTGATTACGGCAAGGAGTTTATCCAGGACTGATCGGTTTCGTGTCAGACTTGTTTCAAATACATAACACCGTCATGAAATTTTCTCAATCGAAAGAGAAAGCGAAAATAAGAAAAAAAACGAAAAAAACGAGCCGGCCTCTCACTCCTTGATATCTCCGTTGGCCACGAAAAGCTGCACCCCGGCCCGCTCCAGCTCCTCGATCAGGGGCGGCGGGGGCATGAAATCCGTGAACAGCGCGTCGATGTCCTCCAGCGTGCCCATGCGCACCATGGCGTTGCGGCCGAACTTGGAGTGGTCCGCCACCAGGAAGACCTTGCGCGCGTTTTCGATGATCGCCTGGGCCGCGCGGACCTCGCGGTAGTCGTAGTCCAGCAGAGTGCCGTCCAGGTCGATGCCGCTGATGCCGATGATGCCGTAGTCCACCTTGAACTGGCGGATGAAGTCGATGGCCGATTCGCCCACGATGCCGCAATCCCTGTGGCGTACCACGCCGCCGGCCACCAGGGTTTCGATGTTTTCGTTGCCGCGCAGGATGGTGGCGACATTAAGGTTGTTGGTGATCACCCGCAGCCGCTCGTGGCCGTGCAGGGCCTTGGCTACCTCCTCTGTGGTGGTGCCGATGTTGATGAACAGGGAGGCGCGCGAGGGGATGTTTTCCGCCACCATCCGCGCGATGAGCCGCTTCTCGGCCTGGTAGAGGACCTGGCGGTTGGTGTAATCCACGTTCTCCGTGCTGTAGGTGACGCCCACGCCGCCGTGGTGGCGCTGGACCAGCCCCTTGGAGCAGAGGGTGTTGATGTCCCGGCGCACGGTCTGCGGGGTGACGTTGAAGGCCTCGGCCAGGTCCTGGACCGTGACGAAGCCGTGCTCCTGGACGATCTCGAACATCTGCTTGTGCCGCTTGACCACCGAGGCGTGCTTGACGTCCTGGTGGAAGGCCTGCTCGCGCTGGCTGGGGAGCCGGCAGGAGCTGCCTTCCACGAACGGGGGGAGTCTGAGCTGCTGAGACATGGTGATTCCTGGCGTTTTTGTTCGGTTTCGAAAGAAAAATATCTGATTATGTTCTGCTGCGAAAAAAAGTAATGACGATAAACACGCCGTGTGCTAGATTTTAGCCCACGAATGACGCAAGCTTGTCATCTGTGCTTTGAAATTGTCATACTATCGGGCAAATTAATTCACAACCGAAAGATAAACTTTTTCGTTTCCATGTCGGTTGTGATGGTGAAAAGTCTGAGTACCGGGGACGGCTCCACAGCCCTGGCCGCGTGGTTGCACCACGGCCGGGCACTGCGGAACGATCCGCTCGCGATCCACGGGAGCGGTGAACGCTGCACGACAGGAGGCGGCAGTGACAAAAGCCTTGAAGCCAGACGCTGCACGCGTGCTCATCATCGGCGGCGGGGTAACCGGCACCGGCGTGGCGCGCGACCTCGCCCTGCGCGGCATCCCCAGCCTGCTCGTGGAAAAGCGCGATCTGGCCGCAGGCGCCTCCGGCGGCAACCACGGCCTTCTACACAGCGGCGCTCGCTACGTGGGCTCCGACCCCGAAGCCGCCCGCGAGTGCATGGAGGAGTCCGCGCTGCTCAAGCGCCTCGCCCCCCACTGTATAGAGGATACCAAGGGCCTGTTCGTGGCCGTTCCCGGCGACGACGAGCACTACATCGCCGAGTTCCCGGACCTCTGCGCCAAGGTCGGCCTGCCGGCCAAAGAGCTCGACCCCAAGACCGCCATGGCCATGGAGCCGCACCTCGCCCGGGACGTCATCGCCGCCTACGAGGTCCGCGACGGCACCATCGACCCCTTCATGCTCTGCCTGGACAACATCAGCCACGCCTGCAGCCTGGGCGCGCAGATGCTCCGCAACACCAAGGTCACGGCCCTGAATGTGGAGGGCGGGGCCATCCGCACCGTCTCCCTGCACAACGAAAAAACGGGGGATGAGCTCGTCATTGAGCCCGAGCTGGTGATCAACGCCTCCGGCGCCTGGGCCGGCATCGTGGCCGATATGGCCGGCGCGCCGCTCTCCGTGGTTCACTCCCAGGGAACCCTGGTCATCACCCAGGACCGCCTTTCCGCCCGCGTGGTCAACAGGCTGCGCATGGCCTCGGACGCCGACATCCTCGTGCCCGGCGGCTCCGTCTCCATCCTCGGCACCACCTCCGTACGCATCGACGATCCGGACGACTGCCGCCCCACCGTGGAGGAGGTGGACCGCATGCTGGACGACGCCATAGCCATGGTCCCCATTCTGGAGACCACCCGCTACATCCGCGCCTACGCCGGGGTCCGGCCCCTGGTGGCCGATACCAACGGCGACGCCAATGGCGACGGTGACTCCAACGGCGGCGACCGCAGCGTGAGCCGCGGCTACACCCTGAAGGACCACGCTTCCCAGGGGGTGGCGAACTTCATCACCATCACCGGCGGCAAGCTGACCACCTTCCGCTACATGGCGGAAAAGGCCGGGGACTTGGCCTGCCGCAAACTGAAAGTAGACGTGCCGTGCCGCACGCGGACCGAGCCTTTGCCGCCGTCCGACGCCGGCCGCTGGACCGACCCTAGGCTGGGCGCGCGCACCTGGGTGGACCGCGCCGAAGAGGGCGACGTGATCCTCTGCGAGTGCGAGATGGTCTCCGGCCGCGTGGTGGACTCCATGATGCAGGAGATGGCGCAGGACTCGAAGCTTTCCGCCCTGAGCGCCCTGAACATCCGCAGCCGGGTGGGCAAGGGCCCGTGCCAGGGCTGCTTCTGCGGGCCGCGCGTTACGGCCCATCTGTATGACGAGGGTTGGCTGGAAGCCGACCGCGGCCTGGACGAGCTCAAGGAGTTTGTGGGCCGCCGCTGGCGCGGCAAGGCGCCCATCCTCTGGGGCGTGCCCTTGCAGCAAGCCGAGCTCCAGGAGGCGCTGCTTTGCGGCATGCTGGAGCTGGAGCGCAAGCCGTAAGACTTGACGATACTGGCAGGGGCGACGCGGAGTTCACGCGTATTACTGAAGGAGCAGCAGACATGCCGACCGACACTGCGAGTAAAGCGCACGCCATGGAACCGGATTGTTCCTGCGACCTCATGGTTGTAGGCGCGGGCATGGCCGGCATGGCCGCGGCGCTGTTCGCTTCCTCGCGCGGGCTCAGCGTTGCCCAGGCAGGCGCCCTGGGGGGCATCGATTTCAGCACCGGCATGCTCGATCTCCTGGGCATGCACCCTGTCGAAGAGCTGCACGCGGTGGACAACCCCTGGCAGGGGTTGGAGGCGTTGCGCCGCGACGAGCCGCACCATCCCTACGGCCTGGTGCCGGATGCGGACGTGCGCGCCGCTTTCGAGGATTTTACCGCGTTCCTGGCCGAGGCCGGCCTGCCGTACGACGGCTACGCCGACCGCAACGCCCGCGTGCTCACCTCCCTGGGCACTGTGAAGCCCACGTACCGCGCGCCGTGCTCCATGTGGCCTGGGGTGCAGGCCATGGAGCGGAAGCTGCCGTGCCTGATCATCGATTTCATCGGGCTCAAGGGGTTCAGCGGCCGGCAGATCGTGGAGGTCCGCGGACCGGAGTGGCCCGGGCTGCGCAGCGTCCGCATTCCCTTCCCTGGCTGCGCCGGCGAGCTCTACCCGGAGCACCTGGCATGGTCGCTCACCGAGATGGACGTGGTGGACTGGCTGGCGGAGTCCGTGGCGGAGCACGTGCAGGATGCGCAGGCCGTGGGCTTTCCGGCCGTGCTCGGCCCGTACGCCGCGCCGGCGTCCACGGCGTCTTCCACAGCCAGCGTCGGAGCCGCCAGCTCCGGCCTGTACGACGTCATCGCCCGGCTCAGGGAACGGCTCGGCGTGGAGATCTTCGAGATTCCGACCATGCCGCCCTCCATTGCCGGGCTGCGGCTGCGCGCCGCTTTCGAGACTTTTCTGCCCGGCCGCGGCGTGCGCATCTACCCGCAAAAGCGTGTGGCCGAGTGGGAACGCACGGACAACGGCGGGTTCCGCTTCCACATTGCCGGCGCCGGGGAGGGCGACATCGAGGCCGTGGTGGAGGCGCGCGGCGCCATCCTTGCCGGCGGCCGGTTCTTCGGCAAGGGCCTGACGGCGGACAGGCACGCCGTGCACGAGCCGCTCTTCGGGCTGCCGGTCCTGCAGCCCAAGCACCGGGACGAGTGGCACCGCGAGGACTTCTTCGATGCCCGGGGACATCCGCTGAACAGGACCGGCGTGGAGGTGGACGCCCGGTTGCGGCCGCTCTCGGAGAACGGCCACCCAGCGTTTCCCAACCTTTTCGCGGCGGGTTCCATTCTGGCCAATCAGGACTGGATGCGCGCCAAGTGTGGCGCAGGCCTGGCAATCGCCACGGCGTATGCCGCGGTGCAGTCGTACCAGAACAGTCTGTCGTGAGAGGAAGCCGGCAGGTGATGTCGGTACCTGACGTACGAGGACTTTTCGGCCCGGCAGGTGATGCCACTGCCTGCTGCGGGAGAACTTTTTCGACAGCTTCATAGGCCAGCCGGCGAGGGCTGCCGGCGCGTGGCGTGAACCAATCAAGAAGGTGCGGCACCGGAAGCAGTGTCCATGGATTTTCTCACAGGAGGTCTCCTTATTTCCCTGGCCGCGTGCCTGGCCGGATTCGCCTGGCGGATTCGGCGCAGTCGCGGTGGGGTACGAATCAGCAGTGAGGCCCACGAGCCCCCGCATCGAGCACCCTGCCCAAAGAAGGCCGGTGAACGTGGCGGCGCAGGATTGGGCGTCCTCCGCTACCTCAAGGCTTTCTTGCTCGACGTGCTTTTCCAGGCGCACCTGGTACGGGCCAGTGTGTCGCGCTGGACCATGCACTTCCTCCTGGCCGCGGGGTTCGTGGGCCTTCTGCTAATGCACGCCATGGACGGCGTGTTCTCCCGCGCCGTTCTGCCCATGTACGAGCCCACGCTGGACCCGTACCAGTGGCTGCGCAACCTGTTCGGCCTCATGGTGCTGGCGGGCGTGGCCCTGGCCGTGTACCGCCGGCTCACAATCACCGGGCTCAAGCGCACCACCCGCAGGGACGACTGGTTCGCCCTGGCCATCATCGCAGCCATCGTCCTCTCCGGCTTTGTTCTGGAAAGCGCCAAGATCACCTCCCAGAGCGAGTTCGACAGCATGGTGGCCGACTACTTCGTGAGCGACGACCCGGCCGAGATAGCCGGCCTGCAAATGGTCTGGGCCAACGAGTACGGCGTGGTCTTCACCCACCCGGCGCCCGAGCCCATGGACATGACTCCGGACGAGCTCCTGGCCCTGGGCCGGGAGGTCAACGACTTCGCCTGCACTTCCTGCCACTCGGACACGGCCTCGGCCTTTGTCTCCTACCCGCTCTCCAGGGCGCTCAAGCCGGCGGCGCCGGTGTTGGGCTCGGCCGGCGGGGTGTCCACATTATGGTATGTCCACGTGCTGCTCTGCTTCCTGGGCATCGTCTACCTGCCATTCGGCAAGATGGCGCACGTCTTCCTCACGCCGCTCAATCTGCTGGTTCAACCCACGCGGCCCAGGCCGGAGCGCGGCGCACAGCCAGACGCCTGCGGCGGCGCTCCCGGCACCGCCACAACGCTTCGCCGCACCATCGGCATGGAAGCCTGCATGCACTGCGGCATGTGCAGCGAGCATTGCAGCGTGGCCGCGTCTTACGCCGTGCTCGGCACCGCGGAGATCCTGCCTTCGGAGAAGCTGCGCGGCCTCAGGCACAAGGGCGCGGGCGAGCTGGACCCTGCCGAGGCTTTCGCATTCGCCGAAGGCAGCTTTGTCTGCACGGAGTGCCACCGCTGCACGGACGTCTGCCCGGCGCGCATCGATTTGCAGGAGTTGTGGATATCCTCCAAGCGGACGCTGATGGCCGAGGAGGCCGGCGGCGCCGGCGTGCGCGGCGAACCCCATCGCCAGATGACGCGTTTTACGGCCGGTCAGTGGGCCGAGCGGTTCTCACAAGGACTGCTGCACAAGCCTTCGCAGGAAGAGACCGAGCGGCCCGTGGTGCTGGCCGATCGTCCGCAGACCTTCTGGGCCTGCGTGCAGTGCACCACCTGCACTAATGTCTGTCCGGTGGTGGCGGCCGCCACAGATCCGGTGCAGGAGCTGGATCTGACCCCGCAGCAGATCATGAACATGCTGCGCATGGGCCTGCGGGACCACGTGCTGGGCGCGCGCATGGTCTGGAGCTGCGTGACCTGCTACAAGTGCCAGGAGCATTGCCCCCAGGGCGTGCGTGTGGCCGACGTGCTCTTCGAGCTGCGCAACATCGCCTCGGCCAGGCTGCGCCACGCCGCGCTGCACAATGATGCGGATAGGGACACCCATCATCAGGGAGGCGCCGCGTGAAATACGTGTGGTTTCCGGGCTGCAAGATCCCGTACCACCAGCCGCAGTACGGCGAGGCGTCCCGCGCCGTGTGCGCGGCCCTGGGCGTGGAGCTCGTGGACCTGGAGTTGGGCTGCTGCGGCTATCCGGTGCGGCACCAGAGCTTCGAGGCCTCGGTGCTCTCCTCGGCGCGCAACCTGGCCCTGGCCGCAGCGGAAGGCCTGCCCATCCTCACGCCGTGCAAGTGCTGCTACGGCAACCTGCGGCACGCCATCTACTGGATGGAGCGCAACGAAACACTGCAGAAACGGATACGGCGGCTGCTCGCCCAGGAGGGGCTGCACCTGCCCACACGGCCGGTCGACTGGCCCGAGCCCGTGCATCTGCTCACTGCCCTGGACCGCGACGTGGGCGCACCCGCCATCGCCGTCGCGGTCACGAATCCGCTGACCGATATCAAGATAGCGGCGCATTACGGCTGCCACGCGCTGCGGCCCGGCAACGTGACGCGCTTCGACAACCCGCTCCAGCCCACACTTTTCGAGCGTCTCGTGGAGGCGGCCGGGGCCACGGCCGTGTACTGGCCCATGCGGCTGGAGTGCTGCGGCAACCCGCTTTTCGGCAAGGACGACCGCATGGCCCTCAAGCTCGCGCGCAAGAAGCTCGTGGACGCCATGACCGCCGGGGCCCAGGTGCTCGCCACCGCCTGCACCTACTGCCAGCTCCAGTTCGATACGCACCGCAGCCTGCTGCATGAGCTCATGCCGCTGGAAGGGGCGCCGCCGTCCGTGCTCTACCCGCAGCTCCTGGGCCTGGCCCTGGGCCTGCCGCCCGCCACCCTGGGCCTGCACCGCAACGTGACGGACTGGGCACGGATATTGGGGTAGGGAAGGCCTCCGGTGGACGCTGTCCCCCGGTTCCCCTGCCGGGGACCAGTGGTCCCCGGACCCCTATTATAGGGTGGGAGCCCGAGGGCAACGCCCTCGGTTGAATCAAGTGCAGGGCGTGGCCCTTTCCATTTGTGCCGGCATCTCGTAGGTGGGAGATAGGCAGGGGACTGGTGGTGTGTGAGTGAGACCAAGGAGAGAGTGATGGCCAAGTATATCGGAGCGGTGGATCAGGGAACCACGAGCAGCCGGTTCATCATATTCGACGAGCGCGGCCGCATTGTGACGCTGGACCAGAAGGAGCACCGGCAGTTTTTCCCGCAACCGGGCTGGGTGGAGCACGACGCCCTGGAGATCTGGGAGAACACGCAGGAGGTGATCCGCGGCGCCCTGGCCAAGGCCGGGCTCAGGGGCGGCGATCTGGCGGCCATCGGCATCACGAACCAGCGCGAGACACTGCTGGTGTGGGACAGGCGCACGGGCAAGCCGTACTACAACGCCATTGTCTGGCAGTGCACGCGCTCCCACGAGATCTGCAAGGAGCTCATTGCAGAGGGCGGGCAGGACCGGTTCCGCGACAAGACCGGTCTGCCCGTGGCCACGTACTTCAGCGGGCCCAAGATCAAGTGGGTGCTGGACAACGTGGACGGCGCGCGCAAGGCCGTGGAGGACGGCTCGGCCATCATCGGCACCATGGAGACGTGGATCATCTGGCAGCTCACGGGCGGGACCATGGGCGGAGCGCATGTGACCGATGTGACCAACGCCAGCCGCACCATGCTGATGAACCTGCATACTTTGGATTGGGACGATGAGATTTTGTCCATCCTGAATATTCCGCGCCAGGGGTTGCCGCGCATCGTGCCGTCCAGCGATCCGAACTCCTGGGGACCCACGGACGAGGACGGCCCGCTCCGGGCGCGCGTTCCGGTGTGCGGGGCCTTGGGCGACCAGCAGGCCGCCCTGGTGGGCCAGGCGTGCTTCAGCAAGGGCGAGGCCAAGAACACGTACGGCACGGGCTGCTTTCTGCTGCTGAACACGGGCGAGACGCCGGTGCCTTCCACGCACGGGCTGGTCACCACGCTGGCCTACCAGATGGGCACGGACAAGCCGGTCTACTGTTTGGAGGGCTCCATCGCCATTGCCGGCGCGTTGGTACAGTGGGTGCGCGACAACCTGGGCCTCATCCAGAGCGCGCCGGAGATCGAGGAGCTGGCCGCCCAGGTGGACGACAACGGCGGCGTGTACGTGGTGCCGGCGTTTCAGGGACTTTTCGCCCCGTACTGGCGGCCGGACGCTCGCGGCGTGATCTGCGGGCTGACGCGGTACGTGACCAAGAACCACATCGCCCGCGCCGTGCTGGAGGCCAACGCCTACCAGACCAAGGACATAGTGGAGGCCATGAACAAGGACTCGGGCGTGGCGCTCAAGCGGCTCAAGGTGGACGGCGGCATGGTGGCCAACGACCTGCTCATGCAGTTCCAGGCCGACGTGCTCGACGTGCCCGTGATCCGGCCCAAGGTGGCGGAAACCACCTGCCTGGGCGCGGCGTACGCGGCCGGGTTGGCTGTGGGCTTCTGGGACAGCTGCGACGAGCTGCGCAAGAACTGGGAAGAGGACAAGGCCTGGGAGTCGCAGATGAGCGAGGCGGACCGCGCCAAGGGGTATGCCATGTGGGGGAAAGCTGTCGAGCGTACTCTCAACTGGCTCGACTGATTTTTTATCGGGCTGCTGAAAATCCCGTCCTGGCGGCGTTGCTTCAACACATTCAAATCCTCACGTATTGTTCATACGCTCCGGTTTGAAAGGTGTTGTCCGCCTTGCCAGCAAAGTTTTTGAACAGCCCTGAGTGGTATGGGAATCGGGTTGGGATCATACCGGTACAGAGTTGCACCGGTTTGCTTGGACGAATTATTGTAACAAACGTAGCATACCTATCACCCGTTCCCCTGAACCTAGAATAGGGTCAAGGGAGCAATGCTCCCTTGCAGGGAGTTCGAGGGACAGCGTCCCTCGACAGCATATCGCCCTGAGCTGTTTGCCAGGCAATATAAGGGCAAGACGTATGAGTACTGGAGGATTCAAATGAACAGGGACGCCATGCTCCACGCCGTGCGGCAGGAGCTGGGATATTGGGACATTATCATTATCGGCGGCGGGGCCACGGGTTTGGGCGTGGCTGTGGACGCGGCCTCGCGCGGGTACGCCACGCTGCTTCTGGAACAGCACGACTTTGCCAAGGGCACGTCCAGCCGCTCCACCAAACTGGTGCACGGCGGCGTGCGCTATCTACGCCAGGGCAACATCTCCCTGGTGCTGGAGGCGCTCAACGAGCGCGGCCTGATGCGCCAGAACGCGCCGCATCTCGTTACCCACCAGGCCTTTTTGGTGCCCAACTACGACTGGTGGGACGGCCCGTTCTACGGCGCGGGCCTGCGCGTGTACGACATGCTTGCCGGCAAGCTCGGCCTGGGACCGTCCAAGCGCGTATCCAAGGACGAGACCATGCGCCGCATCCCCACGCTGCGGGACACGGGCCTCAAGGGCGGGGTAGTCTACTACGACGGCCAGTTCGACGATTCGCGCCTGGCCGTGAACCTGGCCCAGACCGCGGCCGAGAACGGCGGCGTGCTCCTCAACTACATGCAGGTCACCGGGCTGATGAAGTCCGGCGACATGGTCAGCGGCGTCACGGCTGTGGATCAGGAGAGCGGCGAGGAGCTGCACATCCACGGCCGGGTGGTGGTCAACGCCACGGGCGTCTTCACGGACAGCGTGCTGCAGATGGACGACCCGAAGGCGCAGCAGATCATCCGGCCCAGCCAGGGCGTGCACATCATTCTGGACAAGGAGTTCCTGCCCGGCAACACGGCCATCATGGTGCCGCAGACCGAGGACGGCCGCGTGCTCTTTGCCGTGCCGTGGCACGACAAGGCCGTGGTGGGCACCACCGACACCCCGGTGGACGCCCCCAGCCTGGAGCCCAGGCCGTTGGAGGAGGAGATCGAGTTCATCCTGCACCACGCGGCCATGTACATGAGCAAGGTCCCCACCCGCGCGGACGTGCGGAGCGTGTTCGCCGGGCTGCGGCCCCTGGTGGAGCCGGGCGGCGGCAAAACCACCTCGTCCATTGCGCGCGACCACTTCCTGGTCGTGTCGCCCTCCGGCCTGGTGACCATCACCGGCGGCAAGTGGACCACCTATCGCAAGATGGCGCAGGAGGCCGTGGACAACGCGGTGCTTATCGCCGGTCTGGAGGAAAAGTCCTGCGTGACCAAGCACCTGCGCATTCACGGCTGGCTGAAGCACGTGGACCGGAAGGACCCGCTGCACGTGTACGGCTCGGACGAGCCCTTTATCCGGCACCTTGTGGAGGACAAGCCCGAGCTGGGCGAGCTGCTGCACGAGAGCCTGCCGTACATCAAGGCCGAGGTGGTCTGGGCCGTGGAGAACGAGATGGCCCGGACTGTGGAGGACGTGCTCGGCCGGCGCACCCGCGCGCTGCTGCTGGACGCCCGGGCGAGCATCGAGTGCGCGCCGGAGACGGCGCGGATCATGGCCGAGGCCTTGGGCAAGGACGATGCCTGGGCCCAGGACCAGGTGCGCCAGTATACCGAGCTGGCACAGGGCTATGTGATCGACTGAGCCGCGCTCTGCTGAGGCGGATCAAAATTCGAAGAAAACGAGCCTCGCTGCGAACGTGCAGTGGGGCTCGATGCGTTTATAGAGATGGGGGGCGCGAAGCGCGTTCCACGGGTCGGTCAGGAACCTGTGCAGACGACGGGAACGGGCTTGTTTTTCAGCCGCCGCATTTGCTCATGTCCGCAGCCTTGCGCAGCTGGCCGCCGGTCTTCGCGGCGTAGTCGCTGTCGAGGTCCGGCGGAATTTTGTCTCCATCCACGTACAGCGCGGTGAGACCGGCGTAGAGCGCGGGATCGAAGCCGGGGGCGTCCAGCATTGCGCGCAGCAGGCCGGGCGGCAGGTTTGCGTAAGTGGGCCGCCAGCGCCGCATGAGCCAGTGCATGGCGTGCGGTTCCTGGTTGCGGGAGCAGATGACCGCGCCGCCGCACAGGGCTATGGGCAGGAGCAGGCCGGCAAGGTGTGCGCCGTGGCAGAGCGTGGCCGCGGTGAGGAATCTCGTGTCGCCGGCGAGCTTGAGCGTGGCGGCGTAGTCGCGGGCCCGGCAGGCCAGGGAATGGGCGGAGTGGGTCGCGCTATTGGGCACATCCGCGCCGGTGAAGGCGTCGATGACCACGGCCGGATCGTTATCGGCGCTCACATGCGGGAGCGGAGGATCGCACGCCCCGCCCAGGGTCTGCTCCTCCCAGGAGGGTATTTTGCCAGCCGGATCGCCACCAATGACAAAGCACTGCTCCAGACCCGGGGCACACTCGCGCACGGCCGGCAGCGTGTGCAGTTGCTCCTTCCCGATGACCAGGATTTTCGCCCCGCAATCGCTGATGGCGCGGGCCAGCTCTGGCGCGGTGTCGCAGCAGCGTAGGGGCGCGGCCACAGCACCAATATAGAAGCAGCCGAAGCAGAGCGGCGCGATGTCCAGGCGGTTGCCCATGTGGAAGGCCACGCGGTCGCCGGGGCACACGCCCAGGCACTGCAGGGCGCGGGCGTTGGCCAGCGTGGTCTTGTGCAGCTGCCGGTAGGTGAGCACGTCCTCGTCCACAATCAGGCAGGGCCTTTCCGGCCCGGCCAGCAGCGCGTCCTCGTACAGCCTGGACAGGTTCATGAAGTCTCCGGTTGCGTCAAGGGAGGGGGGTGAGTCGGCATGAATCGTCCTGAATCGTTCTGACCGGGGGCGATGGAGGAGGTGCGTCTCATAAAAATCAAGGGAAGGCGGCACGCCAGTGTTGCCAGATACATACACTGCGAACGAGTGGTCCGGCAATGGTGGAGAGACCATGTTTGCGGCGGGAGCAGTTGCGAAAACGATTCTCTTGTGTAATCGTGTTCACAAACATATTTCGGCATTCCGAAAGGAGGTGCGTATGGCGACTGCCGGCGATGCGGGCATCAGGCTGCAGATCCTGGAAAAAATGATCCTGTCCAGACGCTTTGAAGACCAAATCACTGAACTCGCCGAGGAGCAGGGACGGCTGCCCGGCATGCAGATACTCGCCACAGGGCAGGAGGCCGCGGTCGCCGCGGTGCTGGCCCTGCAGGACGACGACGTTATCGTGACGAACCACCGCAGCCATGCGCATATCCTGGCGCGCGGCGCCGACCCCAACACGCTTATGGCCGAGATCATGGGCAAGGAAAGCGGCGTAAACCACGGCAAGTCCGGCACCCTGCACCTCATCGTGCCGGAGGTGAACGTGCTGATGACCTCCACGGTGGTCGGCGCGGCGCCGCCCCTGGCAGCCGGCGCTGCCTTTGCCCAGCAATATACGGAGAGCGGAGCCATCACTGCCGTCTTTTTCGGCGACGGCGCCGCTGCAGAAGGCTCGGTGCACGAGGCCATGAATCTGGCCGGGGTGTGGAAACTGCCGCTGCTCTTCATCTGCGAGAACAACTGCTGGGCCGGAGCGCAGAGCTACCAGGAGCACTGCTCGGTGGGCAACATCGCCTCCCGCGCCGGATCGTACGGCATGCCCGGCGACCTGGTGAACGGCAACGACGCCGACGATGTGCTCAAGACGGCCAGGGACCTGGCCGCGCGGTGCCGCGAGGGCAAGGGCCCGGCGCTGATGGAGCTGGCCACCTACCGCATGCACGGCCACGGCGAGTTTGACAAGCAGCACTACGTGGACCCGGAGGAGCTCAAGGAGTGGGCGGCGCGCGATCCCCTCACCATGTATCGTAAGCGGCTTACCGAGGAAGGCGTTGCCACGGCCGAACAGATTGAGTCCATGGAGCAGGAAGCCGCCCGTATCGTGGAAGAGGCAGTGCGCTTTGCCGAGGAGAGCCCGTATCCGGCTCCCGAGGCCGTCCTGGACCATGTATGGGCCGAAGCCCGCGCGACCCGATAGGAGGAGACCAACTCATGCGCGAAATGCATACCGGCGTAGCGATTCGTGAGGCCCTGACTCTGGCCATGGAGCAGGACGAGCGGGTTTTTCTGGCGGGCGAGGGCATAGGTACCTCCATCCACGACAACCCGCTCATGCCCACGTACGGGCTGCTGGAGAAGTTCGGGTCCAAACGGGTGAAGGACACCCCGGTCAGCGAGGCGGCCATCGCCGGCCTGGCCGTGGGCGCATCCAACATGGGGCTCCTGCCCGTGGTGGAGATCATGTTCTTCCCCTTCATGACCCTGGCCTCGGACATGGTGGTGAACCACGCGGCCAAGCTGCGCTACCTGAGCGGCGGCAAGAGCGCGTTCCCGCTCACGGTGCGGGTCAAGGCGGGCCTTTTCCCGGCCGGCTGCCAGCACTGCCACAACCTGGAGGCGTGGATGGCGCACGTTCCCGGCCTGAAGATGACGTTCGCCTCCAACCCGGCGGACGCCAAGGGCCTGTTGCTCTCGGCCATCTTCGACCCCGACCCGGTCATCGTGGTGGAGGACATGGGCCTCTACTTTATGCTGGGCGAGGCGCCCGAGGGCGACGTGCGCGTGCCCCTGGGCAAGGCGCGCATCGCGCGGCAGGGGACGGACGCTACCGTGGTGGCCTACGGCGGCGCAGTGCATACCGCCATGGCCGCGGCCGGCATGCTGGAGGCCGAAGGCGTCAGCCTGGAGGTCATCGATCTGCGCACGCTGGTGCCGCTGGACAAGGAGACGGTGCTTGAGTCCCTGGGCCGCACGGGCCGGTTGGTCACGGTGCATGACGCGACCAGGTTCTGCGGCTACGGGGCCGAGCTCGCGGCCATTGCGGCCGAGGAGGGCTTTGCCTCGCTCAAGGCGCCCGTGCGCCGGGTGGCCGCGCCCAACACGCCCGCGCCTTTTACTCCGCCGCAGGTGGAGTACTACAAGCCCGGCGCCGAGGATGTTGTCGAGGCAGTGCGGTCTATACTGTAGGGGCTGATTCAGCCACAAGCCTGAACTTCTGTTTTTTTGATGGCTTCGGCTTCTGGTCAGATCTGTTGAATTCAGAGCGGAGCGCGGATCGGCATTGCAGGGCAGAAAAGTCCCGGCGGCCGGTCTGCGCTCCGCTTTTTGTATGATTCGCGTGGCAACGGGCAGGTTGGGCACAACGAATAAGGATATGGTCCCCAAAACCACATCCCATTTCCTCTCGCTCACACCCCAGTCAACACAGACGACGTACTCGCCTTCAGCTTTGGCTCCACTGTCTCGCCCTCGGTCTGTGCGGCCTCGCTCCGGGGCTCCGCGCTGCTGCTTTCGGGTGGGGTGATCTCCAGGGTCTTGAGCAGGGGCAGCGTGATGGTGGCCTGCAGGCCCGCGCCCGTGCGGTTGGCCAGCTCGATGGCGCCGCCGTGGCGCTCGCTGACCAGCTTGGCAATGGCCAGGCCGAGGCCGGCCTCGCCGCGGTTCTCGCCAGCCTGCTTGAAGGGCTCGAAGACCTCCCGCAGCATCTCCGGCGACAGGCCGGGCCCCTGGTCCTGAATGGTGATGCGCGCGGCCTCGGCCTTGGCGTCGTGCTCCAGGCAGATGCGCACCTCGCCCCGGGCCGGGGTGTGGCGGAGGCCGTTGGCGGCCACGTTCCGGACCATGCTGTAGAGCTGGGACTCGTTGCCCATCACGCGGCATTCGCCGCGACCGGAGAAGACCACGCGTTTTTCCTGCTCCCTGGCCTCGGCGTTCAGCTCCTCGGTCAGGCTGCGGAGCATGCCGTCCAGCTCCAGGGGAATACGGCGCGAGTAGCTCCACTGCAGGCGCACGTGCTCCATAAGCTGCTCGGAGATGGCGTTGAGCTTTTCGGAGTCAGCCTTGATGCGCGCCAGCAGCTGGTTGGCCCGGTCCGGGCTGGTGTTCCGCGCCAGCTCCATGGCCAGGGCCATGCGCGTGAGGGAGGAGCGCATGTCGTGGGTGAGATCGGTGATGAGGAAGCGCTGCTCGGCCTGCTTGCCGGCCAGGCTGGTCACTGTGGTGTTGAAGTCCTTGGCCAGCTTGGAGAACGGATCGTTGCGCCGCTCCAGGGAGGAGTCCACGCGCACGCCGAAGTCGCCCTGGGCCAGCAGCCGCATGGCCGCGCGCAGCTCGCGGGAGGCCGTACCGGAGATGCGGAGCAGGAGAAAGAGCACGACCGTGGCCACGCATGCGCCCACGATGATGAAGACTAGCGGCTTGGGCACGCGCGGCGGCGGCATGAGACCGGGCCGCATCGACAGGGTGAGGACGTACGGCCGGCTGTCCCTGCCGAGAAACATGAAGGACTCCATGGGCGGCTGGCGCATGGGCGGTTTGAAGAACCCGTTTTCCGTATCAATGAATGCGTAGCCGCCGCCCTGCAAGGACTGCTTGCTCAGATCGCGCAGGGCCTGGTCCGGCTTGACCCCGGCGATGACCCGGCTCTCGGCGTCCAGCAGGGAGTAGACGCGGCCGTGCTCCTGCTGGTCCCGGATGTAGGCGTCGATGGCCTCCACGGCGCCGCTCCTGCGCCACTCCAGCAGCAGCCGGCCCACGTTCTCCAGAACCTCGCTCCGCTGCATGGCCCGAAACTGGAGCATGTTCTCCCTGTCCACCGTGTGGGTGTAAACCATGACGGATATGCCGGACGCGCCGAGTGTGATGAGCAGAAAGACGAGGGCGCGGAGCAGCCAGACTTGCATCAAGCCTCCTTTCACCTGGAGCCGAGGGCTCGGTCTTCGTCGTCGTTATCGTCCGGGCCGTTCCGGCCCGTGGTGTCGTCGGCCTGCTCGAAGGCGGTGTACAGATATCCGGCGCCGCGGATGGTGGTGATGCGGCCGCCGCCCCACGGCGCGGAGCCCAGCTTGCGGCGCAGGTTGCTGATGTGGACGTCGATGCTGCGGTCAAAAGGCGCAAGCTCCCTGTTGAGCGCCTGGAGGGAGATGTCCTCGCGGCTCACCAGGTTGCCTTCCGCGGTCAGCAGCATCTGCAGGATGGTGAACTCCACGTTGGTCAGCGGCACCTGCTTGCCGTTGACGTAGACCAGCCGCGATCCGGCGTGGAGCACCAGGTCGGCCGCGGTCAGGGTTCTGGAGTCCGGGGAGGGCGGCGCGCCGGCCTTGCGATGGCGGCGAATGATCGCCCGGACGCGCGCAAGAAGCTCCCGCGGCTCGAACGGTTTGGCCAGGTAGTCGTCCGCGCCGATCTCCAGCCCCACGACTTTGTCGACCACCTCGCCCCGGCCGGTGAGCATGAGCACCGGGACATCGGATTGGGTCCGCAGCTCGGCCAGCAGCTCGAACCCGTTCAGGTCCGGCAGGCAGACGTCCAGGATGACGAGGTCCCACTCCTGGGACAACGCCGCCTCCAGGCCGCCCGCGCCGTCGTAGCACGAGTGGACCAGCAGCCCCTCGCCCTGGAAGTACTCCTGAAGCATCGAACACAACTCCGTATCGTCGTCGATCAGTGCGATTCTGTGCATAGTTATCTCTCTGGTAGCAGCCAAAGCAGGTGATGCCCCATTCACCAGCAAGGATAAGGCCAACAAGAGATTGGCAAAACATAAGAAGTGTAAAGCGAATTTTGGAATCCTTGAGCAATCTTAGGGGCCGCTGAAGGGAATCGGGCGCTGACCCTGCACCGTGAGTACGTGCGGGAAAACATTTCCCGGACTCAAACCCCAAAGCGCTGCAAAAGACAAGCGAAAGGAGCCGCGACAATGCATAAGGACACGCACTCTGAAAATACAGGACCCTGCCGCACGCTGGACATGAACGATCTGGACGCCTGCCTGGCCGGTGACGAGAAGGCCTGGCGCAGGCTCATAACAGAGTACGGACCGCTGCTGCGCCGTGCCGTGCGCTGGACCCTGCGGCACAGGGCGGCAAAAAATTCCTACCCCACGCTGGAGGCGGATACGGACGACGTGTTCCAGGAGATTTGCTTCCGGCTGGTACGCAGCGAGTACCGGCTGCTGAAAACCTACGACCCCAAGCGTAGCGCCTTTTCCACATGGCTCTGCGTCGTGGCGCGCAGCGCGGCGCTGGACCATCTGCGCAACCGCCGGGACATGGTGCAGATGTCGCCGGACGAGGTGGACCAGCTCGTGGCGGTCCAGGACGGGGAGGGCGGCATGCTGGCCCTGCCGCGGGGCGTTCTCTCCGCCCGGCAGGCTTATGTGCTCCACCTGGCCTTTGAAAAGGACGCCAGCACCGGCGAGATCGCCTCGCTGATGGATGTGCATCCCCAAACAGTGCGCAGCATGCGCAACAGCGCGCTGGCCCGTCTGCGCTGGCACTACACCAACAATGATGGACGTCAAGAAAACATTAAGGATAGCTCAAGAAATCGTAAGCAAGTGCAAAGTAGTGTAAGATTGCTGCAACATATCGGAATATCTTAAAAACTGAGGTGGGCGAAAATTGCCGACTTCTCCGCGAATGTTCGAAGTGAACACTGGAGGCCACTTGGACGGCATCCACGTTTGTTCAACATGTCATACATTCAAGGAGGAGTGTTATGAGCCTGGTTATCAACCACAACCTGATGGCGGCGAACGTTCAACGCAACCTGAGCAGCGCGTACGCAAACCTGTCCACTTCCACGGAGCGTCTTTCTTCCGGACTGCGCATCAACAGCGCGGCTGACGATGCAGCCGGTCTGGCCATCCGCGAGCTTATGCGCTCGGACATTGCAGCGCTCAACCAGGGCGTGCGCAACGCCAACGACGCCATCAGCCTGATCCAGACGGCGGACGGCGCACTGGGCGTCATCGACGAAAAGCTGATCCGCATGAAGGAGCTGGCCGAGCAGGCCGCCACCGGCACCTACAACTCGGACCAGCGGCTGATCATCGACTCCGAGTATCAGGCCATGGCCTCGGAGATCACCCGTATCGCCAACGCCACGGACTTCAACGGGGTCTACCTGCTCAACGGCAACCTGTCTTCGAGCAGCCACGACGGCTCCGGCATGCAGGCCTCCGGCAAGATGAAGATCCACTTCGGCACGGCCAACGACTCGGCGGAAGACTACTACTACATCCAGATCAATACGGCCACGGCCGAGGCGCTGGGCCTGGGCTCGGCCGCCGGCAACTCCATCTCCACGCAGGAGGCCGCCCAGAAGGCCCTGGACATGATCGACAATGCCATCATCTCCAAGGACAACATCCGCGCGAACCTGGGCGCGCTGCAGAACAGGCTGGAGAACACCATCTCCAACCTGGAGATCCAGTCCGAAAACCTGCAGGCCGCGGAGTCGCGCATCTCGGACGTGGACGTATCCCTGGAGATGACTCAGTTCGTGCGCAACCAGGTGCTTACGCAATCAGCCGTGGCCATGCTTTCCCAGGCAAACTCCCTGCCCCAGATGGCCATGCAGCTTCTTGGCTAGGCGCTTCAGTCCCCCCTGGCTGCCTGCCCAAGACAAGACGGCCCTCGAACGCATTCGGGGGCCGTCGTTTTCTGGAGACAGAGAACCCTTAACAAAACCGGTCGTTGCACCGGGCGCGAACGGGTTCGGTTCGCGCCCGGTGCAGCCGGTGGTTACTCCAGGTCGGCGATAAGGGACTCCAGCGAGGAGTTGACATCCTCGTACTCGCCCAGCAGCGCCTCCAGGGCCGCATACTTCTCCACCAGGTTCTGGTGCTTGAGCTCAAGCCGCGCCTCCTCCTTCTCCATGGCGGTCTTGTTGTTCTTGATGATGTCCTTGTAGCTGTCTTCGATGATATTCAAGGTGCCTCCTTCCGCCGAGGTGAACGAATCCAGCGCGTCGAGGGTCTGGTTGATCTTGCCCTGGCGCAGGTAGATGGTGCCGCTGTATGTGCCGTCGGCATGCATGTTGGCCGTCACTGCCAGGCCGGAGCTGTCGCCGGTGACGCTGGTGATGGACCAGCCGTCCACGTTGGCCTCCTCCCCGCCGATGGTGGCGGAGACGATGGCGCCGTTCTCCACCGTGTACTCCACCTCGTACTCGCCGGGCTTGGTCATGTTGCTGATGGAGGAGTCGAAGGAGACCTCGCTGTCGTAGGAGACGCCGTCGTTGTCCGCGGCAAAGAGCCTGGCCACGGCGTCCGGGTCCTTGGTGAGCGCTTCTTCCAGCTCCTCGTAATCGATAATCAGGTGGCCGAAGGTGGTGGAATTCTCGTCCGCGTCCGTGGAGATACCGATGGAGGCCAGGCTGGCGTAGCGGTCGCCGGTGTTATCATCGGCGTCGTAGTACTCGAAGCCCAGGCCGGCCGAGGCCAGGATGTTCTGCAGGCTCTGCTCGATGATATCCATGCCGTAGTTGCCGCGGACCTCGTAGCCCGTGGTGTCCACCTCCTCGCCGTCCTCGTTGGTCAGTTCCATGTCCTCGTCCAGGGCGGCGATGGCGTCCCGGATGGCGTTGGTCCGCTCCAGGAAGCTCTCGATGTTGGCGATGACGGCTTCGGTGTCCGTGGCCACGGTCAGGTCCACGGTCTCGCCGTAGCTGGAACCGTGAATGGTGATGGTCAGTCCGTCGATGACGTCGCTGAAGGTGTTGCTGTCGCGCTCGATCCATTCGTCCTCACCTTCCGGGTAGCCGTCTATCTTGAACTTGGCGTTCTGGGCCTGCTGGCTGTTCCGGAAGTCAGCGGGCGAGAGGCCGTCAATGGAGTCGCTGCCCTTGTCCACGATGGTCACGGCGTTGTCCGCGCCCAGGTCCAGGCCGCGAAGCTGCAGGTGCAGCTCATTGCCGTCGTCGATGATGTTGGCACGCACGGCGTCGCCCATGTCCGCATCGTTGTTGATGAGCCGCACAAACCCTTCGAGCGTGGTGCCGGCCGACACGTCGATGGTGTACTCGTCGTCGCCGTACTGCACGGAGAAGGTGGTGTCGGTCTCGGTGATGACGCTGCTGGATTTGTCCCAGCCGGAGCTGGTGCTCCAGATGTCGTTCTGAGCCTTCTGCTTCACCTCCAGGGCGTGGGTGCCGACCTCGACGCCGGAACCGGCCGTGACCGAGGCCACGGCGCTGCTGGAGCTGGAGGCGGACTTGGCCAGGAACTCGTTGGTGGAGTCCATGCTCTGGAGCTTTGTCTTGTAGAGTGCGAGCTCCGAGCTGATCTCCTCCACCTGATCCAGCTTGGAGCTCCACTGATCGCCCCAAATCTTCATGCGGTTGAGGCGGTAGCTCTCCACGTTCATGGTGGCTTCGATGACGCTGTCGAAGTCCGTGCCGCTGCCAAGACCGGTGAAGGTGATGGCGCCGGACCAGTATTCAGTCATGGCGTTCCTCCTCAGATGTAGTTGAGCAGGCTGAGGTTCATGATCTGGGCGCTGCTCCTGAGCACGGCCTGGTAGGCGGTCTCGGCCTTGGCCAGATCGGAGGTGAGCTGGGTAATGTCCGCATCCTCAAGGTGGGAAATATTTGCCTTCGCCGTGGACTGGACGGTCTCTACGCTGTTGCGCGAGAACACCAGACGCGTCTCCTTGCCGCCCACGTCGCCCGCGGCCACGGTGAGCCGCTCGTGGGCTCGGGTGAGCTTGTCCAGGCAGTCGGCCGCGCCGTCCTGGTTGTTGGTCTCCAGGTATCCGACCAGCTCGCCCACGGCCTCGAAGAGGTTCTCCTCCAGGGGCTCCGCGGCAATGGCGGTGTCGCCGCCCGCCGGGGTGTAGAGCCCGCCGAAGATGTCCTTGCCCACGTTGTTGATCTGGACTGAGCTGGCCGGCCCGGTCTCCACCACGATGGCCGCGTTCTGCGGCTGGACCAGGAACTGGTCGCCGTCGGCCACTGTCGAACCCCCATCGGGCGTCAGCTCCACGTGGCCGCCGGGGATATCGAAGGTGGCGTCCGAGGTAGTGTGGCCGGTGCTCCAGCTGCTGCCGCCGTTGGTGCTGTAGGAGTACTCGAAAGGTCCGGGCAGGGTGCCGCCGGAGTCCACGCGCACGAGCACGCCGGAGGAGAAGGAGCCTTCGGCCCGGGCCGAGACCGGGGACGCGCCGTAGTGCACCACAGCGGCCTCGTCCTGCACATTGCCCAGATACTCGGCCGCCGGCCGGAGCCAGAGCACAGTGCCGTCGCCCTCGCCCGCCTCGGCGGTGGCCGTGACGGTGGAGCCGGAGACGAGCTCGGCCTGCACGCCGCCGCAGTCCAGGGTGGTGTCGCCCGCGGCCAGGGTTCCTTCCTGCCAGGTATCGCCGCCGTCCGTGGAATAGCGGTAGCCCAGGGCGTCCGTGCCCACCTCGCCGGAGTCTGTGAACTCCACGTACACGGTGTAGTCAGAGGCGCCGGTCACCTCCGCAACCTCCAGGGACGAGCCGTCCGCATCGCGGACCGTGGAGCTCATGACCATGGTGTAGGCGTTGGTGTCTGTCCTGGAGCCGGCAAAGATGGAGTCGCCGGCGTACTCGCTGTTGGCGATGCCCATGAGCTCTTCCATGAGCTCCCGCGCTTCGGCGGCGATCATCTGGCGCTGCTCGTCGGAGTACGTGCCGGTGGAGGCTTGCTCGGCGATCTCCTCCAGCCGGGTGAGCACGTCGCTGGCCAGGTTCAGCTCGTCGTCGGCCTGGGAGAGCCAAGCCTCGGCCGTGTCGATGTTCTCCAGGTACTGGTCCATGCTGCTCAGGGTGGAGCGCAGGTCCAGGCTGCGGCACATACCGGAGGGATCGTCCGAGGGGCGGTTGATTTTCTTCTGCGAGGCGCTCTGTTCGTTGAGCCGCATCATCTCGGAGAGCCGGCTGTTCATGCCCGAGACGGACTGGTTGTAGATCATATTGAAGGAAACTCGCATGGCGGCCTCACGATTTCAGGGACATGAGCGTGTCGAACAGCTCGTTGGTGGTCTGGATAAGGGTGCTGGCCGCCTGGTAGGCCTGCTGGTAGCGCATCAGGTTGGTCAGCTCCTCGTCCATGTTGACGCCGGCCACTTCCTGCTGCCTGGCGTCCAGCTCCGCGGCCAGGGCGTTGGACTGGGTGTAGTTGCGCGCCGCGGCGTCCGTGTCCGCCCCCACCTTGCCCGTCAGGGCGTGGAGGTGGCTGGACAATGACTGCGAGGTGCCGGAGTGCACGCTGTCCAGGCGGACCTCCTTGTCGGCCATGGCGGCCAGGGCCACTGCGTTGGAGCTGTCGCCGGAGGCGACCTCGCCGGCACCGTCCACCGTGGCGGCGTTGATCCTGTCCGTGTCCGCGGCCACCCTGGGGTCCACGGCCATGTCCGAGGCATTGCTGCCGGTAAAGAAGGTGTTCAGGCCCACGGCGGCGAGCAGGCCGCTGCTGTCCCCGGCGAACTCGAACTCCACGCCGCTGGCGGCTGTGAGCTGGAGCTGTCCATCCTGGATGTCCGCCTGGAGCTGGCCGGGATAGCTGGCGTTGATCGCGTCGGCCACATCCTGGAGGGAGTGGACCTCTGGATCGAAGTTGGCCGTACCTGGTGTGATGGAGGAGAAGTCCAACGCCTCCACGCCCAGGGCTTCGCCCGTGTCCTTGTCGTAGAAGGCGAAGGCCAGACCGCCGGCCTGGAGATGGTCGGCATAGGGCAGGGAGCTCTCGGCCAGGGGAATGGTCTCGTCGTCCACCTCGTAGCTGCCCGACGCGCCGGTGTAGTGCTCCAGTCCGGCGCCCTGGCTGTGCTGGTAGTTGACCTCCCAGATCAGCTCCCTGGCCAGGGCGTCCAGCTCTTCCTGATAGGCCAGGAGGCCCTCGTCGCGGGCCATGACAATGCCGGCCAGCTCGCCGCCGGAGAGGCGGTTGTTGGTGCCTTCGCCCTGCAGCGGCGTGATGTTGACCTTGCCGCCGGTGGTAGCGTGCCAGTACAGGCCGGACTTGGGCATGACGTCGAAGGTGTCGCCCGCGGCAAGGTTGGTGGTCGTGGGAGCGCCGGAGTCGCCGCTCTGGCCGAACCAGATCTCCACGCCGGCCACCTCCACCTTGTCCTCGTACCCGCCGGCCGTGAACTGCATGACCGCGCCGTCCTCATCCGTGAGCCAGGTGTCGCCGCCGTCCAGGGAGACGCGGAAGGTGGCGGCCGAGGCCGAGCCGTCTGCCGGGCCGTTGGACGTGACCTCCACGAGTAGCTCGTCCGAGCTGGCGCCGTTGAAGTAGAGCGCGCCGTCAAAGGATGATGACGCGCTCAGGTCCGTCTCTACCTGCGGGTTCTCCCAGGAGAGCTCGTAGGCGTAATCGCCCTCCACCAGGGTCTGGCCGCCGGCGGTGAGCACGGTGACGCTGCTCCCGTCGCTCAGCACCTGCACGTCCACCAGGCTGGAGAGCTCGCGGATGGCCGTGGCGCGCTGGTCCTGCAGCTCCAGGCTGTCAGGATGGCTGGTGATGCTCGCGTTGAGCGCGGCGATTTCCTTCATCAGGGAGTTGGCCTGGTCCACGCTCTCGGCGGCGTCCTTTTCCAGCGTGTTCAGGGCGTCGTCCAGGGAGGAGTCGAGCATGGACAGGCTGTCCACCAGGGTCTCGGCGTAGCTCAAGAGCTCCTGCCGGACAGCCTCGCTGTTGTCATCCGAAGAACCCTCCAGGGCGGCGAGGCTGTCCATGAAAGTGTCCAGGGCTGTGGCCACGCCGTAGTCGTTGGTCTGGCCAAAGAGCTTCTCCACATTGTAGAGGGCCTCGGCCATGGCGGCCCAGGCTGAGGTCTCGCTGTTGGCCGACAGGTAGTTGGACTCCAGCAGGGTGTTGTAGTTGCGGCGAACTTCCTCGACCTCGGCGCCGGTGCCCACGCTCAGCCCGCCGCCGATGGAGACGGAGTAACTGGTAGCGTAGCCCACGGTGCGGCGTGCATAGCCTGCCGTATCGATGTTGGCGATGTTGTCGCCTGTTACGGAGATGCCCACCTGGGCGTTCATCAGCGCCCGTTCTCCCAGGCTCAGCAGCGAGTTGATCATGGTCGTGCTCCTAGCGCTTCAGGTTGATGGCTTCCTGAAGCAGCGTGTCCACGGTGGTGATGACCTTGGAGTTGGACTGGTAGCCGCGCTGGTAGCGGATCAGGTCGACCATCTCGCCGGAGTAGTCCACGTTGGAGAGCTCCAACTTGTTGGAGGCCACGGAGCCGAACTGGTTGGTGCCGGCCACGCCGGTGATGGGCAGGCCGGAGTCTCCGCTGGCTGAGTAGAGGTTGCCCCCTTCGTTGATCAGGCCCTGGTAGTTGGCGAAGTCCGCCAGGCCGAGCACGTAGAGTTCCATGGACTGGTCGTTGGAGAAGATGCCCGTGATCACGCCGTTGTCGTCGATCTCCACATCTTCCAGGAAACCGGGGGGATAACCGTCCTGCGACCGGCTCAAGGTCGAGGAGGAGCGGCCGTACGCCGTGGTGGCGTTGGAGCTGATGACCGGCTCCTCGAAGTTGAAGAGGTTGGCGATGTCCGAGCCTATGAGTGAGGCATCGGCCACGGCGCTGTCCCAGCCGGTGGCCGAGGGCGTGTTGTCGTGGATGCCGAAATCGATGCCGATGTTCAAAGCCTCGGCGTCGCCGGTGTAGCTGGCGTTGTCCGAGCCCGAGAAGTTGGCCGTGAACATGGGGTTGCCGTCGTCGCCGATATCGGCCGGGGTCCAGTTGGTCAGGTCGTGCAGATCGCCGGTGGCCGCGCCGTTCAGGGTAAAGGCGGTCATGCCCGTGAGCTGGCTGGAGGAATCGAAGGTCAGGGTGCCGGTCATGAGCAGGCCGGCGCTGGAGGTGCTGGAGAGCTCCTGGCCGTCGATGGTGCGGCCGTCCTCGGAAGGATCGCAGGTGATGATGTACTCCCAGACCTGGCCGCCGCCGGCGTCGCTGACCACGCTGTCATCCTGCACGGGGTCGAAGTAGATCGTGACCTCGTGGGAGCCGCCGGCCTCGTCGTAGACCACCATGGAGCTTTGGTAGGTGTAGCTGTTCTCGCCCATGGGCGGGTCGGCCGTGCCGTCCCACTCCTGCTGCAGGGAGAAGAAGGGGTCTGTGGGGTTGGCCGAGCGTTCCTCGCTGTCCTTGTCGAGGTTCACCAGCAGGGTCATGAACGAGGTGGCCTCGGGCGGGGACTGCAGATCGTCGAAGCGGATGTCGCCCAGCGCGCCCTTGGTGCTGACGCCGTTGCCTTTGTGCGCTGGGTCCGCTTCCCATCCCTGGACGCGGTAGCCCTGCGCGTTGATGAGGTATCCGTCCTCGTTGAAGGAGAAGTGGCCGGCGCGGGTGTAGTAGTTTCTGCCGGTGGTGGGATCGGTGACGACGAAAAAGCCCTTGCCGGTGCAGGCCACATCAGTCGGGGACGCTGTGTCCTCGTAGGAGCCGGCGGAAAAATCGCTGTACAGGGTGGAGACCGAGGAGCCGTGGCCTATCTGGTCCGGGCCGTTGGCCGTGTGCAGAGAGGAGTAGAACATGTCCTCGAACTGGATGGAGGTGGACTTGTAGCCGACGGTGCTGGAGTTGGCCAGGTTGTTGCCCACCACGGAGATGCCCTTGCTGTGGGTGGAGAGACCGGCGATGCCGGTATACATGGCGCCTGTCAGGGTGCTCATGGAAGTGCTCCTCGCGTCCGCTAAGAGGCGGAGTTGGTGTAAACGTCCGTGACGGACATCATGTTTACGGTGCGGCCGTCAGAGAGCTCGAAGACGGTGGTGCCGTTCTGGGCGCTCATGCCCACCACGGTGCCCTGGCAGAGAGTGGAGACGGAGATGAAATCGCCCTGGTCGTCGAGGGCGATGATGCCGACGGAGTAGTTGCCTTTGGCGACCTGCTCGTCGTCGGAGTTCAGGCCGTTCCACTGGAAGGTGTGCTCGCCTTCCGTCAGGTCGGTGAGGGCCACGGTGTCGACCAGGGAGCCGTCCTCGTCGTAGATGTAGGCCATGGCCTCGGTGGCGTCGTCGGAAAGCGTGTAGTAGAGGGGGCTTACGCCGTCGTCGCCCACGCTGACCTGGTCGCCTTCGGCCACCACATCCAGGCCGATGTAGCTCACGGCGCTGTTGATGACCTGGGCGTTGGATTGGTCCAGCATGCTCGCGATGTTCTCGTTCATGGAGGAGAGCTGCTCCACGGTGGTGAACTGCGCGAGCTGTGCGAGCATGTCCGTGTTGTCCATGGGATTCAGCGGGTCCTGGTTCTCCAGCTGGGCGATGAACAGGGTCATGAAGGCGTCATCGTCCAGCTCGTTGGAAGGGGTCGCCGTGTCGGTCGACGTTGTCGTATATGCACTCGACTGAAGGATAGATTCAGTTTCCATACATCTCCTCCGTTTCCTCATACATATCTGTTTGTGCTATGATCTTGCGAAGCTCGAATATCTCCAGCCTGCATTCCTTGCAGGACGCCATGTGATCTTCAACAGCCTTCCGCGCTTTCGCCGGAAGGCGTTTATCCAGGTACGCTGCAATGGTGTTGTGTCCTGGGCACAGTAGAGAGCTTTTTGAAAGTCCCTCTACAATATCGCCGCCCCAGATTCGAACGCCTGTGTCATGGATGTACTTATCGATGCATACCCTCATGCGCTTTCTCCTTTGTAGACATATACGGAGGAAGGGCAGCGAAACATCCATTAACGGAGGCAAAGAAGTCTGTGGAAAAGACAAGAGACGTTGAGATACAGTGAAGGAGGCTTGAGGTTTCTAAAGAAACGGGAAAAATGCGGCGGAAAGAGGGACGGCGAGAGGGGGAGCGTGATGGAGCGCGGCGCATCACAAGGCGACGCACTGCTGGACAGCGCGCCGCGCATGACGTGCGCGTCAACAAAGAATGGCACCGGTCCCGAAAGAGCCGATGCCGTCGCTTGTCGCGTGCGTCTATTATAAGGATGGCGGGGCGGGCGCCTGGGGCGTGCGCAGGAATGCGCCCGCGCCGGAGCGTTGCCCTGGATCAGGGGGAAAATGCGCCAGAAACAGGCGGGAGCGGCGTAATTGTGTACGGAAATGCGCTTCAGGCGTGGAAGAAGCCTTTGTTACGGTTGCCAACCGCGTCATTTCCTTTTATTCACGAATCCTTCCCGACAGAACAATACACCAGGAGACCCGTCATGCGCCGCGTCATCAGAGCCGTGAGCCTCGCGCTTCTTGCCGTCTGTCTTACCGCATCCGCTGCATTCGCCATGGAAATCAAGCTCGGCATCGTCACCACGCCGGGTTCGGCCCAGTACATCGTGGCCGAGAAGTTCAAGGAGCTCGTGGAGGAGCGCTCCAAGGGCGACATCACCGTCTCCATCTTCCATAGCGCCTCCTTGGGCAACGAGACCGAGATCCTGCAGCAGATCCAGATGAACGCCGTGAACATGGGCGTCATCACCCTGGGCCCCTTCGACGCCTTTGTGCCCGAGGTCAAGGTGGTCAACTTCCCGTTCCTGTTCAAAAGCTACGACCACGTGAGCAAGATTCTGGACGGCCCCCTGGGCAAGGAAGTGCTTAAGGATATTGAGAAAGCCGGCTTCAAGGGCCTGGCCTTTTCCGAGAACGGCTTCCGCAACCTGAGCAACAACGTGCGGCCCGTGCACAGCGTGGAAGACGTGGATGGCCTCAAGATCCGCGTCATGGAAAGCGCGCTGCACAAGGAGCTCTGGCGCGTGCTGGGCGCCAACCCCACCCCCATGGGCTGGCCCATCTACTCCGAGCTGGAGCAGGGCGTTATCGACGGCCAGGAGAACCCGGTGAGCGTGATCAAGGTTTTCAAGCTCTACGAGGTTCAGAAGTACCTGAGCCTGACCGGCCATGTGTACTCCGCGCACATCGACGTGGCCAACCTGGGCTGGTTCAACGGCCTGGACCCCGAAGTCCAGAAGATGCTGAGCGACTCCATGTACGAGGCGGCCGTGAACGAGCGCAACTGGAACCGCGAGAACGAGGCGGGCTTCCTGGCCGAGCTGGAGAAGGAAGGGATGATCATCGACAAGAATCCCGACAAGGCATCCTTCCGCGCCAAGGCCGTGGAGCTGAAGAACATGGAGCTGTTCACCAAGGACCCGTCCACAGCCGCGCTGCTGGACAAGTTCCTGGAAGCCACCAAGTAGCGTCATGACAAGCGGGGGAGGGCGGATCGCTCTCCCCCGAATCGTATAGAGAACCGGAATCCGGACGGCGTCGCCATGGTCCGTCCACCGAGCAATGTCCCATGTTGGTTGTCCGCATCATCCTTCGCTTTAGCGACGCAGTAAACACCGTGGCCGAATGGGCGCTGGGCCTGCTCGGCTTCTCCATGGCCGCGGTCATCGGCATGCAGGTCTTCTTCCGCTACGCATTGAACGACTCCCTGTTCTGGAGCGAGGAGCTGGGCCGGCTGATCCTGGTCTGGCTGACCTTCCTGGGCGCAAGCGTGGCCTACAAACGCGGCGCGCACATCGGCGTGGACGCGCTGTTCAACGCGCTGCCTTCCGCCGGCAAGCGGCTGGCCAGCATCGGTGCGACCTGCGCCGGGCTGTTCCTCTTCACCATCCTGGCCTGGAAGGGGTTCGAGTTCCTCGACTTCATCAAGTTCCAGCAGACCACCTCCCTGGGCGTGACCAAGCAGGTGCCCTTTGTGATGGTGCCGGTGGGCGGCGCGCTCATGCTGATCCACGGCATCGCCTTCCTGGTTCGTGACATCTTCGACTGGCAGGAGCCCGATATGTCCTGCCCGGCCCCCCAGGTAGAGAATGACACGGACGGGCAGGGGGCGACTTCATGACCGCCATCCTCTTCTTCCTGCTGGCGCTGCTCTTCCTGCTGAATACGCCCATTGCCGTGGCCATCGGCGCGTCCACGGCTGCGGCATTCCTCATCAAGGGCGACGCGAACATGATGCTGGTGGCCCAGCGCATGTACGGCGGGGCCGACTCTTTCCCGCTCATGGCCGTGCCCCTGTTCATGACCGCCGGCGTGCTCATGGAGACCGGCGGCATCTCGCGCAGACTGGTGGCCTTTGCCGAAAGCCTGGTGGGCTGGCTGCCGGGCGGTCTGGCCGCGGTGTCCATCGTCTCGGCCATGTTCTTTGCCGGCATCTCCGGCTCTGCCGCCGCGGACACGGCCGCCGTGGGCGCGATCCTGATCCCGGCCATGGTCAAGAACGGCTACAGCCGGCGCTACTCCGGCGCGGTGCAGGCCGCTGCCGGCTCCATCGGCGTGATCATCCCGCCGTCCATACCCATGATCATCTTCGGCGTGCTCACGGGCGCGTCCATCGGCAAGCTCTTTGCGGCCGGCATCCTGCCCGGCCTGCTCATGGGCGTCACGCTGATCATCGTGGCGCTGTACATCGCCAAGCGCCAGGGCTTCACCAACCGCACGCCGTTCGCCTGGGCCACGGTATGGCGCACAGGCAAGGGCGCGTTCCTCGCCCTGGGCGCGCCGCTGCTCATCCTGGGCGGCATCCTGGGCGGCATCTTCACGGCAACGGAGTCCGCTGCCGTGGCTGTGATCTACGCCATGGTGGTGGGTCTGGGCGTGTACCGCGAGCTGAAGCTGAAGGCGCTGCCACAGCTGTTCATCAACGCCGCGATCACGGCCAGCGTGATCATGTTCATCATCACCCAGGCCACGGTGTTTTCGTGGTTCCTGACTATCGAGCAGATTCCCCAGGCCATTGCCGGCACGGTGCTGGGCCTGACGGACAACCCGCTGCTGCTGCTCCTGCTGGTCAACTGCGTGCTGCTGGTGGCCGGCACCTTCCTGGAAACCACGGCCGCGCTTATCCTGCTGGTGCCTGTGATAACGCCCATGCTGCCCTCCCTGGGCATCGACATTGTCCAGCTCGGCGCCATAGTGGTGACCAACCTGGCCATCGGCATGCTCACCCCGCCCATGGGCGTGTGCCTCATCGTGAGCTGCGGCTTGTCTGAAAGCTCGCTGACCCGAATCAGCCGGAGCGTGCTGCCGTTCCTGGCCGCGCTGCTCATCGACCTCCTGCTCATCACCTTCTGGTCGCCGCTGACCATGTGGATTCCCTCCATGGTCAACTGACCGCGGCTCCAACAATAGATCGGTATCCAGCGCCCGGCGTTTTTCCGCGTCGGGCGTTTTTCTTTGTTGCGAGCATCCGGCCTGGACATTTTCGCTTTTTACGGCATCATTTGAGTCGGGAAACTTTGTGCGGCGGCGGTTTTTTGCTGCCGGTATGCAGACAACCCATGCGGGGTCTGCGCTTTCTGTATAGTTTTCATACAGATGTACACGGCACGCTGTTCAATATGTGTACAATACAGTGAGCAGAAAGGAAGGGCGACGCAGAGTGGAACGCCGTTTCAGGAGGGGTATGGTTTATGCTTATAGCTGACCATGATGGTATGACTTAATATACACGACATTGCCGATATGGAGGCACCTCATGCAGACCAACCCGCATAGCCGGCTCAAGGCTTTTTGTGTGCTCGCCCTTGTGGTGGGGCTCACCGCCGTCCACTACACCTTTGGCGGCCACAACATGGACGTCCATCTCTTCCACAGGGAGCTCTTCTTCATCCCCATACTCCTGGGCGCATTCTGGTTCGGCATGTCCGGCGGCATTGCCACGGCCGTGGCCAGTGTCCTTCTCTACATCCCCCGCCTGATATTTATGCAGGGCCACCTGACATGGACGACCCTCGGGTTCCAGGCCGTGGTCTTCCTGATGGTCGGCGCGTTGCTGGGTTGGCTGTCGGATCGTGCAAAGCGGCAGCGCCAGGCCGCGCTGGATGCGGAACGCCAGGCCGTGGTGGGTCGGGCAGCCACGGCTGTGGCCGGAGAGATGGCGGAGATTCTGGGTGCGTTACGGCGCATGACTGCGGAGAAGCCGGAGAACCTGGGTCTGGACCCGGACTATCAGGCCGAGCTGGACCGGTTGCAGAACATGGTGGAAGCGCTGTCGAACTACGCCCCAACCCCGAAGAAACGGCTCAGCACAGACATCAACACGGTCATCAAGGAACAGGTGGCGCGTTTTCAGGAGACCGCGGAGCAGGCTTCGGTTCGTCTCGTAACGTCTCTGGACTCCAAGGGCTGCCCCATCCATGTGAATGACGAGCAGCTCGGCGACGTCATCGCGGCGCTCATTCGCAACGCCATCGAGGCATCCCCAAACGGCGCGACCGTGGAGGTCTCCTCGCTGCGGTCCGGCGCGTGCTGCGAGCTGTCCGTGAAGGACCAGGGCCCGGGCATCAAGCCGGAGCACCAGGCCAGGGTCTTCACGCCGTTCTTCACCACCAAGCCGGGCGGCAGCGGGCTGGCTCTGGCTGCCGGACGCAAGGTGGTGTCCACCATGGGGGGTGAGCTGACCCTGCAAAGCACGCCGGGCGAGGGCGCCCGGTTCATCATCACCATCCCGCGGGAGAACCCGGAGACGTAGACGGCCGCGTCATGGCGGCCGCAGGACAGAGCGTGTCGCCAGAGGGGATCGCAGGTTCGGTACGATACGGAAAAAAGAAGGCGCCCGATTGTGAGCGCCTTCCGTTCAATTCCTTGCAGGGGCGTTGCCCGCGGCGATTATTCCGCCTCGAACTGCTTGAGTTGCTCCGGGGTGAGGATGGCCTTCACGCCCTTGATGTAGTCCATGCCGGCCAGGAACATTTCGGCCTGGGCTTCGGCCTTTTTCTGGAACAGCTCCTTCACCTGCTTGGGGTCCACGTCCTTGTCCCAGCGCAGGCCGGCCAGATCGATGCGGACCTTCATGCGCTGGGCCCAGAGGTCGGCCATTGTGTCCAGCTGCTGCTTTGCCAGGGTGCGGACCTTGTCCCACTGCTCGTCCGTCAGGTTGAGGTTGTCCAGCATCCGAACCATGCCGGGCAGGCCCTTGATGCCGCATGCCGGGCCGCCCATTCTGCCCATCATGCGGCCCATGCCGCCTTTGCCGCCCTGCATGTGGGACATCATCATGGGCATCATGCCCTTGTCCATCATGTGCATCATGTCGGGCCCCATGCCGCCGGAGCCCATCATTCCCTGACCACCGGCCTGGCCCGGTTGTGAAGCGGCCTGCTGTCCTGTGGCCTGATCCACGATGCCCATCATCCCGGACGGCGGCATGTTTTTCATCATGCCCTTGCCGCCCGCGCCCTGGCTCTGCTGTGCGGCCTGGTTCTTTTGGGCAATGGCTGTGCCGGTCACGGCCGGAACGAGCATCAGCGCAAGTATGATGAACAGCGTTGGTGTGAGTTTTTTCATGGTGCCTCCTCGGTCGGGGGTGTTTGGGTGCGTGCGCATGACTATACCGAGTATCAATACCACAGATGGCCGGCTGAGACACAGCAGTGCGCCAGAGTGCCTGAAAAATGGCCCCACCAGATGCGTGCCCGCCACGCGCGGGCGTAGCAGAGCAGGGCAGGGCCGTAGCCGGCGCGGGCAATCGTGCTTTACCCATGACGGAGAGTCTGTTACAGATAATCCGTAACGGAGGTTCCGTCATGCCCAATCCATTTCGCAAAGAAGCTTTGGAGCCCGGCGCCGTGCTCTGCAACCGGGTGGAGGAGCTGCGCCGCCTGAAAGATGCGGCCGAGTCCGGCGAGAACGTGCTGCTCCATTCGCCCCGCCGCTACGGCAAGACATCGCTCTGCAGAAGGCTGCAGTACGACCTGCAGGATGATGGATACGCCTGCGTGTCCACGGACTTTTTCGGCGTGGACAGCGTGGAGGAGATCGCCCGCCGCCTGGCGCGGTCCGTGGCCATGGCCATCCACAGCCGCCAGTCACTGTGGGACAAGGGCCGGCGCTGGCTCTCGGCCTGGAAGAGCTTCCGGATCATCCTCAGCCCCAAGAGCGACGGCTCGTTCGACATCAGCGTGGAGAAGGTGCGGCTCTCCATCGATCCGCGCACGCTGCTGGACGACATGCTCCAGGACCTGGCCGAGTTCGTGCGCGGCGGCCACTTCCCGTGCCACGTGGTCTTCGACGAGTTCCAGGAGATCACCCGGCTCAGGGAGGCGGCCGTGGTGGAAGGGCTCATACGCGGCGCCATCCAGGGGCTGCCGTGCTCCTTCATCTTTGCGGGCAGCCGCCGTGGCATCCTCAAGGCCATGTTCCAGGACAAGACCCGGCCGTTCTTCCAGTCCGCCACGCCCATGCAGCTTCCGTCACTGCCCACGGCCGAGGCCGTTGCCTACCTCACGGACCAGTTCGGCCGCGGTGGTCGCGAAATATCGCCGGAAGCGGCAGAGCTGCTCATCCAGAAGGCCAGCAACCATCCCTATTATATTCAGCACATCGCCAGCGACGCCTATGCCGTGAGCGAGAGCACCGTGGGCGTGGACGAGGTGGACAAAGCCTATGCGCTGACCGTGCAGGCCTGTGTGCCGCTGTTCGAGGCCACGCTCACGGGCCTGACGCCGCAGCAGATAGGCGTGCTGCGGGCCGTGGCCCGGCACCAGCCGGACGAGATTCTGGGCCGGCAGTTCTCCCAGAGCATCGGCCTGCAACCGTCCAGCATCACCTATGCGAAGAACAAGCTTGTGGAGGAAGACCTTGTCGAGCAGCGCGATGGCCGCTGGCGGGTCGTGGACCCCGTATTCGAGGACTGGCTGCAACGGGACGGTGGGTGAGCGTCCTTATGATAAAGGGAACAGGGGCGAGAGCCTGCGCGGCGGAGCAAAGCACTTTCCGTCCGCCTCCTGCGTGCGTAGCGCCCGTAGCCGCCAGAGGGTTGTAACTGCCTCGACGCATAGTGATCTTGCCTGACCCCATACCCGGCTCTGACATCACCTGCCACTGCCGCCAGAGCGCTCGCGGCGGGCGCTTTTCTGCGGCCTTTTTGCATGGAGCCGCGTCATGCATTACTACTGCGCTTTTGCGCAATGATGGGTTCGAGTCCGATGCGGTCGTTGCGCATGTTCGAATGTTTCCACACCGTTCCGGCTCAATCGAGGGGGACTGCTCTGATGTCGCAACTGAGTACGCAAGGCCACCGCGTCGACAATATTCCTATGGCGGTCAGCATCATCGTCCTGACCGTGTTGGCGCTGTCTTTGGGAGACGCGCTGATCAAGTTGACCAGTGGCGACTTCGTCATCTGGCAGATATTCGTGATCCGTTCCCTGATCGCGATCCCGGTCCTGCTGCTTGTTCTTGCGTTCGCGGCGCCCGGCAGTCTGCGCGTGCCGGACGAACCCGGGTGGGTCATTCTGCGCAGCCTGATGCTGGTGGCAATGTGGGTCTGCTACTACCTCTCATTGCCAAAGCTGACGCTTTCGGCCGCTGCAGCCGCCTACTACACGCTGCCCATCTTCATTACCCTGTTCTCGGCCCTGTTCCTCGGCGACAGGATCTCACGGAAGGGCTGGATTGCGGTCTTCGCAGGCTTCCTGGGCGTGGTGCTGATCCTGCGGCCCAAGGCGGGCGATTTCAACGCCTATGCGATCCTGCCGCTCGCCTCGGCCATGCTCTACGCCGGGGCCATGATCCTGACGCGCAGCAAGTGCCGCGCCCAGCATCCGCTGGTCCTGTCGCTGGCGCTGAACGTGGCCTTCGTGGTCACCGGAGCTTTGGCTGCAAGCCTGATCCTGCTGCTGCCCGATTCCTTGCGGCAGGGCTTTTTGTTCGCGCCTTGGGCCGCCATGGGTGGGCCCGAATGGCTTTCGATGGGACTGCTGGCGGGGGCGATACTGATCGGCAGCATCGGCGCCGCTATCGCCTATCAGAACGGCCCGCCGGCCATGATCGGCGCCTTTGACTTTGCCTATGTCGGCTTTGCCGTTGTCTGGGGAGTGATCTTGTTCGCCGAGATACCGGACATGGTCTCGGCCCTTGGCATGTTGCTGATCGTGGGGGCGGGAATCCTGTCCTTGCGGCAATGACCGCGATGCCTGCACAGCATGACGCCAGCGCTGGCGTCAACAAACGCTGGGATTCAGCTCTGAGCAGCTATAGCGTGCTGGAGTATTGGCGGAGGGAGAGGGATTCTCGTGGCCAGACATGAAATGCGTTACTTCTCAGCGTGTTGTGTCCACTGCTCAAGTCTAGGATGTAACGCGTTTCTGTAACACTTTCAAGGTGTCCGTCCTTCCTGAAAGTGCTCATCGTCCAATTCGAATCCCTCTTTATCCTCCGAACCAGCGGGCTAAGCATATTGAGGCACCTCACGGCAGAAGGCCTGGAAGCAACTTCAAGGCGGTCAAGTCCAAGCAGCGCGCGTGCTTATCGACAAGCTTGAGGCCACTCAGAAGAAGGTGGAATAATGGACAGCCGGCGGAGAAGGTGGAATGCGTCAGAGAGCCCCGCTGGAAGCCGCAGCCCTCTTGGATTTCGGCTGGGCCGCAACCACGCTCTTATGCAGAGAATCGACCGGAAGGTTCTTGCGCCAACCCTTAAATGCAACGACAGCTGGAATCCGTGTGTTCAGCCTACCCTGAGAAATAGATTCCACTAAGCCCTGCAAGCGCCACGATGCAGCCAAGATAATACAATGGCGGCGGTGTATGGCCTTCCAGCCAGCGAGCGAAGGGGACGCTGACCAGTGGCGCGGTGGCCGCTATGGTCTGCACTAGGCCGGGCTGCATGGTTTGCAAGGCCCAGATCAGACAGGTCACGCCGAGGATGGGACCGAACAGGGCGTTGAGCCCGACCCACAGCCAGGCCTGTTCCGTCCGTTGCGGAGAGCTGTGCGTGGCCGCCTCCTCCGGTTCATCAGTTCCTTTGAGCAGAAGCCACAGCAGCAATGCGATAGCCATGCCGCCGAGCAGGCGCATGAACGCCGCTGTGGGCAGGTTGGGGATTTCTCCGGCCAGCTTCAGTGAAAGCAGAGCCTTGCGGCTGATCGTGATGCTCACAGCTTGGCCCAGCCCGGCCAGGACAATCCAGGCCGTGCCGGACAACACGTCGTGGCGCTTTTCGGTTCTCAGGATGTAGGGGAGAAGGCCCAGGCCGACGCCTGTCAGGACGATGAAAGCCGATATAAGTCCCTGAAACGGAATGGCGTCCTGGTACCAGGCCCAGGCCATGACAGCTGCGTTCACGGCGGCGATACTCTCCACCAGGAGTGCGGCCAGCGGCGCGCCCAGCCGGGGCAGGGCCAGGAACATGCACATGCCGCCGAGGCCGAAACCGACGGCGCCCGCTATGATGAACCACATTGCCTGGCTGTGCAGACTTCGACCGAAAAGGAGTGTCCACAAGCCCAAGATGCTGGCGGCGACAACCAATCGCCAGAGGTTGGCCCTGACGACGCCGAGTATACGGATGGCGCGGTTGGCGCAGACCGGTGTGATGCCGAAGAACAGGGCGGTGAGCAGGGCGCCGGGCATGCAGAGACTGGCGGCTCAGTCCAGAGCCAGAGCGGCCGCAGCCGGGCTCTGCTCAGACAGCCGGATGCCGAACGGACGAACCACACGCTCAAGCACGCCCTGGACCTTGGAAATGGCCACGCCGTAGTTGGTTACGGGCACGCCACGTCGTTGGCACTCGCGGATGCGGCGCAGCATGGCCGCGCGGTTGAGCATGCATCCGCCGCAGTGCACCACCAGGGCGTACTGCTCCAGATCGTCGGGAAAGTCGTTGCCGGCCGCCATCTGGAAGTCCAGGTCCAGGCCCGTGTACTGGGTGATCCAGCGGGGGATCTTGACCCGGCCAATATCGTCGGCCACCGGGTGGTGCGAGCAGGCCTCGGACATGAGCACGCGGTCGCCTTGACGCAGAGAGTCTATGGCATTGGCCCCGTGCACCAGCGCCGGCAGGTCGCCCTTGTAGCGGGCAAAGAGAATGGAGAACGTGGTCAGCGGTATGGGCTCGGGTACGTCGCCGTCCACTTTGAGCACTGCCTGGGAGTCCGTAACCACCAGGGCGGGCGGCCGCTTGAGGTTGGCCAGCGCCTCCTCCAGCTCACGCTCCTTGACCACCACGCCCAGCCCGTCGGCGTCCAGGATGTCGCGCAGAACCTGGACCTGGGGCAGAATCAGCCTGCCCTTGGGCGCGGCCAGGTCGATGGGCGTGACGCAGATGGTCCATTGGCCCTCGCTGATCAGATCGCCCACCAGGGGCGGCTCCTGCCGCAGCTCCGGCGGAATGGCGTCGATAATGCCGCGCTTGAGCGCGTTCATGCCCTGGCCCGTGGCGGCCGAGGCAATATGGTATGGGATGCTGCGCTCCCTGAAGAAGGCGAGATCGGCTTCGCGCGGCGGCTGGGTGTCGCTCTTGTTCAGCACGGCCAGGCACGGCACGCCGAGCTCGCGAAGCTCCTCCAGCACGGCGCGTTCCGGATCGTCCACACCGTGCTCGCCCACCACCAGCAAGGCCATGTCCGCCCGGGTGAGCACTTTTCTGGCGGCGCGGATGCGCAGCTCGCCCAGCTTGCCCACGTCGTCCAGACCGGGAGTGTCGTAAAAGGTCACCGGGCCCAGCGGCAAGAGCTCGTAATGCTTGGCCACGGGGTCGGTGGTGGTGCCCGGCGCATCCGAGACAATGGCGATGTCCTGCCCGGCCAGGGCGTTGATGCACGAGGATTTGCCTGCGTTGCGCCGGCCCACCAGGGTGATGACCAGACGCACGCCGCGGGGAGCCTTCTCAGCCATGGTATGTCGCCTCCTGGTACTGGAACGTGCGCGGCGACGGCCCATGGTCTGTAGATGGCGTCAGCCCCGCAGTCGCGATCGTCTTCTTGACGGAGATCACCAGCTCGCGCACGTCGTCGTTCGCGGCGTTTTTGCCGGGGTAAATGGTGTAACCGGCGCGCACCCGGCCCGGCGTGATGGTGGGCATGATGACGTTGGCTCCGGCCTCCAGCCCCATGCCCCGGCCCTCGGGCAGGGCGACCTCCAGGGCGCTGGACGCCGGGATGTTGCCAAGTGGGGCGATGAGCCGCATGAGCGCCATGAACCGCAGGGTCAGGGCAATGCTTCCAGGTTCGGAACCGCCCAAGGGCGTGTCCGGGTGCGGCAGGAACGGTCCGGCCGAGAGCATGTCCAGATCGAGCTCCCGGAGCAGCCGCAGGTCGCAGGCCAGGTCCTGTACGGTCTGGCCGGGCAACCCCACGATGATGCCGGAACCCGCCTCGTATCCAAGCTCCTGCAGTGTTTGCAGACAGCCCAGCCGGGTGCACAGGGTGCCGCCTGGCCGGACATCCTGGTGCAGCACGGGGTTGGAGGTCTCGAACTTGAGCAGATAGCGGTCCGCGCCACAGTCGCGCCAGAAGGCAAGCTCGTCGCGCGTCCGCTCGCCCAGGGAGAGGGTCACGGCCAAGCCCAGCCGCTCCTTGATGTCGCGGATAATGGCGCCGATGGTCTGCTTGTCGTAGTGCGTGTCCTCGCCGGACTGCAGAACAACGGTGCCCAGGCCCAGAACGGGCGCCTGGGATGCGGCGCCCACGATCTCCTGCGGCGTCAGCCGGTAGCGCTGTGGCCTGTTGTTTTCCGCTCGTAGACCGCAGTATGTGCAGCGCCGCCTGCAGTGGTTGGAGAACTCCACTATGCCGCGCAGATAGACGTCCGAACCGAATATGCGCTCCCGTGTCTCGCGCGCGGAAGTGAACAGACCGGGATCGTCCGCGCCTTGGAGAAGCTCCATGATTTCAGTATGATTGAGATGCGAGCCGTTGATAGTCATGGAATGTTGAACCCCTCGAAGTCTTCTGACGTGAAGCCCAGCTTGCGCATGCGGCCTGGAGAAATCAGCCGGCGCAGACTCTCGGGCTCGGCCAGCCCAAGCTCCAGGCAGGCCTGTTCGATGGTCAGATCCTTGGTCCGCGCGTGCTCTACGATGCGCTCCACCACGGCGTAACCGAGCAGGGGAGTGAGCGCCGTGGCCAGGGCTCTGGATGCGCCCAGGTTCGTGCGGCAGCGCTCGTTGTTTGCGGTGAGACCGCGGATACACTTGTCGTTCAGCAGCGGAATAACGTTGGTGAGCAGGGTCAGGGACTCCAGGATCTCGGAGGCGATGAGCGGCATGAACTGGTTGAGACCCAGCGTGCCGGAACCGACGGCCATGGCCAGGCACTGGTGGGCGGCCATGACCCGGAGCGCGGCCTGTGACGCGGCCTCGGGCATAACCGGGTTGATCTTGCCCGGCATATGGCTCGATCCGGCCTGCAACGGCGGCAGGCGCAGCTCGCCCAGCCCGCCGTCCGGTCCGCTGGATAGAAGCCGCAGGTCGGTGCACATCTTGAGCAGATTGGCGGCGCAGGCCGAGAGGATGCCCGAAACCTCCACGAAACGGTCCATGTTCTGGGTCGCGTCCACCAGGTTCTCGGCGCGGGATACAGGCAGGCCCGTGACCTGCTTGAGCTCCTCCACCACACGGAAGATGTAGTCGCGCGGTGCGGCCAGACCTGTGCCCATGGCCGTGCCGCCGAGATTGACCTGCTTGAGTCGCTCGCGACACTTGAAGATTCGCCAGCGGTCGCGCGCCGCGGCTTCGGCAAATGCGCCGATGGTCATGCCCATGGTCATGGGCAGGGCGTCCTGGAGCTGAGTGCGGCCCAGGCAGAGCACGTCGGACAGCTCCTGCTCCTTGTACTGCAGGCTCTGTTGGAGATCAGCCACAGCCTCTTCCAGCTTTTTGAGCAGGGAGAGGCAGGCCACGGCCAGGGCCGTGGGAAACACGTCGTTGGTGGATTGGTGGCGGTTCACGTGCTCCAGTGGGTGGATCAGCGAGGAATCGCCGGGCGCACCGCCGCGCAGCTCGGCGGCGCGGTTTGCCAGAACCTCGTTGACGTTCATGTTGGTGGAGGTGCCGGCCCCGCCCTGGAACGGGTCCACCAGGATGTGCTCGTGCAACTCGCCTTCGGCCATCTCCTCGCAGGCCTGGCAGATGGCCCGACCCACATCCTGATCCAGATAGCCAAGGGCCAGATTGGCTCTGGCGCAGGCCAGCTTGACCTGCGCCAGGGCTGTTATGAACGCATCTGGCCAGCGCCGCCCGGAGATTGGGAAGTTCTCCAGGGCGCGCAGAGTGTGAATGCCGTGGTAGGCGCCCCGGGGGAGAGTGCGCTCCCCCAGGGCGTCACGCTCTGTTCGTTCATGCATGGTTCGATATCGTAGCGATCTCGGACTGCATGCGGGACTGCGTGTCCATGTCCAGCTGACGCGCCTCGCTGATGCCCACCAGCAGGGTCAACCCGCCGCCCAGGGGGTACTTCAGGGCCAGGGCGCCGCATCGGCTCGAAGCGTCCGGATTCGGCGCGGCGTATACGCATTGGGTCGTCTTTCCATCGGAAACCCAGACGCCGCCTGCATCATGGGCTTCGGCAAAGGCAGCGATCCGTTTGATGGTCGCGTTGCTCATACAGATGGCCATGGGGCAGCTCCTTCAGTGCAAGATGGTGGCGCGCGATCAGTAGTACAGGTCCCGTTCCCCGTGTTGGATACGGTCCAGCCGCCTGACGAGGGAGCCCTTGAACTTCGGATCGGGGAATGAGTCCACCTCCTGGTTCAGCAGGGCCATACCAGCGTCCCTGGTGCGCTCGGAGGCGTAGTCTTCCAGGTACTCCTTGAAGGTCAGCAAGCCGTTGGGCAGGCAAAACTTCTGGATGAAGCCCTGCTTGGCCAGCTCCATGAAGTGCTCGCCCGTGCGGCCCAGGCGGTAGCAGGCCGTGCACCAGGAGGGCACGTAGCCGTGCTCCGTGACGATGGAGTGGATGACCTCGTCCAGGGAGCGGCTGTCGCCTACGCAGAACTGTTGAACATCCGGGCGGTCGTAGTTGGGGTCCTGGTAGGCGCCGGGATAGGTGCGCGACCCGGCTGAGAGCTGGGAGACGCCAACCTCCAGCAGCTCCTTACGCAGCTCCGCCGTCTCCCGCGTGGTCAGGATCAGGCCGGTGTACGGCACGGCGATGCGCAGTACGGCCACGATCTTCTTGAACTGGTGGTCCGTAGTGGGGTGGGGCGGGTTGAAGGCCAGCTCGGAGCCGAGGGCCGGCTCGATGCGCGGGAAGGAGATGGTGTGCGGTCCCACGCCGAAGTCCTTTTCCAGCTGCAGGGCGTGGTAGAGCAGACCGAGGACCTCGTAGGTGGTGTCGAACAGGCCGAAGAGCACGCCCTGGGCCACATCATCGATGCCGGCTTCCTGTGCCCGGTGCAGGGCGTGGAGCCGCCAGAGGAAGTTGGTCTTCCGGCCGGCGTGGTGCACGTGGGCGTATGTCTTCTGGTGATAGCTTTCCTGAAAACACTGGTAGGTGCCGATGCCCACCTCGCCGAGAGTCCTGAACCCTTCCACGTCCAGAGGTGCGCAATTGATGTTCACCCGGCGGATCTCGCCGCTTTTTTCCGAGGTCACATCGTACACGGTGCGCACGGTATCGGCCATCCACTCCGCGCCCAGCTTGGGATGCTCGCCATAGACCAGAAGCAGCCGCTTGTGGCCGATATCCTCCAGGGCCTCCACCTCCTTGCGCAGCTCGTCCATGGTCAGGGTGCGGCGCTCCAGGTCCTCGTTCTTTGCGTTGAACCCGCAGTAGGCGCACTGGTTGCCGCACTCGTTGGTTACGTAGAGCGGAGCGAAGAGCACGAGGCGGTTGCCGTAGATGCCCTTCTTGATGGTCCTGGCCGTTTCGAAAATTTCCTCGTCCAGGTCCGCGTCCGTATTCTTCAGCAGCACGGCGGCTTCGTGCGGGGAGAGCCCTTTTTTCTCCAGGCCCTTTTCCAGAACATCCCGGACAAGGCCGGGCGCCGGGTTCTCGGCTCTGGCGATGTCGTCCCAGATGCGGCCTTCGTCGATGAAGTTGTGCAGCTCGCGACTCAGAATTTCGACAGTCATGACGGTCCCTCCTGTTTAGACCACGAACGATTTGACGCGAACGCCTTCGAGCATGCCCAGCTTGCCGGTCAGGGCGCCGACCTCATCTGTGGAGGCCTCGATGATCAGATTGATCACGTTGATGCCCTTGTCCCGAAAGGGCAGGCCCATGCGACCCACGATGAGGTCGCCATGCTCGCTGAGCAACTCGTTCACACGATGCGCCGTTTTTTGTCGTTCCTTGATGATGATTCCAATGATCCCGATCCGTTTCTCCATATCGACGATCTCCCCGCGGGTTGCGAGAACGCAGTTCAGAGGCGGATGGACCGGCGTTGGTCCGGATGGGGACGGAGGGAGAGAACCGAAAGCTGCCGTACGGGCGGGGCAAGAGCGGAATTCAGTCCTCGCCCTGAGGTTCAGGTGACCCCTTCCCGCAGGCTGCGTTTCTCCAGGTGAGCAGTACGTGAAGTAGCAGCTACGCCTTTCAGTGTCACGTGTCAAGAATTAGTAGCACTAAAAACAAATGAAATTAAATTTCATATTCATATAATCATACAAAAAAATCGAGCTGATCTTGAGTCTGCATGCCAGGGATCGGTTTGCCTACAGGAGCTCAGCAAGTACTTGGCTGGTATCATGCCTGGGCTGAACGCCATGCTTGATTGTTTTCGGAATTGAGCGTAATTGCGATTGTGTTACGAAATTTTAAAAAGTATGCAGAAGGGGGTATGGTTTATCATGCGGCCCAAGACAGGGTCTTTCGCACGCTGCCAGAGCGATACGCCGCCTTCGAGGACCGCATGCGTCGCCGCCTTTGGCGATATCCTCTACCATGGGAGCGCTCTAGGCCTCTACATTATCGAGGCCATGCGCCAAGAAGCGCCTACCCCTTCCATTGAGCTCGCCTATCTGGGTGACGAGTACGCAAGCCTTGCGAGCATGCTTTTTGAAAAGGACCTGGGCGTTGTCGTGCATTGGCTCCCGGCGCGGAGGACGCCCCTGCGCGTTCGCACGATGGATACCCGGGAGTTCTTCACATTCGCCGCGTCCGGCGAAGAGTCCGCCTGCGTGCTCCGACCTTTGTCCAGGGTCGTGCAGGGTATCTGCCTGGCGGACTGCATGCCTGCCGAGCTCGTTTTTTTGCTGGTGGAAAGCGGGATGGAGGAATCGCACGCCGACGTGCGGCGCGTGGTCCGAAGCGCCGTGTGTCGCACCATGGCCGTGTTGCGCGCATCCGGCTTCCACAGCGGCCAGGGCGCGCCGTTGGCCAGGATATACGGCATGCCCTGGTTGAAGATCGCATTGTGAAGTGACTGGCCTGCGCCGGGTCCGCTGATTATGTGGTCCCGGCGCTGGCATTCAACCTCAGCAACTCCAAACAAGGAGGAGACCCATGCGCGAGATGGAAGGAGTCTTCTATCAATCCACAGCATCCGGCGCTATCGATCCGGACAAGACGTACTTTGTCCAGGTCGATCTGGACAAGTGCCAGGGCTGTGGAGCGTGCGAAGAGGTGTGCGGCACGGGCGCCATCCAGTCGATTAACGACGAAAACAAGCATCAGGTCGTTGATCCGGTGGCCTGCATGAACTGCGGGCAGTGTCTGACCAACTGTCCCTTCGGCGCCGTTTATGAAGGCGTGTCCTTTGTGGATGAGATCTTCGAGAAGATCAAAGACCCGAACACGGTGGTGGTGTCCATGCCCGCGCCTGCCGTGCGCTACGGCCTGGGCGAGTGTTTCGGCTACAGCACGGGCACTTACGTGGGCGGCAAGATGCACGCGGCGCTGCGCAAGCTCGGCTTCGACCTGATCTTCGACAACGAGTGGACCGCGGACGTGACCATCATGGAAGAGGGCACCGAGTTGGTCCAGCGAGTCAAGGAGCAGGGCACGCCAGATGCGCGGCCCCTGCCGCAGTTCACATCCTGCTGTCCGGCCTGGATCAAGTTCGCCGAGACCTTCTACCCGGACCTCTTGCCGAACATGTCCAGCTGCAAGTCGCCCATTGCCATGCTGGGACCGCTGTCCAAGACCTACGGCGCCGAGGTGGGCAAGGCCGAGCCCAAGAACATCTATACGGTCTCGATCATGCCGTGCATCGCCAAGAAGTTCGAGGGATTGCGCCATGAGATGGACGCCAGCGGCTTCCGGGACATCGACGCGACCATCAACACCCGCGAGCTCGCATACATGATCAAGAAGGCGGGCATCGACTTCAAGTCCCTGCCGGACGAGAAGCCCGACCGCGAGCTGGGCGAGTCCACCGGCGGCGCCACCATCTTCGGCTGCTCCGGCGGCGTTATGGAAGCAGCGCTACGCCTGGGCTACGAGGTGCTCTCGGGCGAGAAGCTCACCAACCCGTACATCAAGGCCGTGCGCGCTCAGGAAGGTGTGAAGGAAGCGGCGGTGGACATCCCCAACTTCGGTCAGGTCAAGGTCTGCGTCATCAGCGGACTGGCCAACACCATTCCGGTGCTGGAGCAGGTGCGGCAAGGCAAGTCGCCCTACGCCTTCATCGAGGTCATGGCCTGTCCGGGCGGCTGCGTTAACGGCGGCGGTCAGCCCATCGATCCGGACATCCGGGCATCCCTGTTCAGCAACACCATCGCCCGCATCAACCGGCGCTTCAGAATGCGCTCCATGGCGTAAAGGAGGGAATGCGCGATGAAAGACTTCACCAGGTGCAGCAGACGCACCATGCTCAAGTTCGCGGCCGTGGCTTGCGGCTACACCGTGCTCGGTCTGAACATCACCAAGGAGGCCGTCGCCGCGGCGGCGAACTTCGTGACCAAGCGGCAGCAGGCCGTGTACGCGGCGGACGCCAACGACAAGCTGTATGCAATCAAGAAGTCCCAGAACAACCCCATGATCGAGCTGCTGTACAACAAGGACAAAGGCTTCTTGAAAGACGGTCCCTGCAGCCACGAGTCGCACCACCTTCTGCACACCCATTACCATGACCGCAGCGAAGCCTTGAGCGCCCTCAAGTCCAAGGGCGTCAAGCTGGCGATCTAGGACCGCAGACGGCATCAGCGATTCCAACGCGCTGGACCGTGATCCTCGCCTGAGCGACCTGAGAGAAGGAACTCTTCTGACTCAAGGGTCTTTTTCCTCCTGAAATTACTCTGTCGTTCCTGAGCCCATCCAGGCGCCCATTGCTAATAGTCCGCCGAGCATTGCTCCGTCCGTAATAGACCGGCATCACAAGCTGTTCCCAGAGTGAGCGCATGGGGCTGTATCCCTGTCTAATGACATGTTTTTTTGAATTGTAAATAATAAATTTGACTGAAAAATAAATTAAGCTTAATCCGTAACACAAATTTCAGATTAATCAGCGTAAGAATAGATCGAACAGGAGACTCTCATGACCGAACGCCGTTTTGCTCCCTGGTTGTTCGCCGTATTTGCATTGCTGGCACTTATGCTGCCGCAGCCATTGCAGGCCGCACCTCCGGAAGGCGACGATGTGCTCGTCTACTCCTGGAACTCCAACGTTGGGCCACTCAACCCCCACACGTACTCGCCCAGCCAGATGTTTGCCCAGGCTATGGTCTACGAGCCGCTGGTGCGCTACCAGGCCGACGGCACCATCGCGCCCTGGTTGGCTACGTCCTGGAAGATCAGCGAGGACGGCAAAGAGTACACCTTCACACTCCGTAAGGACGTGACCTTCTCCGACGGCCAGCCCTTCAACGCCGAAGCGGTCAAGAAGAACTTCGATACAATTCTCCTGAACCACAAGAACCACGACTGGCTCGAACTGGTCAATCAGCTTCATGCGGTGGAAGAGGCCGGCGGCCAGGCTGTGACCGTGATCGACGATCATACTGTGAAGCTGACTCTGAAAGCCCCATACTACCCGATCCTCCAGGAGCTCGCGTTGATCCGGCCGGATCGTTTCCTCTCCCCGGCGGCCTTCCCCGAGAGCGGCGATACGGCCCAGGGCATAAAGGCGCCCATCGGCACCGGCCCCTGGAAGCTCGTGGAGATAGTCAAGGGCGAGTACGACGTCTTCGAACGCAATGACGCGTACTGGGGCAAAAAGCCGGCCATGAAGTATCTCGTGGTCAAGGTCATTCCGGACTCCAACGCCCGCGCCGTGGCCTTTGATACCGGCGAGATCGACCTGATTTACGGCGCCGGAGGGCATGGCGGCGGCCAGCTCGGTCTGGACACCTTCCAGCGCTACCAGCAGATGGGCAATGTCGAGGCGTCTGTTTCGCCGCCGCTGGCCACACGGGCCATGGCTTTGAACACGAAACGCTTTCCGACCAATGACCTTGTTGTGCGCCGGGCTATCCTCCACGCCGTGAACAAGCCCGCCATGGTCGAACATATCTTCCTGGGAGTGGAGTCGCAGGCGGACACGCTGTTCGCGCCTTCCATGCCATATTGCGACCTGGGGCTTGCGCCCTATGACTTTGATCCGGCAGAGGCCGAGGCGCTGCTTGACAAGGCGGGCTGGACCCTGGCCAAAGACGCCGAGTATCGCACCAAGGACGGCAAAGAGCTGGCTCTGGAGCTTTGCTTCGTGGGCAACGACGCTCTGCAGAAGTCCGTGGCCGAAGTCATCCAGGGCGACCTCAAAAGAATCGGAATCAAGGTGAGCCTGGTAGGCGAAGAGAGCGACTCCTTCTACACACGCCAGATGAACGGCGAGTTCGGAATTATCTTCGGCGAGACCTGGGGCCCGCCCTACGATCCCCACTCCTTCTGCAGCTCCATGCGCGTGCCATCCCATGCGGACTACCAGGCCCAGCTCGGTTTGCCCATGAAGGCCGAGATCGACGAGAAGATCGGCCAGGTGCTCGTGACAGTGGACGAGAAAGAGCGCGCGGACCTGTACAGGGACATACTGACCACGCTGCATGAGCAGGCCGTGTATCTGCCGCTGACCTACATGACCTCCATCATGGTGCACCGGCCGGAGCTCAAGGGAGCGTCCTTCGGTCCCACCCAGCAGGAAATTCCATTTGAAAGTATGGAAAAGAAGTAACGCATGTTCCGCTACATCCTGAAAAGGATGGCGTTGTTGCCGCCAATACTCCTGGCCGTGTCGCTGGTGGTTTTTGCCATTCTGCGGCTCGGCCAGGGGGACCCGGCCATGGCCTATCTGCGCTTGTCCAACATTCCGCCCTCAGAAAAAGCCCTGGCCGTGGCGCGCGAGGAACTTGGCCTGGACAAGCCCTTTGCCGTGCAGTACGCGCACTGGCTCGGCAAGGCCGTGCAGGGCGATTTCGGCCGTTCCTACGTGACCAAGAACCCGGTCCTTGACGAGATATTCTACTACCTGCCCAATACGCTGATCCTGGCCGTCGCGTCCCTTGTACTCACCTTGTTGTTGAGCGTGCCCATGGGGATGGTATCGGCTTTGAAAAAGGACAAGTGGCCGGACAACCTGACCCGTGGGCTCAGCTTTTTCGGCGTATCCATGCCCAACTTCTGGCTGGGCTTCATCCTGGTCTGGCTCTTCGCCATCAAGATGGGTTGGCTGCCGCCCATGGGCAAGGGCGGCCTGGGCCATATGGTGATGCCGGTGGTGACCATGTCGCTTATGTCCCTGTGCATCAACACGCGGCTTATCCGCGCCAACATGCTGGACAACATGCATTCGCGCTACGTGCTTTACGCCAGGGCCAGGGGGCTGCCCGAGTCCGTGGTCATCGGCAGGCACGTCATGGCCAACTCGCTCATCCCGGTGATTACGGCCATCGGCATGCACGTGGGCGAGCTTTTCGGCGGAGCGGTCATCGCCGAATCCATCTTTGCCTGGCCCGGCGTGGGCCGGTATGCGGTCTCGGCCATCTACAACCGCGACTACCCAGTCATGCAGTGCTTTATCCTGATCATGACCACCATCTTCGTGAGCATGAACCTGGTGGTGGACATCTGCTATGCGTGGCTCGATCCGCGCATACGTTTCGAGGGGAACTCCCGATGATGCCCGCAGGCCTGAAGCGGCTGGCGCAGCGGGGGCTCGTGGGCTTCGCGCTGGCCCTGGTTCTGTTTATCGGCGGAAGCGCAATCTTCGCACCGGTCCTGACTCCATATGACCCGACCGAAGTCAACCTGGCGGACAAGTTCGCCGAGCCAAGCGCCGAGCACCTGCTGGGCTGCGACCACCTGGGCAGAGACGTGGTCACGCGTCTGCTCTACGGCGCGCGGACCTCGCTGGGCTCGGTTATGGTCATCGCCGGCGTCATCCTGCTGCTCGGGTTCTCGGTAGGCGCAACGGCCGGCTACGTGGGCGGGGCCGTGGACTCCACGCTCATGCGCATCTGCGACGTATTCCTGACCTTCCCGACCTTCATCCTGGCCATGTTCATGATCGGCGTGCTGGGCACGGGCATCGTCAACGTGATCATCGCCATCGCCCTCACGCACTGGGCCTGGTATGCGCGGATCATCCGCAGCTTCGTGCTATCACTCAAAAACCGGGAGTACGTGCTCGCGGCGCGCGTGGCCGGCACCGGACGGTTCATGACCGTGGCCCGGCATGTGCTGCCCCCTGTGTTCGCCCAGCTGGCCATTCTGGCGACCCTGGATATCGGCCACATGATGATGCACGTCTCCGGCCTCTCCTTCCTCGGCCTCGGCGTCACACCGCCCATGGCAGAGTGGGGCGTGATGATCGCCGACGCCCGGCAGTTCGTCTGGACTCATCCCGAGCTGATCATGTACCCGGGGCTGGCCATCTTCCTCACGGTTATGGCCTTCAACCTTTTGGGCGACGCCTTGCGCGACGCGCTGGACCCCAACACCGCCGACCACCATGTGGTGGACCATGCCGTATCCGATCCGGCGCCGGCCCACGACGGTCTTCTGGAGGCGCACTGATGGCAGGGAACAACGAGCACGGCACGAGCCCGTATCTGGAGGTGGAGGACCTCGCCATCTCCGCTGCTGGCAAGCAGTTGGTGCGGGGAATCAGCCTTACTGCGGAGCGGGGCAAGGTCACGGGCCTCGTGGGCGAAAGCGGCAGCGGCAAGTCGTTGACCTGCCAGACCATCATGGGCCTCGTGCCCAGGGGGCTCCGTGCCTCGGGCAGCATCCGTCTGGGTGGTGAGACCATGCCCGTTTCGTCCGGAAACACCGCCAGGGCGCGCCAGACGCGGGGCAAGCGGGCGGCCATGATCCTGCAGAACCCCATGAGCTGCTTCGACCCGGTGTTCACCATCCGGGCGCACTTCAAGGAGACGCTGGCGGCCCACGGCGCGGCGGCAGCGGAGAACGGGCCGGAGCGCTGGCGCACGTCTCTGGTGGAAGTGGGCTTCCCGGAGCCGGACTCCATCCTGCGACTCTATCCATTCCAGATGAGCGGCGGCATGCTCCAGCGCGTCATGATCGCATTGGCTCTGCTGCTGGACGTGGATTTTCTCCTGGCCGACGAGGCCACCACGGACCTGGACGCCGTGTCCCAGGCCCGGGTGCTTGATCTCATCGAAACTCTCATGCGCCATCGCAATCTGGGTGTGTTGTTGGTTACGCACGATCTTTCGGTCATCGCGCGGCTGGCCGACCAGGTGCTGGTCATGCACAACGGCGACATCGTGGAGCGGGGCGGCGTGCACGCGATCTTCAACGCGCCGCGCCATGAGTACACAGCCTCGCTGCTGCAGGCGCATTACAGATTGTATGGCATGGAAGCCCCGCGAGCTTCGGGCCCGGGCAGCCGGCTGTCCATGAACTGAGACATCCGGCCGCTCTATCGCCTACGAGCCGGCAATCCATGGAGCACAGATATGGCAATCATCGAAGCCCGCAACGTGACCAAAACCTACCGCCGGGGCGGATTCTTCAGCAGCGCCGAGATCGTGCCCGTGCTGCATGGCGCGGACTTGCGCATCGAGCAGGGGGAGTGCGTGGGGCTTGTAGGCCGTAGCGGCTCGGGCAAGTCCACTTTGGGTCGTATCCTGCTGGGCCTGGAACAACCCACAAGCGGGGAGGCGCGCATCCTGGACCGTCCCACCACCAACGGAGGCCGGTTGCAGGTGGATCGCGAGCAACGCCGGGCCGTGCAAGTGGTGTTTCAGGACGCCATCGGCTCGGTCAATCCCAGGCTTACGGCCCGAAGCATCATTGCCGAACCCTTGCGCAACTTCGAGAAATTGCGTGGCGCAGCACTGGATGCGCGGGTCGCTGAGCTGTTGCAACATGTCGGGCTAAGTCCTGATGACGTGGCAAAGCACCCCTCGCGCTTCAGTGGTGGCCAGCTGCAGCGCATCTCCATTGCCCGCGCTCTGGCCGCGCGGCCGCGCTGCATTATTCTGGACGAGGCCGTATCCAGCCTGGACATGCTTGTGCAGGCCCGGATTCTCGATCTGCTCGACGATCTGCGCACGAAAGACGGTGTGTCCTACCTCTTCGTAACCCACGACCTGCGGCTGGTGCAGCGGTTCTGCGACCGCGCCGTGGCCGTGGAGCAGGGCAGGCTCGTGGACTTCGACCATACGAACTTCCGCGCCGCGGCCATGCCCGGCTCCCTGGGTGACCTTGCCGCCGCCATGCTGCCGGCCATGCCAACCCAGGACCCCGCCCAAAAAGGGACGGACGGGGCCATGAGCTGAGGCAAGCGGTCGCAACGCTAGAGGGCCAGTGCGCGACGTGAGCATCGTGCCTGGGATGTTGTTGCATGTTGTACGCCCTAGTAGGACGAACAATCTGCAACATCGTGGCCGATCATTGCCCCAGCTGCGGCACCAACGGGTGGCGTCGTCCATGATCTCACATCGCACCGCCTTCCCTCCAGGCCAGCAAGGTGGCAGAACACTCCACGCTGTGGCCCGTGCCGGACTATCACGGTTCATTTCGGTGTCCTGGACCGATGCTGGAAGCCCCCCACGGGGGGAAATGGGCCGCACGACGTATAAAAAGAACCGCTCACATTTTTATGCCCTGAAGAATTCGGCTAGTTGTCCTTGGCTAGATGGTCCAGGTCAAGACCCCGGTATTGAAGCCTCTGCATTGCCTCGTTGAGCTTCTGGAGGAAGTAGCCACGGCCATAGCGGTCCGACATACCTTCTTCGCCATGCCCCTGGAGCGCGTCCATGATCTCCTTGGAGATGTCCGAGTCGCGGCATGCATCCTCGAAGCAGTGCTGGAAGCTATGGAAGGCGTTCTTCTTGCTCTTGACGCCAGCGTTCCGCAGGAGACGACTGAACCATTTCGAAAACGGTGACGAGTAGTAGCCGTCCTCTCCCATGAGCAGGTCCGGGAAAAGCCGCTTGTCGCCCTGCTGGCTGCCTGTAGCTCTCGTATCAGCTTCCGCCAGCTTGGGGAGGACTTGTCCAGTCGGATGTTGATGCCGTCCCAGGTAAGGATCTCTTCAGCCTCAGAGGCGAAGAAGGGGTCAATCTGACCACGGGCAAAATTGTGGCGCGTGAGGCTGTCTATGCCGTCGTTAAGTTCTGCATACTCCTCGAATATCGGGATAGGATCGTAGGAGAGCGGTCCGTCTTCGTCGTAGAAGCCTTTGAGGCGTGTTTCCTCATCCTCTTCAAGGAGGTAGGTGTAGTAGACCTCCCCGATTCGCTTAATCTCGGCGTCTGACAGCTCCTTCAGAGGCGGCTTAGCCTGCTGGGCTAGCATACGCCGGTGCTCATCAAACTGACGGTCAACCGTGGCTGCTGCTACACGGACCTTGCGTACAGCATCCTGGTAATCCTTCGTCTTCAGCGAGAAGGTTTCCTCGGTTTTTGGGTAGGTGTCCTTGATATCAACGGGGATTGCAGCGCGGTGGTAGTAGACACAGCTCCACGCCGAAAAAGTCGGGGGTGTCCGGGCATCTTTTCCATGGCTCCACTGTAACAGTGTACTGGAGCAGTGGAAAGAAAAAAGCCTTGCCTTCCAGTAAGATACTGAGAAGCAAGGCATTAAATTCCGCTGGCGGAGGGAGAGGGATTCGAACCCCCGGACCCCTTGCGAGGTCAGCGGTTTTCAAGACCGCCGCCTTCAACCACTCGGCCATCCCTCCGCGAAGCGCCGGTGTACCGTGTCCCCCGGCAAATGAAAAGCCCAGAATGCATGGGCGTTTCATGCGACGGTGCGCTTGCCTCCGACCATACCCTGTCTGCCCGGCAAAGCAAACGCCCCGGCGTGCCGGAACGCTCTGCATGCTGGGGGACCAGCCCCCCAGTCCTCTGAAATAGGTTCAGGGAGCCCAAGGGCAACGCCCACGGAACCAACTCCGGAGCACCCGGCGGCCAGTCTTTTAATACGTATTGCTCTTGCGTCAAAAGAGCCGAGACAAAGAAAACGTCCCGGCACCGCTCGCTGCAACACCGGGACGCATGTCTGAAGGAACTACGGTACGTATAGTCGTTCCCGGGGGACGCTGTCTCTCAGGCCCACTGCCGGGGAACGCTGTTCCCCGGACCCCAGAAATGGGTACAGGAAGCTAAGCTCCCTGGCGGGGTGCGCGAGGGGCAGAGCCCCTCGGACCAGAAGTTCTGCCTCAGGCTACTCGCCTTTGACCTCCAGGTACCAGCCGCTGGATTTTTCCAGGAGCGAGTTGATGCGTTCGACCATGGCGTAGGGGTCGGTGAGGTAGCCTTCGAGCAGGAGTGAGGATTCGAAGAGCTGCTCCACGGCCGTGCTCAGGTAGGCGTCCTGGGGGTCTTTCTTGTAGACGGCGAGCAGGTTGCGCACCAGCGGGTGGTCCGGGTTGAGCTCCATGGCCTTTTGGGGCGGCTCGGTCTCGTTCTGCAGAGTGCGCATGATCTTCTGCATGTGCGAGGAGATGGAGCCATCCGGGCTGACGAGCACGGCCGGGCTGGTGGTGAGCCGGGCGGAGACGCGGACATCGGTGACGCGCTCGCCGAGGATCTCCTTGATCCGGCCGAGCAGGGCGTCGAGGGTTGAGCGGTCGGCGTCGGAGAGCTCGGGCGCCTGTGTCTTGGCGGCCTCGTCCACATCCGGGAAGGCGTCCAGGTCCTCGGGCTTGACTTGTTCGGCGGCCTGGAGCTGTTTTTCCTTATAGGTGCCCAGGGTTTCCAGCACGAACTCGTCGATGGGCTCGTAGAGGTAAAGGACCTCCAACCCCTTACTGCGGAACATCTCGGTGTGCGGGTTCAGGGCGATGGCTTCGCGGCTGGTGCCGGCGATGTAGTAGACGGCGTTCTGGTTTTCCTTCATCCGGCCGATGTACTCGTCCAGGGAGGTCAGGCCGCTCTTGTCCTCGTGGTGGGAGGAGTTGAAGCGCAGCAGGGGGCCGAACTTCTCGCGGTTGCCGAAGTCGGCATAACCGTGCTTGAAGACCGGGCCATGCGCCTCCCAGAATTCGGCGTACTTCTCCGGCTCCTTCTCGGCCATGGTGGTGAGATGGGAGAGGGTCTGCTTGGTCACGGTGGAGGCGATCTTGCGGATGAGGATGTTCTCCTGAAGCGTCTCGCGGGAGATGTTCAGGGGCAGATCTTCCGTATCCACCAGGCCTTCCAGGAAGCCGAGGTACTCGGGGATGAGCTCGCGGAAGTTCTTGGTGATGAGCACGCGGCGCACGTAGAGGTCCAGGCCGTACTCGCCCTGGGAGAGCTGGTAGAGGTCGCTACGGCGTTTGGGGATGAACGAGAGGCTGGTGAACTGCACGGGCGCATCCACGGAGAAGTGGATCACGTCCAGCGGGGCCTCGGTGTCCAGGGTCTGGAACGTGTAGAACTCGTTGTATTGCTCCGGCGTGATCTGGAACTTGGGCTCGCGCCAGAGGGCCGGGGTGGTGTTCACCTTCTCGTCGTCCAGCAGGATATCGAAGGCCACGAAGTTGGAGTGGGTCTTGATGATCTGCTCCAGACGGTTCTTGTTCAGATACTCCCTGGCGTCCTCGCGCAGGTGCAGGGTCACGCGGGTGCCGCGCTCCGGCGCGTCTGCGTCGGGCTCCAGCGCCTGTACCGAGAAGGTGCCCGCGCCGTCGGATATCCAGCTATAGGCGTGCTGGCCTGGGATGTAGGGCCGGGTGGTCACGGTGACGGTGTCCGCGACCATGAACACGGAGTAGAAGCCCACGCCGAAGCGGCCGATGATGGAGGTGGCGTCGGCAGAGCCTTCGGCTTTGGACTCGGACGCGGCCTCGGCGAGCTTGTTGATGAAGTCCTCGGAGCCGGACTTGCCGATGGAGCCGAGGTTTTCCATGAGCTCGTCGTGGGTCATGCCCAGGCCGGTGTCGGCCACGGTGATGGTCCCGGCGTCCTCGTCCATGGTGATGGATATCTGGAGGGGCAGATCGGGGGCGGCAACCTCGGCGCCGCGGCTCTGCTCGAAGCGCAGCTTGTCCAGGGCGTCGGAAGCGTTGGAGACGAGCTCGCGCAGGAATATCTCGCGGTTGGTGTACAGGGAGTGGGTGATGATGTTCAGAAGCTTGCTGACTTCAGCCTTGAACTCGAACTGCTCGGCGTTGGTGTTGGCCATGGTCGTCTCTCCGGGGCAACGGTTCGTTGTTTGGGGTTGACGGTCGATTGACAGGGTACGGGGCACGCGTGGCGAATGCGTCGCCGGGCGGTGCGGTTGTCGGCCGCCTGTCGGAAAAGTCCATCAGAAATAATCAATTACGGTACATCGACAATACATCCAAGGGCCGCGGACCGCGGCCCTCTCGCTAGCCTCAGGAGAAGCCGCCGGACGGCGCGCAGCTACCGCCGGACATGGAGCCCAGCGAGCCGAGACCCGATCCGGAGCCGGCGCGCACAGTGGGGGCGGACAGGATGCGCGCGGTCTTGGTGGACTTGCACTTGGGGCAGGCCGGCGCGTGGCATTTGCCGTCGGTTTTGGAGGGGCTCACGAGCTCCTCGAAGTCTGTGTTGCACTCAGTGCAGCGATATTCATACAGGGGCATTTCGGTCCTCCGGCTTTAAGTACGAGGGTGCGACAACAGCCATAGGTAAGTCCCGGACCCGGGGTGTCAAGGGCTGTGCAGGCTGGCGGCAGGGGAGTGATGGAGAGCGGCCTGGCGCAGCGTATCGCAGGGTGTTTTTCGGGGTTGGAGCAGCGTGGGGCTGAGTGGGGAGAGGTGGAAGGCTTCGGGAAGGTTGGGTGATCACAGATGAAATCCGCTGGGTTACGGGAGGTCCGGTGAGCAGTGCGGTGGTCGATCCGGGATTCGAATCTGGGGCGTCTACTGTATGAAGATGGCGCTCTGGTAGCCGTGGTCGCGCGGCACTTGCATGGCGCTGAACCGCAGCCGGCGCTCGTGTCTGATCGTGGCCGGACATCGCAGCATGTGGCCGCAGGCCATGGCCAAGAAAAAGCCCCGGCGGGATAGCTTTTGCCAGGGCGTTGTCATTTATGAAGGCGCGGCCGTTGCGACCTCGGCCTGAGCCGCTAGTCGTCCAGCGGGTCCTTTTTGCGCGGCGGCTTGGGCGGCGCGGAAAGCAGCGGCATTTCGTCCGGCTGCGAGCCGGCTTTGCCACGGCGGCGGGGCGGCGTGTCGTCCGACGGTCCCGCAGGAATCTCGTCGCCGTCCAGGATCGGTCTGGAGGAGTCGAAGGCCAGGATGAGGCCGCAGACGAGCTGGACCAGCGGGATGAGCATCAGGATGACCCAGAGCACCAGGTTCTTGCCCAGCCGCTTGGCGATGTTGCCGAAGACGATGGCCATGGCGATGTAGCCGATGATCCCGATGATCTGGAGCAGCGAGGCCATGGACATGGCGAACAGCGGGTTCGAGAACACCAGCGGAATCATGAGGAGGCTGAGGGCGAACTGGACAATGGTGGGCGCGGCAAACCACGGGGAGAGGCCGGCGCAGCGCGTGAGCAGGATGAGGTTGTAGAAGGGAATGAGCCACTGCAGGAAGGTGCCGATAAAGAACTTCTTGCCGATGCGGGAGAGGACGAAGCAGAAGAGGACGTAGGAGAGGAGACCGAAGATAACGATTGGTATGAGGGCCGCGCCGAGCATGCCGAGCATCATGCCGATCATTACGCCGGGCGACATCTCCGGCTGCTGCTGGCCGAAGTTCTGCTGCATCTCGCGCATGGCCTGGTCCATCTGCTGCTGGACCTCGGGCGGCATGTCCTTTCTGGCCTCGTCCATCTGCCGTTGCAGCTCTGGCGGAATGTTCTGGCCCGGCTGCATCTGGCCTGGCCGGGGTTGCATGGGCTGGACCACGGACTGGCGCGATTCCGGCGTGGTTTGGTTACCGGGTTGCTGCTGTGCGGGAAGTGTCGCCGCCTGGGGGGCGGGCTCCGTGACCGGCTGCATAGCCGTGCCGTTTTCCGAAGCGGCAGGGGAGGCGTTGCTCGGGGCGAGGGCGGTTCCTTCTGCCGGTGCGGGCTCCTCCGCCTGCGTGGGGTCCGCCTGCATGGGTGCTGCCGTTTCGGCAGGAGCGGTGGCGTTGGCGTCGGGGTTGGGCTGGAGCAGGTCGTCGGCGAACTGCTGCTCGCGGACCTCCTCTTCCTCCGGCTTCTGGTCCTTTATATGCACGATGCCTTCGGTATCGTGCCACATGTGCAGCTCTTTCTGCTCCTCCTGCGTTGGAGAATGCTTGCGCGGAGCGGCCAGGGAGGGCGCCGCCAGGCACAACAGAGCGATGCACGTAAGGCAGGTGCAAAGATACCGGAACAAAGACGAGAGGCAGGGCATAACATACCTCGCCGGAGGTTAAAGGGCGGCAAGGAGGGAGGTCCAAAGGAGGGGAGTGAACCTGCCCAGGCCACAATTCGGATTTTGTAATTACATCGAAGGGGCTGGAAACGCAAGAAGATTTTCCCGGGGCGAGTACTACCCGGGCATGTTTTGGCCGTTTGGGGGTTGACTAGAAAACGGTCCCGGGAGCAGTTTACACAGTTTACGGCTTTGCCGCGCACCCGTTACGAGAGAAACACCAATGAGATCTTTTGCAAGCGACAACAACGCCGGGGTCCATCCCCGTGTCATGGAGGCCCTGCTCGCGGCCAACAAGGACCACGCCGTGGGCTACGGCGACGACGAGCACTCCCGGCGCGCCAGGGAAACGCTGAAGCGCCACTTCGGGGACGACTCCCAATCGTACTTCGTCTTTCTGGGCACAGCGGCCAACGTGCTAGGGCTCTCGGCCCTCGTGCGCTCGTACCAGAGCGTTATCTGCGCGCAAACGGCGCACATCAACGTGGACGAGGGCGGTGCTCCGGAGCGCTTTCTGGGCTCCAAGCTCATCGGCGTGCCCCACACCAACGGCAAGATCACGCCGGAGGCCATCGCCCCGGCGCTGGAGAGCCGGGGGTTCGAGCACCACAGCCAGCCGGCCGCGGTCAGCATCACCCAACCCACCGAGCTGGGCGCGCTCTACTCCCTGGAGGAGCTGGCCGCCATCGGCGAGTTCTGCAAGCGCGAAGGGCTGCGCCTGCACATGGACGGCGCGCGCATTTCCAACGCGGCCGCCGCACTGGGTGTGAGCCTGGCCGAGCTGACGCGCGACGTGGGCGTGGACGTGCTCTCCCTGGGCGGCTGCAAGAACGGTCTGATGTACGGCGAGGCCGTGGTCTTCATGCGGCCCGGCCTGGATACGGACTTTCGCTACATGCGCAAGCAGGCCATGCAGCTTGGATCCAAGATGCGCTATCTTTCCGCGCAGATACAGGCCATGTACGGTACGGATCTGTGGATCGAGAACGGCCGCCACGCTAACGCCATGGCCCAGTTGCTGGGCCAGAAGGCCGGGGCCGTGGACGGCGTGGAGATCACCAGACCCATAGAGACCAACGCCGTATTCGCCACCATGCCCCTGAAGGTTATCGAGCGTCTGCGCGAGGAGTTCTACTTCTATGTCTGGGAGCCCACCCGGCCGGAGGTGCGCTGGATGACCAGCTTCGACACCACCGAGGATGACGTGGAGACCTTTGTGGCCGCGCTGCAGCGGGCCGTGGCCGCGTAGCTCGTACTTTTGATTGCCAAACAGCGCCGCGCTCCGGGCATACGTATCCAGGGTGCGGCGCTGTTTTGTTTCGGGCGGCGTCCTTGCGGGCGCCGTCTTTTTTTGCGGCACCAGCAATTCGCCCCGCAGCTCCTCTCTTGATGGCGGCCTGACCATCCGCTGCCACAGCATGTGGTGCTCTCGCAACACGATACAGCAGCCTTCCTGACTATTGGAACACAGCGTCTCACGCCATGCCGTGTGGCAGTGACGTCGGATTATACTGTGTAGCGGCAGTTTCTGCGATGGAATAAACGTGCCGCGCGCGTGATTACGCAGCGAGGTGGTCGTAGACAGCGTTCACGTAGCTCTCGATGCATTCGCGTACATCGTCCGTGAGCGTATCGAACTCTATGGCGACATTCGTATGATCATGCTCGCGCATCACTTTTTTGATGCGCCCCTGCACGTAGCTGTAGTCCTCGGACTCGAACTTGCGGAAGTTGAGGAAGGCTTCGGCGTTTTCGGCAAACATATAGGTGTCTTCTTCTGACGGCGGCATGGTGACGAGGCATCCGCCTGTGGAGATGTTCAGAATGTGTCCGGAGTACTCCTGGGCCTCCACGTAGAATGTGACCGGCTGATAACAGTGTACTCTATCGTGTCTGCGAAGGTTCAGAACCTCGAAGGTGGTCGGGTAGGAAATGAAGAGCAGACGCGGGGACTTGCGAGTGATCTGCCTGACCTCGCTCTGAAAACCGCAGATGCGCCCGCGGCTCATGATGTAACGCATGGTGAGCAGCGTTCCCGGCAGGAGCGCCTCCAGGCCGGCGCGGGTCTGCGGCGGCTTGACAATGATGTACTGGCCGACCTCGCCACCAATGATGATGGTCTTGAAGCGACGCCCCAGCCCCTGGATCTCGATGAGCACATCGTGTCCGATCTCGAGAGCTAGCTTCTCGCCAGGTTGTCTTTCCACGGAACTCGTGACCACGTGTGGGCCTCCGGCGTGTAGGGTATCGGGTGTGGCAAGGACTTATGGACAAGGCCATTTACCATAAAACGGTATGAAGAACCACTTCGAGTATACGAATGAACTTAGACGTGCTAGAAAAGGCTTGACGATTGAATAGCGTATGGTTGATTACTGAACCAGTGTTCAGTATGTTGGTGCGTATTGCCATTCAAATACGCAATGCCATGATCGATGCAGCTCAAGTTCTCAGGGGGTTAGATCCATGTTCGGAAACATGTCGCTCGCTCGGAAGCTGACGGCTGGTTTTGCAGTCGTGCTCGTACTCCTGCTGGTCATCAGCACTGTCTCTTTTTTCGCCCTGGAAACAGCGAACGAAGGATTCACGGACTACCGAACCCTTGCGAGGGATACGAACCTCATGGGCCGCGCCCAGGCCAACATGTTGCAGACGCGGATGAAGGCCAAGGACTTCATCCTCAGCGCATCAGAGGCGGACAAGCAAGCCTTTGAGGCGGAGTTTCAGAAAGCGAAAGAGTTTATCGACCAGGCGTTTAACGAGATCACCAACCCGGAGCGGCATCAGATGGTCGCTGCAGCCAGCGAGAACCTCGGGGAGTACAGGGCGGCGTTCGAGGAGATCGTGGTCCACCAGAACGAGCGCAACCATCTCGTCCAGGATATTCTCAACCTGCGCGGCAAAGAGATGGAGCAGGAGCTTGCCCAGATCATGTCATCCGCCCACGACAACGGCGACGCGGAAGCGGCGTTTCGCGCCGGATCGTCCATGCACCGCCTGCTCCTGGCCCGGCTCTATGTGGTCAAGTATATCGAATCCAACGACAAGGACGCCGCGGACCGGGTGAAACAGGAGTTCACCGCCTTGAACGGTCAGCTCAGCATACTCGGACAGGAGCTTGACAGCTATCAGCTGCGCCAAGTTCATACGGGACTGCAGGAAAAGCTCGCCATTTATACGGAATCGTTCGCCAATCTTGTCGAGGCAATCACGGATCGGAACACCATCATCAAAAACAGGCTCGACGTGCTCGGCCCGCAGATTGCGCAGAACCTCGAAGACGTGAAGCTGTCGGTCATGCGCGAACAGGACGAGCTCGGCCCCCGCGTACAGAAATCCAACAACCGCGCCCTTACCGTGGTGCTCGGCGTGTCCATCACCGCCGTGGTGCTCGGCGTGCTCATCGCCTGGCTCATCATCCGCCTTGTGCTGCGCCAGCTCGGCGGCGATCCATTGCTTATCCAGGAGGTTGCGCAGAGACTTTCCAAGGGCGACCTCACCATTCAGTTCACTCAGCGCACCATCCAGGGCGTGTACGCCGATATGAAGGTCATGGTGGATCGCCTCAAGTCCGTGGTCGGCGAGGTGCGGTCCGCCTCCGAAAACGTGGCCTCCGGCAGCGAGGAGTTGTCCGCCTCGTCCGAGTCCTTGTCTCAGGGGGCCACGGAGCAGGCCGCCAGCGTGGAGGAGGTATCCTCTTCCATGGAGGAGATGGGCGCGAACATCCGCCAGAACGCGGATAACGCCAGGGAAACCGAGACCATCGCGCTGAAGGCGGCGCAGGACGCCAACGAAGGCGGCGAGGCCGTCTCCGAAACCGTGTCCGCCATGCAGCAGATCGCCGAGAAGATCTCCATCATCGAGGAGATCGCGCGGCAGACCAACCTGCTGGCGCTCAACGCGGCCATCGAGGCGGCGCGCGCCGGAGAGCACGGCAAAGGCTTCGCCGTGGTCGCGGCCGAGGTTCGCAAGCTGGCGGAACGCAGCGGCGCCGCCGCCGGCGAGATCAGCGACCTTTCCCAGAACAGCGTGGCCGTGGCCGAGAAGGCCGGCAACATGCTCGCCAAGCTCGTGCCGGATATCCAGCGCACTGCCGAGCTCGTGCAGGAGATCGCCGCGGCCACCGTGGAGCAGGATGCCGGGGCCGACCAGATCAACAAGGCGATCCAACAGCTCGATCAGGTGATCCAGCAGAATGCCTCGGCAGCCGAGGAAATGGCATCCACATCCGAAGAGCTGGCCAGCCAGGCCGAGCAGCTCCTCAGCGCCATGGGCTTCTTCCAGCTGGACGCCATGTCTGGCGGAGGCGGTGGCAGTGGCAAGTTCTCCGCCCATGTGCACAGGCCGCAACCGCTGCCTTCCGGCGACGGCAACCAGAAAGCGAAGAAGAACAGCAAGGATAAGGGAATGATGCTGGAGATGGGGGAGTCAAGCGACGACGATTTCGAGCGGTTCTGATACAAACCACGCCCCCAGGTTCCGACGGCCGCGCTTGGGGGGCGTTGCCCCTCGCGTCCCCACCAGACACGGCCGCTTGGAGACGCTGTCTCTCAGAACCCCCTGGCAAGGGAATTGAATCTCCCTGGACTCCTCTCAAAAATGGGTTCAGGGAGTTTCGATTTTTGGTGGATGCCCTTGGTCGGAACGCCTCAGCCCCGTTGTAAGAACGCACACGACAGCCTCCAGCGGGCAGGGGCTCGCCGCGTCGCGAAAGGTTCGTTGCGTTCCCGGTCCGATTCTCCTCTCCTGGAAAATTGTGTACCCCAGAAGTGGGTCCAGGGAGCTGACCTCCCTGGCGGATGCCCGGGGGCAGAGCCCTCGGACCATGGGCAGCGGTCTTCAACAGGCTGCGCCGTGAAGCGAAACCGGTCACAGAGAGGAGCGTATGATCGACATTCTGGGTGTGAGCGGCACTCCGCGGAGGAACGGCAACAGCGACGCCATGGCGGAAGCCGTTCTTGCCGCGGCCGAGGCGCAGGGTATGGCCACGCGCATGGTCCGGCTGCGCGATTACGACTTCGGCCCATGCGTGGGGTGCGAGCGATGCCGCAAGGACAAGGCCTGCACGCGGCTCATGGACGGCATGCAGCTCATCTACCCGTTGCTGCAGGAGGCGCGGGGGCTGGTTCTGGTTTCGCCCGTGCATACCTATAATATCAGCGCGCTAATGAAGGCGTTTATCGACAGGCTGTACTGCTACTACGACTTTGAGGACGGCGTGCCCCGCGCGTGGTCCAGCCGCCTTGCCGGCCAGGGCCGCAAGGCTGTTCTCGCCTGCGTGGCCGAGCAGCTGGAGCAGGAGAACCTGGGCGTGGCCATGGAGGCCATGCGCATGCCGCTTGCGTCCCACGACTACGAGATCGTGGGCGAGCTGCCTGTGCTCGGCCTGTTCCGGGCCGGCGCGGTGCGCTCGCACGAGGAGGCATTGGAGCGCTGCGCAACGCTGGGCCGGGAGCTGGCAAAGGCGCTGCACGGACCTGTGTCAGATCGCAGCACAGCGTCCCGGACTTGACTTACATTCCGACCTGAGCCAACTAGGTGTATTCAGCAACAACAGTGCATGCGCATGAGCGCATAACCGCAATCCCTTTGCTGGAGGAGCTTGTATGGGAAAACTTCGGATCATCATCTGCGCCCTCGCGTTCGTGCTCGTCGCATCGGTCGCGATGGCTGAAGACTACACGGTATCCGTCAGCCAGATCGTCGAGCACCCGGCGCTGGACGCCACCCGGCAGGGGTTCATGGATTACCTGGAAGAGCAGGGCCTGGACGTGAAGTACAACGTCCACATCGCCCAGGGCAACATTGCCACGGCCAACCAGATCGCCAACCAGATCATGGATGAGGACCCGGACCTCGTGCTGGCCATCGCCACGCCTACGGCCCAGGCGTGTGCGCAGCGCATTCATGAGACGCCGGTTATCGCCACGGCCGTGACAGACTTTGTGGGCGCCGGCCTGGTCAAGTCCATGGACAAGCCCGGCGGCAACGTCACCGGCATGACCGACATGACCCCCATGGACAAGCACCTGGACCTGATGCTGGAGTTCGTGCCGGACGCCACGGCCGTCGGCGTGATCTACAACGCCGGCGAGGACAACTCCGTAACTCTGGTGAAGTTCCTGCGCGATGCGTGCGAGGCAAAGGGCGTGAAGCTGGAAGAGGCCACCATCCAGAACTCCTCCGGCGTGCTGCAGGCCGCCCGTAGCCTGGTGGGCAAGGTCCAGGCCATCTACATCCCCACGGATAACACCGTGGTCACGGCCCTGGAGTCCGCCATGAAGGTGGCGCACGAGAACCACATCCCGCTCTTCTCCGGCGATACGGACTCCGTGGAGCGCGGAACCCTGGCCTCCCTGGGATTCGACTACTACAACATGGGCCGGCAAACCGGCGAGATGGCTTTCCGCATTCTGAAGGAAGGCGCCAACCCCGCCGACATGCCCGTGGAAACGCTGCAGGATCTCTCCCTGTGGGTGAACAAGGACGCGGCCGAGAAGATGGGTGTGACCATCCCGGAAGCAGTGCTCGACCGCGCGGACACGGTCCTCGAATAAACGCCGCCGCTGGCAGCACAACGCATACAGGGCGGGGTCCTCGTTCAGGGCTCCGCCTCGACTTTGTTTTATGAGCTATTACGCATTCATCGGCGCCGTGGAATCTGGCTTTGTGTACGGGCTTATGGTCCTCGGCGTCTACCTCACCTTCCGGGTGCTCGACTTCCCGGACCTGACTGTGGACGGCAGCCTGCCCCTGGGCGCGGCTGTAGCCTCCGTGGCCATCACGGCCGGCGTGCCACCGTATATCGCGATTATCCTCGCCATGGGCGCAGGGTTCCTGGCCGGCATGGTCACGGGCATTTTGAACACCAAGTTCAAGATCCTCCACCTGCTGGCCTCTATCCTGACCATGATCGCCCTCTACTCGGTGAACATTCGAATCATGGGCCGGCCCAACATGACGCTGCTGGGCAAGCCCACGGTGCTGGACCCGCTGGAGGCGCTGGGCATCCCGTCGTCGTTGGCGCCGCTCACGCTCTTCGGCACCATCGCCATCATCGTGGTCTGCGGTCTCATCTGGCTGCTGCACACGGAGTGGGGCCAGGCCATGCTCGCCACCGGCGACAACCCCCAGATGATCACGAGCCAGGGCGTGGATACGAACATCGTCATCATCCTGGGCGTGGGCCTCTCCAACGCGCTGGTCGCCCTGTCCGGCGCGCTGGTCTGCCAGAGCCAGGGCGCGGCGGATGTGAACATGGGCGTGGGCACCATCGTTGCCGGCCTCGCCTCGGTCATTGTGGGAGAAACCGTCTTCGGCCACCGCGGCGTGGCGCGGCCGCTCATCGCCGCTTTGCTCGGCTCCATCGTCTACCGCCTGGCCATTGCCCTGGCCCTGGGCCTGGAGCTCGGCGCGTTCTCGGTCACGCCCTCGGATCTCAACCTAATCACCGCCATCCTGGTGGTCGTTGCGCTTGTCTCACCGCAGATCAAGGCCAAGGTGATGTCCCGTGCTCATTCTTGAGAAAATTACCAAGTACTTCAACAAAGGCACCATCAACGAGGTCTTCGCGCTGAAAAGCCTGGACCTCATCGTGGAGCGCGCGGACTTCGTCACGGTTATCGGCTCCAACGGCGCGGGCAAGTCCACCATGCTCAACTGCGTGGCCGGTGGCTTTTTGCCGGATTCGGGCCGCCTCGTGCTCTCCGGCCACGACATCACCAAATGGCCGGAGCACAAGCGCGCCAAGTTCCTCGGCCGCGTGTTCCAGGACCCGCTCAAGGGCACCTGCGCCTCCCTGACCATCGAGCAAAACCTCGCCCTGGCCCTGCGCCGGGGCACGCGACGGGGCCTTGCCACGGGTGTGAAGGACAAGGACCGCGAACTCTTCCGCGAGAAGCTGGCGCTCCTCGGCCTGGGGCTGGAGTTCCGGCTCAAGGACCAGGTGGGGCTGCTCTCCGGCGGCCAGCGCCAGGCGCTCACCATGCTCATGGCCACCATGGTCAAGCCGGACGTGCTGCTCCTGGACGAGCACACCGCGGCCCTGGACCCCAAGACCGCCACACAGATCATCGAGCTCACCGAGCAGATCGTGGAGGCCGAGAAGCTCACCACGCTTATGGTCACGCACAACATGAACCAGGCCCTGGCCATGGGCAACCGGCTCGTCATGCTCCATCAGGGCGAGATCATTCTGGATGTGGAGGGCGAGGACAAGCGCAAGCTCACGGTGGAGGACCTGTTGCAGCAGTTCTACGCCGTACGCGGGGAAAAGCTCACCTCGGACAGAATGCTCCTGGCCTGATCCGCCCAATCTGGTAATTCTGTGCTCTGGTTCCTCCTCGCGTTCGCCACGGCATTTTTCTCGGCCAGCGAGGTCGCCGTGGCCAAGCGCACTCTGGGAGACCTCCCGCCGCTGTACATCGTGGCCTATCCCTGCGCCTACAGTCTGCCGCTGTTCGCGCTGGGCCTGGTCTTTGTGGACATACCGCCCATCGCGCCCGGCTTCTGGAGCCTGCTCGCCGTGCTCGTGCCGATCAACGCCCTGGGCATGCTGCTCACGTACGCGGCCGTCAGGATGTCGCCGCTCTCCCTGACCATGCCATTCCAGGCGTTCACGCCCATCTTCGCGGTGGTCACAGGCTTCTTCTTCCTGGATGAGGTCCCGTCCTGGCTGGGTGTGGCCGGCATCGTCACCATTGTCTTCGGCAGCTGGGTGCTCACGGCCGGCGGCCCCCGGCGGGAGAACGATCTGCTCGCCCCGCTCAAGGCCATAGTCGCCGATCCTGGATCGCGGCTCATGCTCGGCGCGGCCATTGTCTTCGCCTTTGCCGTGGTCATGGGCAAGGATCTCCTGCTCCATTCCTCGCCCCTTTTCGCCGGCATGAGCTTCTTCATCATCCACAACACGGCGATCCTGGTTGCGCTGTTTCTGACGCGCACAATCCGGCCCGCGACGCTGCTGGAGCGACCCGTTGCCGGGCTGCTCATCGGCTGCGTGCTCTTTGTGCACATCGTCTGCCACAACCTGGCCCTCTCTCTGACCTACGCCGCGTACATGGTTGCCGTAAAACGCTTGAATGGTTTGATCTCCGTGTTGTACGGAGGTGTCATGTTCAAGGAAAGCAACATGCGGCGCCGGCTGGTCGGCGCGGGACTCATGGCCCTGGGCGCGGCCATTGTCGCCCTGGTTGGTTAGTCGGGTAGTCGGGTAGCAGGGTAAGGTATGGGCTTCATTATTAAACGCACAAACGGCGCGACGCGAACCGTGGAACCTCGGCCCGGCAGGACCCTGGCCCAGGAGATCTTCGCGCACGGCTTCCTGCCCCCGCGGCCGCTGTGCTCCGGCCTGGGCCGCTGCGGCCTGTGTCGTGTCCGGTTCGAGGATGCGTCCCTGGCCCCGGCGGCCGAGCCGTCCGAGCAGGAGCTGCTTGCTCCTGAAGAGATCGCCGACGGCTGGCGGCTGGCCTGCCGCCGTCAGGCCCAGGCCGTACCGGACGGGGCGGTGATCTTCGCGCCGGACATCGAGCAGGATGGCCGGCGCATGCATGCGGATGCCACGCCAGACGCCAAACCAAGCGCGACGCGAGGTGCCGCTGGGGAAGGGCCTGTGGGACTTTGTCTGGCCGTGGACCTGGGCACCACCAGCCTGCACTGGGCCGCCATGCAGAACGAAATATGCGTGGCCCACGGCGTGGAGCTCAACCCGCAGCTCGGCGCCGGCAGCGAGGTCATGTCGCGCATCGGCTACGCCCTTGATCCGGACGGCGCACGCGAGCTTCAGGCCCTGGTGGTGGACCGGCTGGAGGCGCTGGCCGATTCATTGCCCGCAATGTTGGACGCGGATGTGCGCGTGGAGCAGGTCTGCCTGGTGGGCAACACGGCCATGACCGCCATCGCTCAGGGACGCAGCGTGGACGGGCTGGCCCGCGCTCCGTACCGGCTCGAATATCCCGGCGACGCCGAGTCGCCCCTGTCCGAGCGTCTGCCCCGCTGCTATGTGCCGGCGCAGATCGGCCCATTCGTGGGCGCGGACGCCGCGGCCGGGCTCGTGCCCCTGCTGCGGCAGGACATCCCGCGACCCTTCCTCTTGGCCGATCTCGGCACCAATGGCGAGTTCATCCTGGTGATGGAGCAGGGCGGAGAAGTCAGGCTCCACGCCGCCAGTGTGGCCCTGGGACCGGCGCTGGAAGGCATCGGCCTGGGCCACGGCGCCATGGCCGGACCGGGCGTGGCTACGCGGTTCGAGCTCGCTCCGGCCGGGCTCGTGGCCAAGGAGGCCGGCGGGGCAATGCTTCGGACCGCGGCCGGCATCTCCGGCACCGGCTACCTGAGCCTCGTGCATACCCTTATCCGCGCCGGAGCTCTGGATCGCGACGGCCATTTCCTCGATCCGGACGAGGTCTCCTCGCCCCTGGCGCGCAGGCTTCTGGCCTCGGTCGAGGAGCACGCAGCACACCGCGCTCTGCGGCTGCCCCTTGTCCAGGAAAATGGACAGCCGCTGCACCTCGATCCGCGTGACGTGGAGGAGCTGCTCAAGGTCAAGGCCGCGTTCCATGTGGCTTTCGACGTGTTGCTTGCCGCGGCCGGGATCACGGCCGGCGATCTGGATTCGGTGCAGCTGGCCGGCGCCTTGGGCGAGCACGTCTCCCCGGCGGATTTGGAAGGGCTGGGCTTTGTCCCCCGCGGCATCGCGCCGCGCCTGCGCGCTGCCGGAAATCTGGCCCTGGAGGGGGCGAAGCTCCTGTGCTATGAAACTTCTTTGCGCACGCGCTTGGCGCAGCTCGCCCGGCGCGCGCAGGTACTCGACCTCGCATCCGACGGGGGCTTCCACGCGGCCTTTGCAGCCGCCATGACTTTTGACCACGCTACGCATTCATGACCAAACCCTTTGCCATAAACACGCTGCTGCCGCCGCTGCCCGACGAGGCCGCGGCGTTTCTGGAGCGTTATCCCGATCTGCTCTCGCGCGCCTATCCGCTCAAGCGCAAGCACCGCGCCGGCCTGCCGGACGCCATCCAGCGCCTCTCCCGCGCCCTCACCAGCGAACGCAGCGACCGGCCGCCGGACTACCTGCGCGACCCGGCGCTCCTCGGCGCGTACCTCTATTACTTCCTGCCGTGGAACCTCTACCGCCTCACGCGGCTGTTCACCGGCCTGCGCGAGCCGCTGCTCTCCATGCTGCCCGAAGAGTCCACAATTGTAGACGCCGGCAGCGGTCCGCTGACCACAATCCAGGCCCTCTGGCTGGCCCTGCCGGAGCGGCGGGAAGCCCGCTGGTCCGTGAGCTGCCTGGACCTGGCCGGCAAGGCCATGAAGATCGGCCGTGAGCTGCTGGACGGGCTGGCCGGCGGCCGCGCCGCCTGGAAGGTGCGCCTGGTGCAGAAGCCTGCGCCCGGCGGCGTGCGCGATCTGCCCAAGCGCTACGATCTGCTCATTGCCGCGAACCTGCTGAACGAGCTGGCCACCTCCCGCGACGACTCACCGGGCGGGGCCGTGGCCGGCCGGATTGGCCCTCTGTTGGAGCGGGCTACATCCGGCGCGCTGATCATCGAGCCCGGCACCCGGCTTGGCGGCACCATGGTCTCCAACGCCCGCGAGGTTGCGCAGGAGCGCGGCTTCAGCGCTATTGCGCCGTGCCCGGCGCCGTCCACACATGCCGCCTCCGGCTCGCTCTTCCCGTGCTCCGTGCTCGGGGCCCACGGCCGGGGCCAGGCGTGGTGCCACTTCAAGGCCGCAGCCACCGGCGCACCTGAGTGGCTGGAAAAGCTCACCAAGGAAGCCGGCTTTGGCCGGGAGGACGTCTCCCTGAGCTTCGCGCTGCTCGCCGCCAGGGAAGTGGCCCCGCGCGAGGCGAAGCGTCTTGAAGCGCGGGTGCTGTCCAACGCTTTTTCCCTGGGCGAATCCGGCGAGTCCGGTGACTCGGGCGCCTATGTCTGCACACCAAAGGGGCTCATGCTGCTGCGCGCGGCCAGCCGCGCCGCCTTGCCCACGCAGGGCTCCCGCGTGTTCGTACAGCCGCCCAGCGGTCCGGAGCGCGATCCCAAGTCCGGCGCGCCCATTGCGGAGCTCGGAGACGAGTCGTGATTGTCCAGGATCTTGGACTGATCGAGTATGACGCCGCGCACGATATCCAGCTGGAACGCCGTGATGCCGTGGAGGCCGGGGCCGACGAGACCCTCTTTTTGCTGGAGCACCAGCCCGTGGTGACCATCGGCCGCACCGGCCGCGCCCAGGGGCTCACGGTCCCCGAATCCGTCTTGACTGAACGCGGCATCACCGTGCGCCACACCGAGCGCGGCGGCGACGCGACCTGCCACTTCCCTGGCCAGCTCGTGGCCTACGTGGTCTTCCGGCTGGCAAAACGTCCCGGCGGAGTGCGCGCCTTTGTCCAATTTTTAGAACAATGCGCCATCGATGTCTGCGCCGAATGCGGCGTGTCAGCCCATCGCCGGGAGGGCTTTCCCGGCGTCTGGACCGATGGCGGCAAGATCGCGTCCATCGGCCTGGGCGTGCGTCGCTGGGTCAGCTACCACGGCCTCGCCCTCAACGTGGGCGCGGACCTGGGCCCCTTCGAGTGGGTGGTGCCGTGCGGCATTGCTGGTGCGCGGGCCACGTCCATCGACCTGGAGCACCGCCGCCTTGCCGAATCCGCCGGTCGACCGTACCCTGAGCCCATACCCATGGAGCACGTCAAACATGCCTTTGTCCAAGCCTTCCGAACGCACCAAGCGGCTTCCCCCGTGGCTGCGGGTGAAGCTCCCCGACAATAAGGAGTTCGCCGAGACCGGGCGTCTGCTCGCCTCACGCGGCCTGCACACCGTCTGCCAAAGCGCGCGCTGCCCGAACATCTTCGAGTGCTTCTCGCGCAAGGTCGCTACCTTCATGATCCTCGGCGCGGTCTGCACCCGCAACTGCGCCTTCTGCAACATCACGCCTGGTGCACCGACTCCCGTGGACCCGGACGAGCCCCGCCGCCTGGCCGAGGCCGCCCGCGAGCTCGGCCTGCGCCATGTGGTCGTTACCTCCGTGACCCGCGACGACCTGCCCGACGGCGGGGCTGCGCACTTTGCCGCCACCATCCGCGCCCTCAAGCAGAACACCGACGTGAGCGTGGAGGTGCTCATCCCCGACCTCGGCGGTTCCGAGTGCGATCTGTCCACAATTCTGGACGCCAGACCGGACGTGCTCAATCACAACGTGGAGACCGTGCCGCGCCTCTACCCAGCAATCCGACCCCAGGCCGACTACCAGCAGTCCCTTACCCTCCTGTCTCGCGCCGCCGCGGCCGGCGTACCGGCCAAAAGCGGGCTCATGGTCGGCCTCGGCGAGACCGATGGCGAGGTCAACGCCGTGATCCGCGACCTGGCCGCCGCCGGCTGCTCCATGGTTACCGTGGGCCAGTACCTCGCCCCTTCCCGCCTTCACCCGGAGCCCGATCGCTATGTCCCGCCGCCGCATTTCGATGAGTACGCCGCCTGCGGCCGTCACCACGGCATCCGCCACATGTTCTGCGGCCCGCACGTCCGCAGCAGCTACAAGGCTGAGAAGATTTAAGAAAAATAAGCGAAGGATGGGCCCGAGGGCGCTGCCCTCGGGCTCCCGCCAGGGAGCTAAGCTCCCTGGACCCATTTCTGGGGTCCAGGGGAATTGAATTCCCCTGGCAGGGGGCATGGGGGACAGCGTCCCCCGCTACCATTGTTGGCTAATCAGCAGGTTGGATGTCTTTGATCTGGAGTTCGATCTTAGGCACGCCGTCGTAGCGGTCGATTTTGGGGGTGAAGGCCACGCGCACCATGGTGCCTTTGATGGAGTCGGGCAGGGCGTTGGCTTTGCGCCAGTACTTGCCGCGGAGCTGGGCGCGGGCTGTTTTGTCGAGCAGCTCCAGGGAGGCGTGGATACGTTCCTTGCCGAAGCGTCGGAGGCCGAGGACTTCCACGGGGTTGGAGACGAAGACAGGCTCGGGGTTGCCCATGCCGTAGGGCTGGAGCAGATCGAGCTCTTTGAGCAGGGTGAAGTCGATGTCGGAGAAGGCCAGGGGCCGGTCCACGGTGAGCGAGTGGGCCAGCGGTTCCGGGCCGAGCTGTTCGAGCACCACGGCGTGGAAGGCGTTGCGGAGCTTTTCGACGTTCTCGCTTTCCAAGGCCAGGCCGGCGGCCTGGGTGTGGCCGCCGTAGCGGGTGAGCAGGTCGGCGCAGGCCGTGAGGCCGGCGTAAAGGTCGAAGTGGTGCGCCGAGCGGCCGGAGCCTTTGAGGTGGCCGTCTTCGGCGCAGAGCACCAGGGCGGGCTTGCCGGTCTGCTCCACGATGCGCGAGGCCACGATGCCCACCACGCCGGGGTGCCAGTCTTCGCCCCAGAGCACGAGGCCGAGCCGCTCGCTCTGGGTGGCGGCCTGGGCCAGGGCTTCCTTCAGAATGCGGTCTTCTTCGGCGCGGCGTTCCTTGTTGAGTGTTTCCAGCTTTTGGGCAAAGGGCCAGGCTGCGTCGAAGTCCGGGGCCAGGAGCATTTGCAGCGCGTCTTCGGCCAGGCCCATGCGGCCGGCCGCGTTGATGCGCGGAGTGAGTCCGAAGACGACCTGCCCGGCGCCGAGGGCGGCCTTGCGCGCGAAGCCGGACGCTTCCTTGAGCGCGGCCACGCCGGGCCGGGGCGCTTCGGCCACGAGGAGCAGCCCGTTCTTGGCCAGGATGCGGTTCTGGCCCTTGAGGTCCACCACGTCGGCCAGGGTGCCGAGGGAGACGAGATCCAGGAGCTCGCGCACGTCAAAGGCACCGTTGTTGGCGTCCGGTCCGAGCAGGCTGTTGACTGCGGCGGCGAGGAAGAAGGCCACACCGGCTCCGGCAAGGTTGCCCAGAGTGGGGCAGGGGATGGGCTCCAGCCGCGGATTGAGGATAGCGTGGGCCGGGGGCAGCTCCGGCGGCGGGAGGTGGTGGTCCGTAACCACGACCTGCAGGCCCAGCTCCCGCGCGCGGGCGATGGCCGGGCTGTCGGCGATGCCGCAGTCCACGGTGACGAGGAGCTCGGCGCCCTGGGTGGCCAGAGCCTCCACGCCTTCGGGGTTCACGCCGTAGCCTTCCTCCTGGCGCGCGGGCAGATGGTGCAGCACGGAGACGCCGCGGCGGGTGAGGAAGCTGATGAGGATGGCCGAGGCGGTAACGCCGTCCACGTCATAGTCGCCCCACACGGCGATGGTGCGGCCCTGGCGCACAGCGTTGGCCACGATCTCGGCGGCCTGGGCCAGGGCGGGCCAGTCTGCCGGGCTGACGAGATGGCGCAGGCCGGGCGAGAGGTAGGTGTCCATGTCCGGCAGGGCCTCGATGCCGCGGCGCCAGAGCAGCTCCGTGACGATGGGCGAGACGTCGAGCGCTTCGGCGCGTTCGAGGATTTCCGAGGGGGCTTCGGTGTACGACGCGCCGCTGGGCGTGTCGGGAGGCGTACGGTATTTCCAGCGCATGAAAGGCAAATCCTGATGAGACCGGCGCGTGCGCCGGATGCTTGAGCGTCTGGCAGGCTGGCTGCGTTGCCGTAAAAAGCTCAACCCGTCGCGTATCGTGTATACGCGTTGGCCGTGAACTTTTCGTGTGCGCCAGCGTGATTGTTGAACAGCCTGCCGTGAGAGTATTTTTTCAACAGCGTCCTAGATGAGGGCGGCCGCGAGCTGGTCGATGGAGTCGTCGTCGAGCGCGTCGCCGCACAGGGCCGTCGTCTCGTCCAGGTCCCATTCCCAGTCGGCGAGGAGCGCCTCGGCCGGCCGGAGGAGCGGGACCGACGAGTCCTCAATCCAGTGGTGCATGGCGTCGGCCACGCAGATGACCGCGGCGTCGTCCTTGAAATCCCCGGCCAGGGCCGGGCTGTGGTGCCAGTTGAGCGGTTCGGTCAGCTCCCGGGGGAGGTTCCAGGAGTTCAGCGTCATGGCGCCGATGAGCCCGTGCTCCAGGCCCCAGTACTCCTCCTCGGCCAGGTTGTGTTGCAGACTCCGGTCCGCGGCGATGTCCTGGATGGCCAGCCAGTCCACGGGCCGGTGCAGGGCAGTGAGCAGCTTGCCGAAGTCGTGCAGCAGCCCGGCCGTGAAGAGGATGTCCGGGTCGCGCACCTGGCGTTTCTCGCCAAGGGTCTTGGCGATGACGCCGACGCTGAGCTGATGCCGCCAGTAGGGGCCGAGGCGGAAGGACTCCGGCAGGGTGTGGCGCACGGTAACGGCCTGGGCGCCGAGGATGAGCACGAGGTTGCGGATCTCCTTGAGCCCGAGCAGGGTGATAGCGCGGGACACGGAGCTGACCTTGGCCTGCAAGCCATAGAAGGCGGAGTTGGCCAGGGCCAGGATCTTGGTGGTCAGGCCCTGGTCGTGGGCGATGGTCTGGGCGATTTCGTCCATGGAGGCGCGGGAGGACTCGCCCGTCATGCCGAAGAGGTCGCGCAACAGCGAAAGGGAGTAGGGCAGGTCCTGCTTGACGTTGCTCAGCTCCGCCAGAAAATCCTGTCCGTGTTGCTGGTCGGTCATTCAGGCTCTCCCTGTTCATCCGGCTGTCCGCGTTCACCTGCGTCCGGCGTTTCCGCAGGCGGGGCGCCGGCTTCGGCCAGGGTGGCGTCATCCAGCAGGTTCTTGTCCTTGAGCCACTGGAGGAACTGCGTGGCCGCCTCGTGCTCGGGATCGAGCTCCAGCGCCTTGCTCAGGTAGTGGGCGGTGTCGGCGATCTGGTGCTTCTCGAAGTAGGCTCGGGCGATGTTGTAGTAGAGGTTCTCGTCCGCCGTGGCCAGGGACTCGGCCCGGCTGTAGTACTCCAGGGCCTGGTCGTACATCTTGTTCTTGCGCAGGTTGATGCCGAAGTCGTTGAACAGATGCTTGTGCTCGGGCTCGAAGGCGGCGTCCAGCTTGACCAGGCGCTCGAAGATGTTGTCGGCCTTTTCGCTCTCCCCGCGCTCCAGGTAAGTAAGCCCCAGGCCGAAGTTGGCGCGCACGTTGTCCACGTCCACCTCCAGCGCCTTCTGGAATTTGTTTTCGGCCGAGAAGTGCTCGCCCTTTTCGCGGTGCTTTTCGCCTTCCTCGATCTTCTGGTTGAGGTTGCGGATGGCCGGGTACACGGTCTGTACGTAGTACTCGGGCTCGGGCGAGAATTTGGTGATGAGGTCGTCCTTGGCGATCTTGCGCTTGGGACCGGAGGGCACGAAGTTGACGTTGATGGGTTGGATCTCCACCACGCCGTCGTCGAGCTCCTTGGCCATCCAGAAGGTTTTCTGAATGGTCTTGCGCACGGACGTGCCCGTGCCCACCTTCTGCACGCTCTGCGAGGAGAAGATGCCGTAGATTTTTTCACGATGGTCCGCGGACGAGGGATGGCCGTGTTGCGTGCCGTGATCGCCCTGGGGATCGTGAGGCGTGTTGTTGTGGTCGCTTTCGGCCGTCATGGGTCTACTCCGTCTTCCATTGTTCCAGGAGCTTGTCCACCAGCCCGACATGGGCGCCGCGGCGTTGCGCCTGGGCCAGATACACGGCGCGCAGCTCGTCGTACGCCGTGTCGAGCGCATCATTGACCACGTAGTAGTCGAACTCTTTGGCCATGGCTATTTCCTGCTCGGCGTTGCGCATGCGCGTGGCCACCACGTCGTCCGGGTCCTTGCCGCGGCCGGTGAGGCGTTCCAGAAGCGCCGCCCGCGAAGGAGGCAGGATGAACACGTAAGCGCCGGTGAGCCAGCGTTTGAGCGAGAGCGCGCCCTGGACGTCAATGTCGAAAAGGACGTCGCGCCCCTGCTGCAGGTTGGCCACCACGGACGCCATGGGCGTGCCGTAACAGTTGTCATGTACGCGGGCCCACTCCGCAAAGAACCCCTCGGCCACGAGCGCCTCGAAGCGCTCCATGGTGACAAAATGGTAGTCCACACCGTCTTTTTCGCCTTCGCGGGGATCGCGCGTGGTGTAGGAGATGGAGTAGGCAAAGCGGTCGAACTCGCTGGTGAGGCGTTTGACCAGGGTGGTTTTGCCGGCTCCCGAGGGGGCGGAAAGGATAAGGGCTATGCCGGGGCGGGGGGTGTTCATTCTTCGCTTTCCTGTGCAAAACGCTGCCCCAGCGTATCGGCCTGGATGGCCGAAAGGAGCACGTGATTCGAGTCTGTAATGATGATGGATCGTGTCTTGCGGCCCTGGGTGGCGTCCACGAGCCTGCCTGCCTGGCGGGCGTCTTCCCGCAGCCGGCGCATGGGCGAGGACGTGGGCGTGACAATGGACACCACGCGGCTGGCGACAACGTAGTTGCCGAAACCGATATTCAGGAGCTTGACGGGGCGCATGGTGTACAACCTACATATTATTCAAGATTCTGCACCTGTTCACGGCACTTTTCAAGCTCGGCCTTGAAGTCCACGGCCATGTGTGAGACCTGCGGGTCCTGGGCCTTGTTGCCGCAGGTGTTAATCTCCCGGAAACATTCCTGAAGTGTGAAGTCGAGCCGCTTGCCGCACTCGCCGCCGGCCTCCAGAAGCTCGGCCATGAGGTTGAGGTGGGCCTTGAGCCGCGTCAGTTCCTCGCTCACGTCCAGCTTGTCGGAGAGGACGGCGACCTCCTGCAGGAGCATGTTCTCGTCCGGGGCGAGGTCGTGCTTGGCCAGAAAAGCAGTGAGGCGCTCCTCGATGGCCTTGGCCTTTTCCGGCCCCAGCTCGACCACACGCGCGGAGATATCGCCGTGCAGGCTCTTGAGCGTGGCCAGGCGCGAGGTGAGGTCGGCGTACAGGCTCTCGCCCTCCTTGGCGCGCGAGGCATTCCAGTCGTCCAGGGCGTCGGAAAGACCCTGTGACAGGCTCTCGGCCATGGTCGCGTCCACGCCGCTGGAGTCCTCCTCCCAGAGGCTGGAGATGTTGAAAAAGCGGTTGTAGTCCGGCAGGAAGTCCAGGCCGTCATTCTCGGCCAGGGCGCGGACTTCTTCGGTCATGGCGCGGACCAGCGGGCGGTTGAGTCGCACGCCCAGGAGGTCCGGCCGGTAGATGGAAAGATGGAGATATATCTCGACCCGGCCGCGCGAGGCCTTGGTGCGGACCAGGCCTTCCCACTCCTGCTCCAGGCTGCGCACGCTGGGGGGCATGCGCCATTTTGTGTCAAGGTGGCGGCTGTTTACGCTTTTTATTTCCCATGTATAGGACCAGCCCGGGCCGGCGTTGGCGACGTCGCCGCCTGCCTGTGTGGAGGACCGTCCATATCCTGTCATGCTGCGCACGTTTCGTGCTCCTTTGCTGTCATTCAAGTGCTTTATAATAGATTTCGGGCGCCTGGACAAGCGGAAGGCGCTCCATCCAGGCGGAAGGTCATGGCGTGATGCGGGTGACGACCAGCGTCTCGTTGCGCACGCCCACGGGCCGTGCCGGGATCAGCCGACCCACCAGCGAAGGCTCCAACGTCTGGTCGAACACGCAGCTCAGGTACGTCTCCGAGGTACCCCTGGCTGTAGTGGCAGGGGTGGACGCGGCGTCTCCTGCGGACTCCAGCGCCACGGTCACGGCGTCCAGCTCCGTCTCGGCGTGCAGGAACGTGCGCTTCTTCTCCGCGGCGATGCCACGCAGAACCGCGGCGCGGCGTTTTTTCTCCTGAGGCGGCACATCATCACGCATGCCCGCTGCCACGGTGCCTTTTCTTGGCGAGAAAGGGAAGACATGCGCGTAGGTCAGTGGCAGGGCGCGGCAGAACTCCTCGCTCCTGGCGAAGTCCTCCGCGCTCTCGCCGGGGAAGCCTACGATGACGTCCACGCCCAGGCCAAAGCGCGGCCAGGTTGCGGAAAGCTCTTCCACAAAATGTTGAATCTGCTCCGGCGTGTAGTGGCTGCGGCGCATGGCGGACAGCACGCCGGGGCTGGCGCTTTGCAGGGAGACGTGCAGGTGCGGGCAGACCAGCGAGCAGCCGGCGATGGTCTCCAGGCCGGCGTCGGTGAGCAGCGAGGGGTCCAGCGAGGAAAGGCGCAGCCGTGCGCGGCCGGTCCACTCCGGCGCAAGCGCGGCGTCCAGCGCTGCGAGGAGGCTCCAGAAATCGCTCGGTGGATCGAGGTCCGGCCCGTACTGGCGCAGGTTCACGCCGCTGAGCATGATCTCGCGCACGCCGGAGCCGAGCAGCCGTCGCGCCTCGGCAATGACGGCGTCGGCCGGGCGGCTCACCGGGCCGCCGCGGGCGCGCGGCACGATGCAGTAGGCGCAGTTGTGGGAGCAGCCGTCCTGGACCACCAGATTGCCGCGGGCGCGCTCCGCCCCGGTCACGTGGAACTCTGTGGGAACTGTGGTGTTGGGAGATGCCGCCGCGGCGGCGTAGCGTGTGAGCAGCGCCGTCTTCTGCTTCTGGGGAACAATCTCGCTGACGCCGGCCAAGTCGGACAGCTCGTCGCGGCAGGCCTCGGCCGCGCAGCCCGTGAGCACGATGCGCGCCTTCGGGTTCTCGCGCACCAGGCGGGAGACGCGCTGGCGCAGGTCGCGGATGGCGCGGGCCGTGACCGCGCAGGAGTTCACCAGCAGCATGTGGGCCGTGGCCGGATCATCCGTCTCCTCCAGCCCGGCGGCGCGCCACGCCTCGCGCAGGGCCTGGCTCTCGTACTGATTCACCTTGCAGCCCATGGTCACGATGTGGAAGCGCTGCGTCATGCCGGCGTCTCTGTGGTGATGATGCCGCCGGCAAGCACCCGGCCGGAAGCGTCGTACACCGCAGCCACCTGCCCGGCTGCCGGCAGGGAGCGCGGCGTATCAAAGCGGATGTCGAGCCGGTCCTGCCCATACGACACACGAGCCGGCGCTGCCTGCTGGCGATAGCGCGTCTTGACCAGGGTCTTCTCAGGCCACTCAGTGGGCGGGACGAGCAAGTTCACCTGCCGGGCCGTGCAGCTGGCCGCCGTGGTCAGCTCCTTGGAGCCCACGATCAGTGCGTTGCGGGGCTGGTCCTTGCCGAGCACGTACAGGGGCTCCGCGTACGCCACGCCGATGCCGCGGCGCTGGCCTGGCGTGTAGCGGTGCAGCCCGCCATGCGTGCCCAGGCGTTCTCCGCTGGGCAGCTCGATGGGGCCGGCGTCGCAGAGCTCGGGCTGCCGCGCCTCGATAAAGGCCACATAGTCGTCGTCCGGCACAAAGCAGACCTCCTGGCTCTCGCCAGGCGCGGGCGGGGTGAGGCCGCGTTCCTGCAAGGCGGCCATGGTGTCACGCTTATAGCGCTCGCCCAGGGGAAAGATGGCGCAGGCCAGGGCGCGTTCCGGCACCAGAGACAGGAAGTAGGACTGGTCCTTGGCCGGGTCGGCACCGCAAAACAAGGCCGTGCGCTCCGGACCGTGCTCCAGCCTGGCGTAGTGGCCCGTGGCGATGTGCGACGCGCCGTGGCCGCGGGCCTCGTCCAGCAGCAGGCCGAACTTCACCTCGCGATTGCAGAGCGCACACGGATTGGGCGTGCGGCCGGCAGCGTACTCCGCCACAAACGGCCGGATGACCGCCTCTTCAAACCGGTCGCGTACGTCCGCGACCACCAGGCGCACGCTGAGCAAGGCGCAGACACGCTCCAGGTCCGCGCACAACCGCTGGTCCGCCTCGCGGATGAAAAGCCCATGGATGGCGATGACATTGTCCGGGCCGTACGTCTCCACCAGCAACGCCAGCGCCAGAAGACTGTCCCGACCGCCCGAGACCGCCACCGCGACCCGGCGCGGCTGGTGGGGGACGCTGTCCCCCAAGCCCCCTGCCAGGGGAACACTGTTCCCCTGGACCCCAGAAAAGGGTCCAGGGAGCCCTGCTCCCTGGCGGGTGCCCGAGGGCAGAGCCCTCGGAATATTGGGGCGAGTCAAGGCGTCCATATTCTTGGACACGAGACTCCTATCCGGGAATACCAGCCGGCTGTCCGATGGGTTCCACGGCCTGCTCCAGCAGGTGCGCGGTTTGGAAGAGGGTGGTCTCGTCAAAGGACTTGCCGATGAGTTGCAGGCCCACGGGCATGCCGGATTCGCCGCCGCGGCCCACGGGCAGCACGAGGCCGGGCAGGCCGGCGAGGTTGATGGACAGGGTGAAGATGTCCATGAGGTACATTTTGAGTGGGTCGTCCGTGAGCGCGCCGAGTGGCCAGGCCACGGTGGGCGAGGTAGCGCCGGCGAGCACGTCGCAGCCGTCCAGGGCGGCCAGGAAGTCGTCGCGGATGCGGCGGCGGACCTGCGCGGCCTTGCGGTAGTAGGCGTCGTAGTAGCCGGCGGAAAGGACGTAGGTGCCGATCATGATGCGGCGCTGGACCTCGTCGCCGAAGCCTTCGGTGCGGGAGCGCACGTAGAGGTCCATGAGGTCCTCGGGCTTTTCGGCGCGGCGGCCGTAGCGCACGCCATCGAAGCGGGCGAGGTTGGAGCTCGCCTCGGCCATGGCGATGATGTAGTAGGTGGGCACCGCGTACTTGGTCAGCGGCAGGGAGACCTCTTTGAGGGTGGCGCCGAGATCCTTGAGTGTGTCCAGACTTTTGGACAGGGTGCGCTCCACCTCGGGGTCCAGGCCTTCGCCCCAGTACTCCTTGGGCAGGCCCACGGTGAGGCCCTTCAGGTCGCCGCGCTCAGCCAGCAACCTGGCGTAGGGCTCCACGGGACAGTCTACGCTGGTGGAGTCCTTGGTGTCGTGGCCAGCCATGGTTTCCAGCATGATGGCGGCGTCCTCCACGGTGCGGCCAAAGGGGCCGGCCTGGTCCAGGGAGGAGCCGTAGGCCACCAGGCCGTAGCGCGAGACGCGGCCGTAGGTGGGCTTGATGCCGACGCAGCCGCAGAGGGAAGCGGGCAGGCGGATGGAGCCGCCGGTGTCCGTGCCCACGGAGGCGTAACACTGGTTGGCGCTGACCGTGGCGGCGGAGCCGCCGGAGGAGCCGCCGGGGATGCGGTCGGTATCCCAGGGGTTGCGGGTGACGCCGTAGTACGAGGTCTCTGTGGAGGAGCCCATGGCGAACTCGTCCAGGTTGGCTTTGCCGATGATGATCGCGCCGGCGTCCAGAAGTTTGGACACCAGGTGCGCGTCGTAGAAGGGCACGAAGTTTTCCAGGATGCGCGATCCGCAGGTGTTGGTAACGCCGGAGACGCAGATGAGGTCCTTGATGGCGATGGGCACGCCCCAGAGCGGCTTGTCCGGGTCAGGGCCGGCGGCGTCCAGGGCGTCGGCGCGGGCGCGGGCCTCCTCGGGCATGGGCCGGGTCAGGGCGTTGAGCGTGGCGTCGGTGGCTTCGATGCGGTCGAGGCAGGCGTCCACAACCTCGCGGGCGCTCACTTCCTTGCGCGCCAGCTTCTCACGGACGTTCTTCAGACTCAGGGTAACGAGATCGGACATTGTCGGCTCTGGAAAAGGCTTATTCGTCTGAGGTGGTGCGGCGGATCAGACGATCTTGGGAACGATGTAGAACGCGCCGTCATCCTGGGGCGCGTTGGAAAGGATCTGCTCGCGGGTGGCGCGGCGTTCGGCCGTATCCTCGCGGAACACTGTTTCATGCTCCACCGGGGAGTAGAGCGGTTCCACGCCGGTCACGTCCACCTCGGCGAGGATCTCCATGTGGCCGAGGATGTCGCCGAGCTGGCCGGCGTAGAGCGTGAGCTTCTCCGGGGAAGGCGCAAGCCGGGCCAGGCGGGCGATGCGGGCCACTTCTTCGGTGGAAAGGGACTGTTGATTCTGGCTCATGGCAGATTCGGTGTGGGTTGGCGTGTTTTCGGACCATAGACCGGCTGCTCGGGCTGGGCGGGCGCGCCGGTTGTGGCATCGTCGTACAGGGTAAAGCCTTGCAGCGTGGGCCGGAAGAGGAAGAGGTCCTGCTCGGCCATGCCCTGCGGGCTCCAGGTGATGGGGGCCTCGGCCCAGTTGATGAGCTGGGCGGACTCCTGCAGGCGCTGGTTCACGTCCTGGGCGGTCCATGCCTGGGGCAGGGTGCCGAAGGCGTTGGCAAAGCGGACGAAGTCGTATCCCAGGGCGACCCAGAAATCCACCTCGATGTTTTTCTGCGCTGCCTGGGTATCCATACTCTGCGCGGCCGGGGCCGTGTTGCCGGACCACCAGGCGCCGGGGAAGGCGGTGTAGCGGAAGTCGTTCTCCACCACATAGCTCTGGCGCGAGAGGGTTTGCGCCCAGAGGGCCGGGCCCAGCACCAGCACGTCGCCGCGCTTGTGGTAGACGAAGTTGGGCACGAGCATCTTGGCGTGCTCCCAGTCGCCGGGGATGAAGACCGCGTCGAACTGGGCGGTGGCCACGAGCTGGCCCACGATGTCGTACCAGCTGCTCTGGTCCTTGGGCGGGTAGGCGCGCATGGCAGTGATCTCCATGCCGCTCGCGCGGGCCTGCTCGGAGAAGAGCTCGCCCATTTTGCGGCCAAAGGGCTCATCCGGGTAGAGGATGGCCGCCTGGCGCACGCCATTGCGGGTAGCCGCGAAGTTGACCAGGGCGCGGACCTGGTCCTGCGGGCTGGAGAAGAAGCGCCACGCGTCGTAGCCCTCGGTGAGCTCGCCGGTGGAATTGAGGAACGTGAAGAACGCGCGGGACTGGAGCAGGCCGGAGTCCTGGAGCTGAGAGACCTCGCTGAGCCGCAGGGGACCGCCGATGATGTGGTACTGCGCGGGCAGGTCGCGCACCTTCTGAATCCAGTCGGCGGAGTCGGTGTTCAGGGCCTCCACGGCGACGTCGTAGCCCATGGAGGAGAGCTCGGCCTGGGCGAGGTTGGCGCCCTGCATGATCTTCCAGCCGATGGACTTGAACGGTCCGGACAGGGGCAGGGCCAGAGCCAGGCCCTCGACGCCCTCGTACTTCGGCGTTGCGGCCATGAAGACGCGGTCTGCCAGGGCCGGGTCGGCCAGCAGGGGCCGGATCGTGTCTACGATCTGCCGCGCCTGGAGCATGCCGCCCGGGGTTTTGGCCAGCCGGCGGGCGTGCTCCAGCTCGATGATGGTGGCCGGAAACGCGTTCTGCTGCGTGGGCGGAATGAGGAAGCCCATGGCGTCCAGGTTACTTTGGTCCACGGTGGCGAGCTCGTCGAAGAGCTTGCTCTCCAGCGTGGCCTGGAACTGCACTCCACGGGCAGGGAACTCTGCGGAGAGATCGTCGAGCACCTGCAGGGCGGACTGGAGGTCGGCCATGCGCCAGTAGTAACCGGCCAGGATGGCTCCTGCCTTGGCGCGCATCAGCGGCGGCAGGGAAGCGTCATCCACGATGCGGGCGGCGTTGGCCCGCTTGGCCTCGGTATCGCCCACGCCTTCTATGGCGCGCAGGTAGGCGTCCTGCCAGGGCGCGTACTGGGCGCCGCCGGGCACGGCCGCGCGGTAGGTTTCTATGTTGCCGATGACGGCGTGGAAGTGGCTGTTGGCCAGGGCGCTTTGCATGTAACGGTCCCAGGCCAGAACCCGCAGGTCCTGCGTCAGGTCGCTTTGTTGCAGCAGGCGCTGGTACAGCAATTCGCTTTCGCCCATGTCTCCGGCGCGCCAGGCGTTGTCGGCGCGTTGCTCCAGAGGCGCCTCCACGGCAGGGCCGGTCGGCTGTTGCGGAAGCGGGGCTTTCATGGGGCAACCGGCCGCGAAAAGCACGAGCAGCGCGCATGCGGCGAGGCAGCGTACGGTAGAGCGGGTCATGCGTGGGGATTTTTTCATGGTCTCGTGCGTTGGGGGGCAATGAAAAAAGGCCTAGTCGCCCGGCGAAAACACCGCGACGAACTAGGCCTTGTTATACCGTGCGCCTCACATTTGGCAAGGCGTGAGCGACGTTCTTTACTTGACTTCGGTGTAGTCGGCGTCCACCACGTCCTCGTCCTGACCGCCGCCTGCCTGCGGACCGGCTTCCGGACCGGGCTGGGCGCCGGCTTCAGGGCCGCCGGCCTGCTCCTGCTGCTGGGCGTAGAGCTGCTCGGCGAGCTTGTGGGAAGCCTGGGCGAGCTCGTCGGAGGCCTTCTTGATGGCCTCGACGTCGTCGCTCTCCTTGAGGTTCTTGAGGGCCTCGACCTTGGACTCGATATCCGCCTTGAGCGCCGCGTCGAGCTTGTCGCCGAGGTCCGCGATGGACTTCTCGGTGGAGTAGATCAGGGTATCCGCCTGGTTGCGGACCTCGATCAACTCGCGCTTCTTCTTGTCCTCTTCGGCGTGGGACTCGGCGTCCTTGATCAGGTTCTCGATCTCGGACTCGGACAGGCCGGAAGAGGCGGTGATGCGGATGGACTGCTCCTTGCCGGTGCCCATGTCCTTGGCCGAGACGTTGACGATGCCGTTGGCGTCGATGTCAAAGGTGACCTCGACCTGCGGGATGCCGCGGGGCGCCGGCGGGATGCCGGTGAGCTCGAAGCGGCCCAGGGTCTTGTTGTCGCCGGCCATGGGGCGTTCGCCCTGGAGCACGTGGATGGAGACCGAGGGCTGGTTGTCCGCCGCCGTGGTGAAGACCTGGCTCTTGCGCGTGGGGATGGTGGTGTTGCGCTCGATGAGCGGGGTCATCACGCCGCCGAGGGTCTCGATGCCGAGGGTCAGCGGGGTGACGTCGAGGAGCAGCACGTCCTTGACGTCGCCGGCCAGGATGCCGCCCTGGATGGCGGCGCCCATGGCGACCACCTCGTCCGGGTTCACGGAGCGGTTGGGCTCTCTGCCGAAGAACTCCTGAACCTTCTGCTGGACCAGGGGCATACGGGTCATGCCGCCCACGAGAACGACCTCGTCGATCTCGGAGTTCTTGAGGCCGGCGTCCTCGATGGCCTTCTTGCAGGGGCCCATGGTGCGGTCGACCAGGTCGCCCACCAGGGACTCGAGCTTGGCGCGGCCGAGCTTGATCATGAGGTGCTTGGGACCGGACTGGTCGGCAGTGATGAAGGGCAGGTTGATCTCCGACTCCATGGAGGAGGAGAGCTCCTTCTTGGCCTTCTCCGCGGCCTCCTTGAGGCGCTGCAGGGCCATGCGGTCCTTGGAGAGGTCGATGCCGTTCTCCTTCTTGAACTCCTCCACCAGCCAGTTGATGATGCGCTGGTCGAAGTCCTCGCCGCCGAGGAAGGTGTCGCCGTTGGTGGCGCGGACTTCCACGACGTTGTCGCCGACTTCGAGGATGGAGATATCAAAGGTGCCGCCGCCGAGGTCGAAGACCGCGATTTTCTCGTTGGCCTTCTTGTCGAAGCCGTAAGCCAGGGACGCGGCCGTGGGCTCGTTGATGATGCGCTTGACGTCCAGACCGGCGATGCGGCCGGCGTCTTTGGTGGCCTGGCGCTGCGAGTCGTTGAAGTACGCGGGCACGGTGATGACCGCCTCGGTGACGGTCTCGCCCAGGTAGGACTCGGCGTCGGACTTGAGCTTGCCCAGGATCATGGCCGAGATCTCGGCCGGGCTGTATTTCTTGCCGGCAACCTCGACATAGGCGTCGCCGTTGGAGCCGGGCACGATCTTATAGGGGGAATGCTTCTCCCACTCCTTGACCTGTGCGGCGTCCGCCTTGCGGCCCATGAGGCGCTTGATGGCGAAGACGGTGCGCTCCGGGTTGGTCACGGACTGGCGCTTGGCGATCTCGCCGACGAGGCGTTCCTTGTCGGTAAAGGCGACGATGGACGGCGTGGTGCGGCCGCCCTCGGGGTTGGTCACGCACTTGGCTTCCTTGCCCTCCATCACATAGACGCAGGAGTTCGTGGTGCCGAGGTCGATTCCGATAATTTTACCCATATGAGTATACCTCCTCCCAAATGTTCTTTCTAATGCTATGCGCGTGTATGGCGCGAAGAGTGACGAAACAGCGTTACATTTTCAAAAGCAATCAACACATATTAAACCATCATTCCCCTACGTCCAGGGGGGAAAGCGGAATTTTTTTACTCCGCGGCGCGGGAGATGGTGACCTTGGCCGGCCGCAGCAGGCGATCCTTGAGGATATAGCCCTTCTGCAGCACGGTGCAGACGTGCTCGGGCGCCATGTCCTGGCGCTCCTCGTGGCCTATGGCTTCATGCTTTTCGGGGTTGAAGGGCTCGCCCACCTCGCCCACCGGCGTCAGGCCCTGGCGGCTCAGGATGTCGAGGAAGATCTTGCGGGTCATGTCCACGCCCAGGACAAAGTCCTTGCACGCCTCCACCTTGGCGCCGTGCTCCAGGGCCAGGTCCATGTTGTCCAGCACCGGCAGGAGATCGGCCAGCAGGCCCTCGTTGGCGAACTTGCAGAAGTCGTCCTTTTCGCGGGCCAGGCGTTTCTTGAAGTTGTCCATCTCGGCCAGGCTGCGCAACCGTTCCTCGTCAGCCTGCTCCTTCTCGTCGCAGCTCTTGCAGACGCGTTCCTTGCAAAGGGCGACGAGCTCCTCGTCCGTCAGCTGTATTTCCTCGGGCGCAACGCCTTGCTCTTTCCGCCCGTTTTTCGCGGTGTCACCGTCTTTGTTCACGGGGATTTCCACGCGGCTGTCTCCTGACATGGGACATGCCTCCTCGTCACAGGGTGAAAGGTTGTCAAAAGGACGCCGGCTTGGGAGCCGGCGTTAGAATCGTTCTTTGAGCATGTCTGTAAGCGTTTTCGCGATACAGTCAACCAGTGGGAGCACATTGGCGTAGTCCATGCGCACCGGGCCCATGACTCCGACGACCCCCAGGGGCTGGCCGAACTCGCCATACGGAGAGGATACGAGGGAGCACTCCTCCAGCTGGTCCATGTGGACGTCGGCACAGAAGGTGACCTTGATGCCTTCGTGGGCAATGGTCTTGTCCAGCAGCTCCAGCAGGCGGCTGCGCTCCTCCAGCAGGCTGAAGATCTCGCGCATCTTCTCCACCTCGGCGAACTCGGCGTGGGCAAAGAGGTTGGTGGCGCCGTCCACGATGACGTCCCTGGCCGTGGGCTCGTCGAAGGTGGAGCGGGCCAGGCGCAGGGCTTTGCGGGAAAGGGCCTCGATCTGGCGGCGGGCGCTCTGGAGCTCGCGGTGGATGAGCAGGCGCGCATGGGACAGGGAGCGGCCGCGGAAGTGCTCGTTGAGGTAGTTGGAGAACTTCACGAGGTCGTCCTGGTTGTACACCTCGCCCACCGGGATGAGCTTGTTCTGCACGGTGCCGCCTTCGAGCACGAGCACGGCCAGGACCAGGCCGGGCTTGATGAGCACGAAGTCGATCTCCTTCCAGCGCGCCTCGTCGTGGCTGGGGGCCACGATCATGCAGATCTGGTTGGTCATGGTGGAGGCGAGCCTGGAAGCCTCGGTGAGGATGTCCTTGAGGTCGAGCCCGGCGCCGGAAAGAGTCTGGCCGATCCTGTCCTTGAGCTGGGGCGGCAGGGGGTGGGGCATGAGCTGGGAGCCCAGGTAGAAGCGGAAGGCCTCTGGCGTGGGGATGCGTCCGGCCGAGGTGTGGGGCTGGGCCAGGTAGCCCTTTTCCGTGAGGTCGGCCATGACGTTGCGCATGGAGGCCGGCGAGAGCGACAGACCCGACTTTTTGGAGACCATCCGGGAGCCCACGGGCGCTCCCGTGGCGATGTACTCCTCGATGATGGTCTTCAGGACGTCGATCTCTCTTTGAACCAGTTCTTCCATGGCTGAACCCCGATATGCGTCGCCCGCAGCAAAAAGGAACGGCGCAACGCGCCGGATACCGCAGGAAGGGTGCCGATGCTCCCTGAGTAGAAGTTTTATTATAAATTTAAGTTGTTGGGGGGCGGCACTGACGACTGTTAAAACGGGTAACAACGGCTCTACCCCCTGTCAAGAAGCATGGGCGCGGGACGGCCGCGACAACGCTGCGGGAGGTGGGCTAAACGTCCTGTCCTTGTTGACAAATTGATGACATCCCAATATATGGGATACAGCAGGTGGTTAAGGCCAAACCCGTCGCGAGACGGGGACGGAAAGCCACGGGTCTCATGCCCTTGATTCGTAAGCGGTTTCCCATGCGTTAAGGGGGTATGGGAGATGGCCGGGTTGCCCACGTGCTGGTGCGCATGCGTTTCGTCATGAGGCTGCTGTGTGTTCCAGCGATGATTCATTTCCGGCGCTTCCGTGGCGATGATCAATGTGAACGGAAGAGACTGCCGTGAAACCCAAGCGGTCCGTCGAGCATGTCGTCACGGATTTATTCGCTTTTCTCGGAACATACGATTGCCGGGACGAGCGGCGTATCCTTGCGCTCGACGCCAAGCCGCCCCAGGTCTTCCGTACCTTCTACGCCTCCTATCTGCCTCTCATCGTTACACTCTGGATTCAAGCCCTGCAGTATAACCAGCCAGGGAACGCGGACGCCGTCAGCCAGGCGTTTCTCGACGAGTTCCATGCGCGCATGAGCCGCCTGGGCTCCAGGAGCCTGGCGGACGAGGTGCTGCGCGGCGTGGCCGGGTTGCCCAAGCTGCTCCAGCGCGAGAACGGCGTGGTCCTCGTGGCCGCCGCCTGCGTGGAGAGCATGACCAACGGCAACATCCCCAAGAAGGGCAAGCGCGCCAGTCTGCTGACCCAGAAGATCCTCAAGATACTGCAATTTTTCATTACTCGGCTCGGCGCGTACGAGGTCGTGCACCAGAGTTCCGTGCCCGTGCCGTACGTGACCACCTTCTTTGCCAACGGCAATGGCGACGGAACCGGCCCGGCGGCAACACCCCCCGCACCCGCCAAGACCGCCCGGACCCCTGCCGCGGCATCGCGGTCCGCCGCAAAAGCCGCTGCCAAACCTGCCGCCGCAGCCGCTGAGAGCATCGTCGCCAAGCCCGAAAAGCCGTCCTCGCCTCTTCCAGAGCTGGACGAGCCGCCGCCGGTGTGGGCCAAGGATCCGAGTGCGGAAAACAAGCCCACGCCGCCCGAGCCGATGACGCCCAAGGAGCTGCCGCCCGAGCCGATGACATCCGATGAGCCGTCCCTTGCCGAGATCGAGGAGGTCTGGACCGGGGATGAGCAGGGCGCTGCAGCACCGTCCGTGCAGAAGACGCTCCAGGCTGCGGTAGAACAGCCGGCGGTAGAGGACGCTGCTCCAGCGCCTGTGCCGGAGCCTGCATCCGAAGCCCCGAAGGTCGCGCCTGCGGCCGCACCTGCAGCCAGGCCGGTTGCGGCTCCCAAGGCCGAAGCGGCAGAGCCGGTCGCCATGGCCGACGCTCCGGACGACCCCTTTGCCGACGATGACGACGAGGACATGTTCGTGGTGGACGCCGAGGAGACCGACGACGACATCTTTGCCGACGCTGGCTGGGACGAGCCCGACGACGAGGACGAGGGTGTCGGCGCTGGCGATCCCTACAACGAACTCGGCATCGGTGACGGCGACGAACCGGCCGTGGATGCGGACATGTCCGGCTTCGAGTTCGAAGAGCAGGAAGAAGAGAAGCACAACCCCGGCATCGATGTGGACGAGTTCCACGACGTCATCAACCGCGTGGTCACCGAAGTGCTCAGCTCCCAAACCGACAGCGACCCCGATTCCCGCAATCTCTGATTCGTAATCACCGCAGCACTGCTCTTTTGCCCTGTGGCGGCGTCAGGCTCGTTCCGCCCGAAGGTCGAATAGTATTGAGGGCTTTGCCCTCAAACTCCCACCAGGGAGCTAAGCTCCCTGACTCGCCCCGTCCTGGGGCTCGCCGCTTCGCGGTCGGTTCGCGTTGCTCACCGTTCCGATTCTCCTTTCCTGGAGAATCGTGAACCCATTTCTGGGGTCCAGGGGAATTGAATTCCCCTGGCAGGGGGCCTGGGGGACGGCGTCCCCCAGAGATTTCGTAGCCATTGCAAATTGTCCAGCTATCAGCGCAGGCAGGTGGCCAGGCGGAGCACGCCGGCCAGGAAGCAGATCCAGGCGAGGGTGGTGTGCCCCTGGAACGACGCGCCCTGCAGGAACACGGCGGCCAGGATAAGGCCGACGCCTGCGACCACGGGCCGCAGCAGCTTGGCGATGCGGACCTCCAGGACCTCCACGGTTTCGTTGTTCAGCCGCACGCGCATGGAGCCGTCGGAAAGGTCGGTGATGATGGTCTTGATCCGCCGCAGGGTGAGCGGCAGGCTGGTGAGCTCCTTCTTCAGATTTGGGAAGAGTCTGGCTTCCTCGCCGAGAGCGCGGTCCAGGTTTTTCACCAGCACGGGCAGGATGTCTTTGACGCCGTTGTAGTTGTCCAGGAAATTGGTGCCCAGACCTTCGATGAGCGCGCTGGCCCGCAGCACGTAGATGACCTCCTGTGGCAGCTTGAAGGGCAGGTCGCGCATGGAGTCCAGCACGTCCAGGGCCAGGGCCTGCATGCTGGAGGCGCTGAGGTTCTGGTTGGAGAAGATGGAGAACATGCGCTCGGCGAACTCGCGGATCTCGTCCTCCGGCGCCGAGGCCGCGACCACGCCGAGGCGTTTGCACGCCGCCACGTACACGTCGTAGTCGCGGTCGTGCGCGGCCTTGACGTACTCGATCATGGCGATGCGCGTGTGCTCCGGCAGCCGCTTGACCATGCCGTAGTCCAGCAGCACGAGCCGGCCGTCGTCCTGCACCAGCAGGTTGCCGGGGTGGGGATCGCAGTGGAAGAAGCCCTGCACCAGCATCTGTTCGGTGTAGAACTCGATGACCTTGTGTACGAGGCGTTCGAAGTCGATGCCCTTGGCCTGGAGCGCGACCACGTTGTCGATGCGCGTGCCGCGTTCAAAGCTCATGACCAGGGCGTCGGACGAGGAGTACTCCGCGTAGTAGTCCGGCAGCCGCACGTCTATGTGGCTGTATTTTTCCTTGAACCTGCGCAGGTTCTCCAGCTCGATGGCCATATCGGCCTCGCGCACGATCATCACGGCGAACTCGGCGATGATCGCCTCCAGGGAGTTGCGCGTGTAGCGGCTGAAAAAGGGCCGGAACACGAAGAGCAGCCCACGCAGGATGCGCAGGTCCAGCCGTACCCGGTGCTCGATGTTCTTGCGGCGGATCTTCACCGCCACCTTGACCTCGCCGGGCAGCAGGGCGGCGTGCACCTGGCCGATGGAGGCCGAGGCAATGGGCCGCTGGTCGAACCAGATGAACGGCGGCGATTCCCCGAAGGCCCGGCGGTACATGATTTCGAGATCGGCCTCGGGCATGGGCGCAACCTCGTCGTGGATGGTGCGCAGCTCGGCCAGGTACTCCGGGCTGAAGAAGTCCGCGCGGGTAGCCAGCACCTGGGCCAGCTTGATGAAGCAGACGCCGAGATCCAGGATGGATTCCTTGAGCGCGTCCGGGGGCAGGGGCCGGAGCAGCAGAAAGCGCTCCTTGGCCCGGATGATGAGGAAGACGGTGTGGAGGATGCGGAAGGCTTTCCAGACGCGCAACGGAATGCGCACCGTGGAGAGCAGGGCGGCCCGGACCGGGTGCTCGACGTGCGAGTCCCGGCCCGGGGATGGTGCGTGGTCCATCAGCCTGTGATCAGGATGCGGACTTGCTCTGCTTGAGCAGCTTTTCGAGCTTCTTGATATCGTCCTTGGTGGCGACGCCGAAGTCGTTGAGAACCTCGCGGACCGAGTCCTTCATGCTCTTTTCCCAATCATCGCGTTCCTTTTGGGCGCGCTCCTTGGCGTCCTCCATGAACTTGCGGGCTTCCTCGCGGCTGATGTCGCCTTTTTCCGTGATGTCGTTCAGGAGCTCTTCCACACGATCCTTGGCCATGAAGGCCGCGCCAAGGCCCATGTAGAGTAGATCTTTCGGCTGCATGTACGTTTCTCCTTGCAGGTAGGGTTGGTTCGAAAAAGCGTTGCCGTCGGTGATGGCGGTTGTTCCTCCGGGGCTACTTCTTGGACCCGCCGAAAATGGAATCCAGGGCATTGCCGATGCCCTGCTCGATGGATTGTCCCTCGCTTTTGGAGCCGCTGTCTGAGCCGCTGTCCGTGCTGCTTCCGCCACCCAGGATGCCTTCCAGCACCTTCTTGCCGGTCTCGCCCACGCCGCCCAGGGTCTCGCTGCCGGGGATGGAGCCGTTGGTCAGGGCCTGCACGGCGTCCATGGGCGCAGTGATGAGCGTTTGTACGCCCTGGGCCGAGAGCCGCACCAGCTCGATGGGATCGACAAAGATGGAGGGGTCCTTGAGCGGGCCGCGGATGCGGATGGGCAGCACAGAGGCCGAGAGCAGATCCATGGTCGCCAGGTAGTCGATCTGCTGCGCCGGGAGGTTCACATCGCCCCGGCCCTTCACCTCGGCCATGCGCATGGCCAGGAAAAGGTCGTTGTTGGAGACCACGCCGTCCTTGATGGCAAAGGAGCCCTTGAGCTCGGTGAAGCTGGTCTGGCTGGTGGCGCTTTTCACCTGATTGAGGGCGCCGGTCTGCTCGATCTCCAGCTTCTTGGGCAGATCCGAGGCCAGGGGGAAGTCACCGTTGGTGACCAGGAAGTTGCCGCTGCCATTGAGGGTGTTGAGAATTTGCGGGCCCTCCGCGCCTGCGGCCGAGATGGTGAAGGCCGTCTTGGCGGAGCCGCGGATGGCGGCCTTGCCGCTGACGTCCGTGAGCAGTGCGCCCAGGTTGATCCCGGCAAGGGACGCGGTCAGCTTGGTGCGCGGAGCCTGCCCGGTGAGGTCGAAGGAGGCGTCGGCGTCCAGACTGCCGCTGTACAGGTCGGCGCGGATGGGATTGACGCGGTACTTGCCGCGGGAACCCTTCACGGTAAGCGTGAGGTTGGAGAGCGTTGCGCCGCCGGCCTTGAGCTTGCCCATGGAGAGCAGGAGATCCACGTTGGGCATGGTCTTGGCATCGGCCGGTGTTGCTGCGCCGCCGCTGCTTTTCTTGGCGGTTGCGGGCGCGGCCTTTCCGGATGGCGCGGGTGTGTAACGGTCGACATCGAGTGAGTCTATCTGCAGCCGGCCAGAGAGGGACGGCGGAGCCGAGTCCTTCTGCGCCTTTGCCGAGAGCGAGCCCGTGATCTGCGAGTCGTCCAGGTGGATCTCCATGGCCGGGATGTTCAGACCGTTAAAGGAGCTCTCAAGGCGCCAGCGCGCCGAGAGCTTGGTGAAGGCGCCGGAGTCCTTCATTGCCGGCACGCTGATGCCCAGCGCGGCAAGCACCTTGCGGGGGTTGCACTGCGAAAGGGCCAGATCGCCGGCGATACCGCCTTCCTTGCCCGGAGGCATGAAGCGGAAGTTGCCGTTGACTGAAGCGCCGTATGCACTGAACACGGCGTTGTCGAACACCACACCACGGGTCGAGGTGTCCAGGTTGATGTCGGCGGCCACTTTCAGGTCGGCCTTGCCGCCGGGCAGGGCGTTGCCCTCGCCCGTGAACTCGAACTCGAAGCCTTTGAGAAAGACCCGGCCGCTGCCGTGGTCCATGACGACCTTGCTCGATACATCATACGTGCCCGACATGTCCGGAGCCGTGGTCGTGACCTTGCCGCTCAGGGAGAAGTCCGTGCCCAGGGCGTGGTCCTGCTGGCGGATCTCGGACAGGGAAAGCTTCACGCCGCTGGTGGCCACGGAGCTGTTGGTGGCCAGGTTTACGTAGTTGATGGACGCGTCCGTGACGTCCACAGAGGCGACGTCCAGAAACAGGGGTTTGCCTTCTTCCTGCGCATCAGCAGACTCAGGTGCTTCCTGCGCTCCGGCCTGGCCTTCGGTCTGGGGCACGCCCTGCAGAAAATCCCAGTTGCGCTCGCCTTGCTCGCCCTGCACCAGGTTCAGGGTCAGGCCATCCAGCACCACCGCGTCCACAATGAACCTGTTCTTCAGAAGCGGCAGCAGCCTGGCGCGGAACTCCATGCGCTTGACCGTGAAGAAGTTGCCGCTGCCGAAGCTGTCCGGGTTGGTCAGCCGGACATTCTCCATGGTTACGCCCAGCCAGGGGAAGAACGAGACCGAGGCATCGCCGTCGATATGCAGCTCGCGTCCGGTGTCTTCGAGCACGCGCTTGCTGAGGGACGAGGCCAGCTTGGCCGGGTCAACGGTGAGTATGGCGATAAGCAGGCCCACCACCACGAGGACAACGAGCCCCCCTACGATGAACAGGCCGGTGCGTGTTGCTTTGGACAATGGCATGATTGTCTCCGATCAAAACGGCGTTGTTGTTTCGGTCTGTGAACAGTTGCATTCAGAGAAAAATCCATACTCCACGAAGATAACGCAGATATGCGGCCTTGCGCAAGGGAACGTGGCAACACAGCCTCACGCATCATTTTCCGTCGCCAGCCTCTGCCTCCGGCTGCCGGGCACCGGGGGGCACTGTCCCCCGGGACCCTCTGGCCGGGAAATTTAATCCCCCTGACTCGCCCCGTCCTGGGGCCCGCCGCTCCGCGATCGGTTTGCTGCGCTCACCGGCCCAATTCTCCTATCCTGGAGAACTGTGGACCCCCAGCCTGGGGTCCTGTGGACCCAGATAAGGGTCCAGGGAGCGTGAGGGCAGAGCCCTCAAAAAAACAGCGCCAGGGATTACGCCCTGCACAGCTGTTGCAGGATCTCGCGGACGTCGTCTTCCTCAGCCTCGAAGGCTAGGCCCACGCCGGGCAGGGTCCGTCCGTGGCCCCAGGGGATGTGGTGGACCACCCGCGCGGCCACGCGCAGATGGCTGCCGCAGCCGCAGGCGTCCGGAAAGATCACGCTGACCCGCGCACCAGGCGCGAGGGCCGTGGCTGTGACCACGAAACAGCCGTAGGGGGTGTAGTTGGCCAACACGGCGCGTTCCCCTTGCGGCGCCTGATTGCTGGTCAGGATAACGTTGTAGTTGAGCGCGATGCGCTCCATCCGGCGGATGGGCCGCGGCGTGAACGAGCGGCATGGTCCATTCAGGAACGCCCGGAGCGCGGCGACCGGGTCGGGCTCCGGCCCCGGAACAAGGACCGCGCCGTCTTTGCGGCTGTAGCGCATGCGGATGATGGGGTATATGCCGAGCAGCTCGAAGACCCGCTGCTTGTCCGCCCCCTTGATGCGCACCACGGAGGGCAGGTCCAGCACCACGCCCTGGATGGGGGCGCCGCGCAGGACGCTGAGGATGTCCGCCTGGGCGTGGGCCACAAAGCAGTCGGCACCCAGGCTGCGGACCAGGCGGGCGTACTCGGCCATGGCGTCCTCGTCCATGGCGACGATGAGCAGGCGGATGACGTTATTCACGTGCGTTTATTGTGGCTAACATCTTGTGATTTATGAACCTCTCTCTTTTATCTACGCCCGGCCGGCCCTTGCGTCAACCAAGCGCGTACAAAGAGTGAACGCCTTGCATCCCCAGACGGCGCTGGCTCATCAGTCCCAAAGCCGGTACAACGTCCAGCCATGGATCAGAATCGTACGAACCAGGGCGGAACTCCGGCCCTCATGTTTCAGGGAACCTGCTCCAACGCCGGCAAGTCCGTGCTGGCCGCGGCGTTCTGCCGCATGCTCCGGCAGGACGGCTTTCGCGTAGCGCCGTTCAAGGCGCAGAACATGTCGCTCAACTCCTTTGTGACGGCCGATGGTCTGGAGATGGGCCGCGCCCAGGTGACCCAGGCCCAGGCCGCCGGGCTGGAACCGGACGTGCGCATGAATCCCGTCCTGCTCAAGCCCTCGTCCGACGTGGGCTCGCAGGTGATCGTGATGGGCAAACCCGTGGGCACCATGCGCGTGGGCGAATATGTGCGCTACAAACCCACGGCGTTTCAGGCCGCGCAGCGGGCCTATGACTCCCTGGCCGCGGAGAGCGACGTCATCGTGCTGGAAGGGGCCGGCAGCCCGGCCGAGATCAACCTCAAGGCCCACGACATCGTGAACATGGCCATGGCCCAGTACGCCGGCGCGGCTGTGGTTCTGGTGGGGGACATCGACCGCGGCGGGGTGTTCGCCTCCCTGGTGGGCACCATGGAGCTGCTGGAGCCGGAGGAGCGCGAGCTGGTGGCCGGCTACGTGCTCAACAAGTTCCGCGGCGACGCCTCCCTGCTGACCCCGGCGTACGAGTTCATGCAGCAGCGCACCGGCCGCACCGTGCTGGGCGTTGTCCCCCATAGTGATGCCCTCGGCCTGCCCGAGGAGGACTCCGTGAGCTTCAAGAGCGGGCTGGCTCCGGCCTGCGCCCGATTTGCGGACAGGAAATGCGCGGACATCGCCATTGCCGTGGCCGACCTGCCCCATATCTCCAACTTTACCGACGGCGACGCCCTGGCCGGCGAGCCCGACGTCTCCATCTACCGCGCCCGCACGCCGGACGAGCTGGCCGACGCCGACGTCATCCTGCTGCCCGGCTCCAAAAACACCCTGGCCGATCTGGACTGGCTCCAGGCCACCGGCATGGCAGGGGCTGTCACGGCCGCCGCCGCACGCGGCGTGGAGATCGTCGGCATCTGCGGCGGCTTCCAGATGCTCGGCGCAACCATCGCCGATCCGCACGGCCTGGAGTCCGACCGCCTCAGCGCCCGCGGGCTGGGGCTGCTGCCCGTCCATACAACCATGGGCCGGGACAAGACCCTGGTGCGGCAAAGCGCTGTTCACCTGGACACGGAAGAACCCGTGACCGGCTACGAGATCCACCACGGGGCCACCGCGCTGGAAAATGACTCGGCCTCGACGGATCACGAGAGCTCCGGCCCCGCGCACACCGCCTTCCGCACCGAGGACGGCGCCGTCCTGGGCTACGCCTCCCGCGGCGGTCGCGTCTGGGGCACCTACCTGCACGGCGTGTTCGATGCCGACGCCTTCCGCCGACGCTGGCTCGATACCCTTCGCACGCGTAAGAACCTCGCGCCTATCCGTACAATTGTAGCCCCTTACGACATCGAGCCGGCTCTGGACCGCCTCGCCGACCTTGTCCGCCAGCACGTGGACTGGCGCTCCCTGTACCACCGCATCGGCCTGCGCTGAGCATGTTGTTGCTGGGGGACTCTGTCCCCCCGTCTCCCTGCCAGGGGAACACTGTTCCCCTGGACCCCAGAGCTGGGTCCAGGGACCATTGGTCCCTGGCGGGTGCTCGAGGGCAGAGCCCTCGAATTCTCGCGCATTGCCGGATAAAATGCGGATAAATTGGACGCTGTTTCTTGACACAACCACGGTGTGGACACTATAGAATCTGTCTCCATTCGTCGGGAACGAGCTGTTCCGGCGTGTGGGTCATAAAAGGAGAGGTGTCCGAGTCGGCCGAAGGAGCTCGCCTGCTAAGCGAGTATACGGATAACCCCGTATCGAGGGTTCAAATCCCTCCCTCTCCGCCAGCAAAAAAACGCGGGCTATGCAAAAATGCATAGTCCGCGTCTTTGTTTTTGGATTTCCGATAAAACAGGCGACTGCTTTCGTGCGCCATTGCGTGATCCTATTCGTCCCGTTTCGGGTGATGGGGTGGTGTGTCATATGCGCCGATACAACCAAATATGTGCAACAGGTCTGGGGACAGTGGCAGAGAATAGAGGATTCAGTATCGTTCAAAATGACATGTGAATATATATGTGCTAAGTATTTTTCCCGTTCGTAGCCGGCAGGTGTCTGCCACAGGGCATATTCGCACACAACGGCCATACGTGCGAACCCCGTGTTCGTCTGGATCAGCGTTCGTCGGATAGTTGTTTCACACAAGAGATTGCGCGGAGCGTCTGCATGGCAGGCGGTTTCAAAACCTCTCTGCGATATAGTGTTTCTTGGATGCGTCCTTTGAGGAGGAATGTGCATGGGTTGTGCGCCGGTTGTACAGGCATTGCGCCTCGGAACAAGTTTTCTTTGTCGCATGTGTATGACGCTCGTGTTGTTGAACCTCTGCTCTGCTTCGGCACTTGCAGCGACCATAACCGTGACCAATCCGTTCGATACAGGCGCCGGCTCTTTTCGCCAAGCCCTGGTGGACGCGAGCTCGGGCGATACCATTTCATTCGCCATTGGCTACGATTCCACCATCACCGTGTCGTCCTCCCTCCTGGTCAATAAGAATGTGTCGTTGCTCAACAATTCCGGGTACTCAGTCCAGTTGGTGGATGCGACGAATGGACACGGCATTGAGGTCGTATCAAACACTGTTCTGGATATCGGCGGAGCGTCCCCGCTCACGATTGGCGCGTCGACTACAGGTGGTACATCGGCAATCGGGATATACACCCCGTCGGGCGGGTACACGGTCGACAGCCTGGGCGAGAATACCACGATCAACGCGCAGGCGGCGGCATCGAACGCGTACGGCATGTCTGTCAGTACCAGCATCGAAATAGGCACGCTCGCGGGTGCCGTGAACGCCACGAGTACAGACTCCTACGCCTCTGGGCTGTATACGGGTTCCGGCGACATCGACATCAGCACGCTGTCCGGGGCTGTGAGCGCCACGAGCACAGGCGGCTTAAGCCAAGCCTCTGGACTGTCTTCGTCTTCAGGCGACATTAACATCGACACGCTCGCGGGTGCCGTGAACGCCACGAGTGCAGGCTACAACGTCTTTGGTCTGCATTTGAGCTCTGGCGATATCGACATCGGCACGCTGTCCGGCTCGGTAAGCGCCACGGGTACCGGTGGCATCGGCTACGCCTATGGTCTGTATTCGAATTCAGGCAACATCGATATCGACACGCTGTCCGGGGCTGTGAGCGCCACGAGCATAAGCTCAGCCCATGGTCTGTATTCGAATTCAGGCAACATCGATATCGACACGCTGTCCGGGGCTGTGAGCGCCGCGAGTTCCAGCGGGTACGCTTATGGGCTGTATTCGGATTCCAGCGCCATCGATATCGACACGCTGTCCGGGGCTGTGAGCGCCGCGAGTTCCAGCGGGTACGCTTATGGGCTGTATTCGGATTCCAGCGCCATCGATATCGACACGCTGTCCGGTTCGGTAAGCGCCTCGAGCGATAGCCGCCGAGCTTATGGGCTGGATGCAGGCGATGACCTGAGTATTGGTACCCTGTCCGGCACGGTGAGCGCCATGGGCAGAGACACCGCCTATGGGCTGTATTCGAGGCACGGCGGCATCGACATCGGCACGCTGTCCGGATCAGTCAGCGCCACGAGTACAAACGGCAACGCCTTTGGGCTGAATTCGGATGGAGGTGACATCAACATAGATACGCTGTCCGGCACGGTCAGCGCCACGGTCAGCGCCACGGGCGGATACCACGCTCTTGGGCTGTATTCGAGGCACGGCGGCATCGACATCGGCACGCTGTCCGGATCAGTCAGCGCCACGGGCAGATACAACGCCTATGGGCTGTATTCGGGTGGAGGTGACATCAACATAGATACCCTGTCCGGCACGGTCAGCGCTATGAGTACAGACTCCGACGCCTATGGACTGGAAGCAGGCAGTGACCTGAGTATTGGTACCCTGTCCGGCACGGTGAGCGCCACAAGTACCCACTGGTATGCCTATGGGCTGGAAACAGGCAATGACCTGAGTATTGGTACGCTGTCCGGATCAGTCAGCGCTACGAGTACCGACTGGTACGCCTATGGGCTGTATTCGAGGCACGGCGACATCGACATAACCACGCTGTCCGGGGCTGTGAGCGCCACGGGCTCAGGCGACCACAGCGATGCCTATGGGCTGTATTCGGATTCCGGTGCCATCGACATCGGCACACTGTCCGGCGCGGTCAGCGCCACGGGCTCAGGCAACTACAGCGATGCCTATGGGCTGTATTCGGATTCAGGCTCCATCGACATCGGCACACTCTCCGGCACTGTCAGCGCCAGGAGCGAAGATTACAGGGCCTTTGGCATCAAATCCTTTGGTCTCCTCAACGGCGGCGATTCAGCCACGCCCGCGAAGATCACAGGCATGGTCTCGGCAGTTGGCGGTAGCTACGCATCGGCCATAGAAGCAGACGGTGCGACGAACCTCTATGTGGCCGGCACACTGTACGCCGAGGACACCTCGGGAGGCGGCAACGCCTGGGCCGTGAAGACCGGGGGCGCGGACGACCTCCTGACCCTGGCCACAGGCGCATCCATCACCGGCATGGTGGACCTGGGCGGCGGCGCGGACATCCTGACCCTGCTTGGCTCCGGAACCGCCACGGACCAGTTCATGAACATCGAAGATCTGGTGGTGGGCGACGGCTCCGCTCCCACGCGCTGGGAGTGGGGCGAGGGCACGGGAACCACACACTTCGACGCCGTGGACATCCTGTCCAACGCGGCGCTGCAGGTGGGAGCCGGCGCGGTTATCAACAGCCCGGTCTCGGTCCATGCCGGCGGCACCCTGGGTGGCTACGGCACCGTGGCCGGCAACGTAGTGAACTCGGGCACGGTGAGCCCTGGCGGCTCTATCGGCACCCTGACCATCAATGGCGACTACACCCAGACCGCCGGCGGCGCGCTGTTCATGGAGCTGGGCACATACACCCAGGACCAGCTCGTCGTGACCGGCGCGGCGAACCTCGACGGCGCCCTTATTCTTGTGCCCGAAGCTGGTGCGCTGTTCCGCGGCGGCACGAGCTGGACCGTGCTTACCGCGGACGGCGGTATCAACGGCGGGTTCCGTTCCACCTCCATACTTTCCAGCTCGCCGACACTCACCTTCCAGAGCACGCAAGCCGGTGGCGTCCTCAGCGTGAGCACCTATCGCTCGACGCCGTACACGGCCTTTGCCCTGGGCGAACGCACCATGGGGCTGGCCCAGTTGCTGACCTCGGCAGCGGGCGATGCCACGGGCGAGATGGCCGAGATGCTGGCCGGGCTGGACTTCTCCTCCGGAGCCGAAATCAGCTACGCCATGGAGTCGCTCTCGGCCGAGTCCTACGGCGCCTTCAGCCAGAGCGCCCTGGAAGGCGGCCGGGCCCTGACCGCGGCCCAGCGCGCCGGCCTGCGCAGCGGCGGCGTGGCCCCGGGCCGCACCTACATCGGCGACCTGAACCAGGGCGGCGGCACCAGCGATGCCCCACAAAGCACGGGGCTGGCCGCGGACGAGGCGGGCGCGACCACGCCCGAGCTCACCGTGTTCCTGGAGCCATTCGGCATGCACGCCAACCAGGGTTCCAGCAGCGACCGCGTAGGCTACGACGCCATGACCTGGGGCCTTGCCGCCGGGTTCCTCTACCACCCGACCGAGAACTGGACCCTGGGCATCGCGCCGGGCTTCTTCTCCCAGAGCCTGCAGGAGGACGGCCCGGGCGACGGCGATGGCAGCGTGGTGGAGTGGTCCGTGGCAGCTTTGATTGGCTATCAGACAGACGATTTCTATATGGATGCCATGGCCCGCCTGGGCTTTGACAGCTTTCGCTCCAACAAGGATCTGGTGCTGCCGGGCATGCCGCGCTCGGCCGACGCCCGATGGAATGGCACCAACCTGACTTTCGCCCTCGGCGGCGGCTACGACTTCCACGCCGGCGGCTTCACCTTCGGCCCGGTCGGCTCCCTGGCCTGGAGCAACCTGCACGAGGACAGCTTCGAGGAAAAGGACGCCGGCCTGCTGGGCCAGCACATCCGCGCGCGGAACTCGCAGTCTTTGAATACGGAGCTGGGCGCGCGCATCACCCGGACCTTCGAGAGCGAGTACGGCGATATCACGCCGGAGCTGCGCATGGTCTGGAACGCCGAGTGGCTGGACGGCGGCCGCAGCATCACCTCGTCCTTCATCGGCTACGCCGGGGGCAGGTACTCGGCGCAGCTGGCCGACCAGCGCTACCATTCCGGCCTGCTGGACGCGGGGCTCACATGGGCCGTGACCGACCGGTTCAGCATCGTGGCGCGGACCAGCGTGGAGCTTTTCCGGCCGGACCACGACTCCCTGTCCGGCAGCCTGCGCCTGCAGTACGCATTCTAGGGCAGGGCGGACAGCGCAACAGCGCGCACTGCTCTACACAACCAAAGAGAAAGGGGATGGTCGATTGGCCATCCCCTTTGTTTTTGGAGCGTATTGCGCAGGCGGCCGAGGCCGCGAGCTCAGAGTCGCGTGTGTCTAGCGCGGCGTCACGTCCAGGATGGCGTTGCCAGTGGTTTTGGCCACGGGAATGGGCGCGTAATCCGAGCGGGTGAAGTCCAGCGCCTTGAGGTCGATGGACCGCAGAGTCTGGTCGTTGTAATCGGCAAAGTAGAGCACGCGGTTGGTCAGGTCCTCGATGGCGATCCACTGCGTGTAGTCGGCCATCTCACCTTGCTGGCTTTTCTCGCGGCTGACCCCCGGCATCACGTCCACCTGATTCAGCAGGTGCCGGGCGAAGATCACGGCGTCCTCGGCCTTTTCCGGCTGGTAAGCGAACTTCTTGAGCACGGCGGTGCGCACGAAACGGGAGGGCGGGGTGCAGTCGCCCGGCAGGCCGAGCAGGCCGGAGCCGTTGCCCGTGCCGGCAATCGCCACGCCGTCCAGCTGCAGGTCCTTCTGCATCCACGGCGAAAGGTTCACGTAGTTGCGGAGGTTGGCCCACTGCATGGGCAGCGGCGGCTCGTTGGTCATAACGCCCAGCGGGTTGTCGTAGATGTTCAGCTTGCCGTCGATCCATTCCGCCACCATGCTGTTTCCGTCAGCGTCGTGCACGGCAAGATGCAGCACCGGCACGCTGTCCAGACCGGGCAGGCTTTTTCCCCAGACTATCACCTCGGGCAGGGCTTTCTTGACCTCGGCCACGGTGCTGAAGCTGCCGAGAATCCAATCCGGCACCAGGCCGATGTCCAGGGCGCGTTCCTCCTGGCCTTTGGGCACAGTTTGATACCCCACGGACGGGAGCCAGAGAACCTTGGCCGAAAGGCCTTTTTCGTTCATGCCGTCAGTGGAAACACTTTGCCCGAGGACGGAGAATCCCAGAAAACCGTAGCGTTGCGTCCACTGGAACCTCTTCGCCTTTCCGGGCGCCTCGGAGGTCCACTCCTTGCCCTGGGGATACACGGTTACCTGGGCCTGGTCGTTGACGGCAAAGTCCATGGAGCGGCCGTTGATGATGGCGCCGTCTTTGGCCTGCAGCACAAAATCCGTGCAGGCTATGGCCGGCGCGGCAATCAGGAGCAGGACCAACATGGGAATGAGAATGCGTAACACGAAAATGTCTCCTTGTTTGAGGAATGCGCACAGCGCCAGGGCAACGGACTCCCGGGCCTGGCGCATTCGAGCGTTACAATGAGCTGCACGCCACAGGCGATGTCGCGGCGCAAACCCGTTGCGTCTGAACGTAGGTATGAAGCAGCCTCTCAAGAAATAAGAGGCCGGAACAGAGCGACACCATATACCCCATCATCTTCCCAGACCACCCCTTTGTGCGCTTGAACACAGGGGTCATCGCCGTGTCGGTTCGGGCGGGCCGGCGGTGTTGGCCTGGTCGTGGTCAGGCCGGAGATCTGCTCGATTGGCGCGGCAGTGGGGTCGTGGGGCCGGGCTTTGTGAGGGGCAGTGGCGGGATGATCACAAACCCCTATTATGTCATATCTTGTAATAGTGTTTTGCTTATGTATCTTGGGAATACCGTCAGATCGGCTTGTCGCGCTTGTCCACCAGCAGGTCCGTGTCGAGGGCGGGCAGCAGGCCCATCTCCTGATAGATCGGCCGCATCACTGCGCGCACTCTGGGCAGTTGGCGCGTGAACCAGACCGTGCCGAGGAGGCAGATGGAGCCGCTGAGGATAACGGTGTGAGGCGCTCCTATCCGGTGGGCCAGCGCGCCCTCCAGCAGGCTGCCGAACGGCATCATGCCGAAGAACATCATGGTGTAGTAGCTCATGACGCGGGCGCGTTTATCGTCCGGCACAAGCGTTTGGATGATGGTGTTGCTGATGGCCAGGACCTGCGTCATGCCGAACCCGACAAGGGGCATCAGGAGCAGCGACAGCCACAACTTATCGGAGAGGCCGAAGAGAATCAGCGCACACCCGAACAGGGCCGAAGCGATCTGGAGCATGCGTGTCAGCCCGACAACCGATCGGCGGAACATGAGGGATAGCGCCGAGATCAGCGCGCCGACTCCCATGGAGCCGGTCAGCCAGCCCAGGGTGTCGGCGCCGCCGTGCAGCACCTTGGCGGCAAAGATCGGCATCAGCACGGTGTAGGGGTAGCCCACCAGGCTGACGAGCGCGAAGAGCAGCAGGATGGTGCGGATGGGGATGAATGTGCGGACGTAGTCCCAGCCCTCGCGCAGCTGGTCGATCATGCGCGCCTTGTTGCGCTGCGTGTTCTGGACCGTGATGCGCATCATCAGCAGGGACGCGATTACGGCGAAGTAGCTGACGCCGTCGATCAGGAAGCACCAGCCTTCGCCGACAATGCCGATGACCACGCCGGCGATGGCCGGGCCGATCAGCCGTGCGCCGTTCACCATGGAGGAGTTGATGGCGATGGCGTTGTCCAGGTCGTTGCGGTCCCCGAGCATCTCCACGAGAAAGGCCTGGCGTCCTGGCATGTCGAACGCGTTGATCAAGCCTTGAAACGTGGTGAGCAGGATGACCTCTGTGAACGTGATGCTGCCCGACAGCGTGAGCCCGGCCAGGATCAGGGACTGCACCGCGGCGGCGGCTTGGGTGCAGATCAGCAGCTTGCGACGGTCCAGGCCCTCGATCCAGACGCCTGCGAACGGCGCCAGCAAAAACGTGAGGATCTGCCCGGCAAACCCGGTGATGCCGAGCAGCACCGCGGAGTGGGTCAGGTGGTAGACGAGCCAGGCCGTGGCCAGCCGCGTCATCCAGTTGCCGATGAGCGAGATACCCTGCCCGGCGACAAAGAGCTTGAAGTTGCGGTGCCGCAAGGCCCGCCACATGTGCGAAAAAGAGCTGCCGAACGAGGTCGTGCGATCGTCGGCGCAGCGGGAGTGTGTGGTCATAATGTGCTGAGGCGCTTGATGATCTCGGTGGCGGCAAACAGGGTGTCCTGTTCCTCTGCATCGAGCTGGGCAATGGCGTGCGCCAGCCATGTCCGTCTGGCGTCCCGGGCGCTGGTCCGGATGGCGACGCCTTTCTGGGTGAGGGCGATATGTACGCTCCGGCCATCGGTGGGGTGCGGCAAGCGCTCGACAATCCCCATGGATTCGAGCCCTGCGATGAGGGTCCGCATGGACTGGGGTTTCATGCCTTCGTCGCGCGCCAGATCGGCAATGGTCGCAGGCCCTTCCTTGAACAGGCGTCCGATAACGACGACCTGGGTCCAGCTGAGCTCGTGCGAAGCGCCGGCCGCGCGAATGCGTCGCACCAGCTGCCGCATGGCCTGGCCGAACTCACGCACAGAGCTGTCGAGTGGCTGTTGTGTCATGGGTAAAAGCTATGGAACAAGACAGGCAGACTTGCAAGTTAAACTTACAAGTTTGGCTGTCTTGTTGGAGGGGGAGGAGGGGATAGCTAAATCATGGCTACAACGACCTTATTGTCTTTAAGAAATTTCAACGAGTTGCGAGTTGAGCGTAGATCTTTTGTTGTGTCAGCGTGCATGCTATAGCTTTTTCAGCCAATAAGTTTGTAATATCTGATGTATAGGACGGGACAATGAGGGGTAATATTATTTCGTATCTGGATATGTGCAAGCGTGAAGGTGTGAGCCTGCAACGTGGAATGAATTTTAATGCAAACAATCAATATTCTGTCATATTGATGTCGGTAAGGAAAAATTCACCATATAGGGATGAGATTAAAGAAAATGGGGCAGTATTAATTTATGAAGGTCATGATGTCCCAAAGGGTAAAGGAATTGATCCTAAAGTAATAGATCAAGAAGGAGAGGTAAGTTCTGGAAGACTCACAGAAAACGGGAAGTTTCATTTAGCGGCTCAAGAATATAAAAAGAATGAACAGACGCCAAGAATTGTCCAAGTCTATGAAAAAATAAAACAAGGTATTTGGTCAGATAACGGATTATTCAAGTTGGTTGACTCATGGATGGAATTCGATGAAATTCGGAATGTGTATAAATTTAAGCTTCGGGTTATGGAAGAAGGAACACATAGTCACGAGAATAATACAGAGCTTGTTCAAGTTGAGAGGAGTCGAATCATCCCAACACAAGTGAAACTAGAAGTGTGGAAAAGGGATGGAGGAAAATGTGCAGTATGTGGTGCAACAGATGAACTACATTTCGATCATATTGTCCCATTCTCGAAAGGTGGAACATCGTTAAAAGCGGAAAATATTCAATTGCTTTGTGCAAGGCATAATCTGCAAAAACGAGATAAAATCCAATAGACTTAGTCGCATTACTTAGAAATAGTCTGTACAGAGATAGTATTCACCTGACACTCCGCCCCTGGCGGGGTGATGGCTACGCTGCTTCTTCTTTTTCTACCTCTGCCTCGTCGGTTACGATGCCATCCAGGAACGCCTGGTAGGGCACTCGGCCGTCCATGCCGCGGCCCTGATGGGTGCGTTCCCGGTTGTAGTGGTTCAGGTAACTGTCCAGATCCTCTTGCATTTCCTCCACCGATTCGTACCACTTCTCGCGGCCCTTGATGCGGAAATGCTCGTCGAGCAATGTCCGATGCAACCGCTCCACAAAGCCGTTGCTCTGCGGCCGGCGAACCTGCGTTGTCCGGTGCTCAATCCCTTCTAATTGCAAGAACAATTCGTACGGATGCTTGTCCGGGCGACCGCAGAACTCGCGACCGTTGTCCGAGAGAATCGTCGAAATGCGCGCGATGTGCTCCTCGAAGAACGGCAGCACGTCCTCATTGAGCACGTGAACCGCGGTAACCGGCAACTTGGTGGTGTAGAGTCGGCCCCAGGCATAGCGGCTGTGGCAGTCGATAACCGACTGCAAATACACGCGTCCAACGCCCTTGAGCGTGCCCACGAAGAAGGTGTCCACGGCCACAAGATCGCCGGTGTGACGCGTCTCGATGTGCCGGTCGCGAAACTCGGGACTGAAGCGCTCCAGGACGCGGATTTGTTCGTCCGAGAGCTCCAAACGCTGCTCTCGCACGCTCTTCTCCAGCCGCAGCAACCGCTCGTGGCGTGTGAGCAAGCCGTGCCGGCTCCAGACGCCGCGGACACCGCCGGAGCTGACCTGGACGCCTTGCAGGACAAGCTGTTGGGCGACGCGGAGCGGTCCGTGCGTGGGGTGAGCCAAGCAGTAGTCGAGAATGGCCTGCTCGACAGCCTCGTCGACGCGGTTGGGGTGCGGGCCTCGCGGCCCGGGCAGGCGGTCCAATAGACCTTCGGCGCCGAAGGTCTGGTAGTTGCGCCGGATCTCGTAGAACTGCTGCCTGGAATAGCCCATGATTTTGCACGCTTTGCTGACGTTGCCCAATTCAGTGGCCAGCTCTAGCAGACTCATCTTCCTTCGTGCTACTTTGCGTTTCGTGGTCATGGCGTTCTCCTCGAAAGGGTTCGTGAAGCTTCGCAACTCCATCGATACCCAGCCAGGGACGGCATGACCACAACCTTTTGGTGGCCCAGGTGTCAGGTTATATCCATCTCAGTTCAAATAGTCTTCAAAGGATCATCCAAGATTTCAAGAGCATATCCACACATCTCGCCATACCACCCCGCCTTCCGCTCGGACGCAGAAGTGATCTCTTCGTAGGTCTGGAGCAGGCCGGCGGTGCAGGCCTGGGCCATGGTCAGGTGGGACATCTGCTCGATCTGCGCGGCAGTGAGGCCGCCGGCAGCGGCAATGTCCGGGGCGCAGGCCGGGGCGATATACCCGGCGCGCGGCTCATCACGAGGTTTTTCATTGCGAGGCCCGTCGCCTGGTTTATCGTCGCGTGGTTCATTGCCTGGCTCAGTGCTTGGCACCTCGCGTAGCTCGCCACGTGGTTCCTTATCCGGAAACTCGCTGAACACCGTGATCAGCCCGGCCAGAAAACAGCCGCACGGTGCCTCGGAGACGCGCGAGGCGGCATCGTCACTTCCTGACATTCGAAGCGCCTGAGCCACGCCGCGCTGCATCTCGCGCAGGTAGGCGGCCTGGTACACGCCGCCCCAGCAGCGCACCCCGCGGGCCATGGCCAGGGTGGTGTAGCTGGTGAACAGGCTGGGGCTGATGCGCCCCTCGGCCAGGGCGTGCAGAATGGGCTCCGGCGTCAGCGCCACCTCGATGCGGCCGCCGTCCATGGTTCGCGCGGCCAGGACCGGCGCACCGGGTTTCGCAGAGCCGTCTTCGATGCGCATGGGCAGGTGCCGGCCGCCTGCATCCACGGCCCAGAAAAACATGGTGCCGGTCCCGCGCAGGTCGCCGTGTTGGATAGTCCGTCCCTCGGGCAGGGTGCATAGCCGTTCCAGCCGCTCGCAGTTCCAGCAGCCGATAGCGCCGTCCAGGGCGTGCAGCAATGATTCACGCACGCCAGGGTCGAAGAGCAGCGCCGCCACCAGGGAATCCCGCCGCAGGTCCCGCCCCAGCACCGCGGCGACCACGCGCTCCATGTCCAGGTAGGCCAGGGCCGGGGCCTGCCCACGGATTTCCGGCGCAAAGAGCCGCGGCCAAAGCCGGGCGTTGAGCAGCACAGCCTGGTCCGAGAACGTGGGCTGGGCCAGGACGTCCTTGCGCAGGCACTCCTGGGTGATGAAATCCCGCAAAAATCCATATTGTGAATGGGTGAGCACGCTTTCACGCATCAGCCTTTCACAGTACTTCAACGCAGTGTTGAAGCGTTCCTTGTTCAGTGCCGGGGCTGCGCCTGCCGCGCAGGTGCGCAGTGCGTGCGGGAAAAAGGGGATGCGCACCTTGGCCGGGTTGGCGTCGTCCAAAAGGTCAGGCTTTTTGGCCAGCACCATGCCGCGCGGAAAGGTGACGCTGCCCTGGGGCACGCCGGAGCACGCCAGCACAGGCAGCACGCGCGGGCCGTCGCTGCGGCCCAGCAGCGCGGGCAGGGCAAAGGCGATGGTGGAGTGCACGGACTGGTGCAGAGTGTCCAGGCCGTGGTGGTTGGCGGTCAGCGCGCTGGGGGAACGCTCCAGCTGCTCGCGCAGGGCGCATGCGACGTCCTGACCCAGAAGCGGCGCGGCGATGCGCTCTGCCGCATCGAGAAAATCATCCAGGGGCTCGATGGCCGAGGCCGTTGGTTTCGGAAAGAAATCGCGGGAGTACTCCGCCAGGGTCGTGTCGCCGCACTGCGTAAGGGCTGCGGTCAGGCCCGGCAGCCGGGCCAGGGTGGCCGTGACGAGCTCCGGTGCGGCGGACACGGCCTTACTCCGATGCCGAGACGCGGCTCATGGTGCGGGTCTCGCGGGCGATCACGATGAACAGGATGGTGAGCGCGAGGTAGCCGACGCCGGTGAAGGTGACTCCGTGCTGCAGGCCGGCTACGGCAATGACCCAGCCGAACATGAGCGGCCCCAGCACCTGGCCCAGTCGCTCCACGGCGTTGGTCAGGCCGATGGCCGTGGACTCGCCCAGCTCGCGCGTGATGCGCAGGTTCAGCGCGTAGGCGTTTTGCGAGGCAAAGCCGAAGCTGGCCGAAACGCCGAGCAGAAGCACGGCCGCGGCTGCTGCCGGCAGGCCCCCCCAGACATAGTAGACCAGCATGCCGGCCGCGCCGATGATGCCGGACAGCGTGATGTAGAGCCGCTTCCTGTTGGACTCGTCCACAAGCCGGCCGATGAACGGGGCCACGTAGATGAGGCAGACGCCGTAGATCATCAGGATGCGGCCGATGTCTGACTGGGTCGCGCCGGTGCGCTTGAGGTAGATGGGCAGGAGGTAGTTGAGGAAGCCGATGAGCACCAGGGCCGAGGGCAAGATGCTGAGCATGGCCAGGGCAAAGACGTCGCGGTTGGTCATGAAGCGCAGCAGCCCGCGCAGGGACAGGGCTGGCCGATCCTGATGATTCGGCAAGCGCTCAGGCTGGGCCGGGGCCGGTTGTGGCTGATTCGCCGGCGCTTTGGAGCGGGCCGAGCCGCGCAGGAAGAGCACGGCGCAAAGGACCACGAGCACAAGGATGGCCGAGGCCACGTAGAACACCGGACCGTATCCCAGGCGTTGGGCCAGCATGGCTCCGGCCGCGCCGCCGCACAGGCTGCCGGCGTAGACCCCGGCGAACATGTGGGTGATGCCGCGGGCCTTTTCCTCCGGTCCGGTGTTGGCGATGACAAATCCCTGGGTGGCCATGAGCCCGAGGCCGTAGCCCAGGCCCACAAAGCCGCGCGCCGCAATGAACTGCACGGCCGTGCCGGCTGCGCCGGAGAAGAAGTAGCCCACGGCGCAGAGCACAAGCCCGGTCACAAAGGGTTCCAGCCAGCCGCGCTTGTCGATCCACGGGCCCGACAGGGCCACCACAAGGCCGGCCGCGCCCATCTCCACGGAGATCGGCAGGCCCAGGATGATGTCCTTGGAGAGACCGAGCATGGGCGCGTAGAGCTCCTCCATGCGCAGGGGGATGAAGGACAGGCTCATGTCGATGGCGAAGAGGAAGAGGAAGGCCACGGGCCGGATCACGCCGTACAAGCTGGGGCCGCCGGTCGCTTCCGAGGCGTTGCTTGCCGCCGGCCGCCGCGCCGCGGCCTTGTGCGCGTAGATCATGAAGAGGATAGACATCTCCACCAGAAAGAGGATGGCGATGACCGCCACGGTGGCGGCGTCCAGGATGATCTCGCGGATGGCGGCGGCAATGGCCGCCTTGGACAGGCGCACCTGGATGAAGCCCTCGGAGACCTCGCCACCCTTGTCCTGGCGCTCCAGAGGCAGGGTGACGGCGTAGCCGCGTTCCACCTGTGTGGCCGCGGCCAGGCGTTGCGGATCGGTCACTGCGCCGTCGCCGTCAGCCAGGTTGAGCACCCGGCTGTCGATGCCAAGCACGGCGATGTCCCGGACCTCGGGCGTGGCGTGGACAATGTGCGACAGGGAGGTCTCGATGCGCCGCAGCTTGTCGATGGCGACGCCCTTGTCCAGCAGGCCCTCGATGTCTCGCTCCACCAGGGCGGTGAGCTTTTTGGCCGCGGTGTGGGAGATATCTAAGTATTGCTCACGGAAAAAGGTAATGTTGCTGGCGGAATAGAAAATTTGTGCGCCGCCCAGGGCCACGAGCAGGACAACGTAGAGCCGGACCCTGGAAAAGGAGCCGTCCGGCCGGATACGCAGGAAGCTGAACAGGCCGAGGGCCAGGAGCAATGCGGCTGCTCCAGTGGAGATGGCGAGCATGCGCAGGTTGGTGACCAGCCCTTGCTCGATGCGCTGGTCCACCACTGCGTCGGGAAAGGCCAGGGCCAGCATGCCGGCCAGGCTCTTGTCCGGTCCGCGGATGGGAAAGAGCACGATGTGCCGGGACGCGTGGGCGAGAACCACGGGCTCGTCCGAGGTGGTCTCGTTGAATGCGTGGGCCGCGTCCGTGCCGGCAAGGTCGGCCAGCGTGGTTCCGGTCTGGTCCGGGTTCAGGCTGTGGACTACGGCGCCGTCCGGCATTGCGACGTACACGCCGGAAAGCTCGGGCATGTCCTTGTGAACTCCAGCCAGCACCTTGGGCATGCCATAGAAGGACTCGATGGACTTGCCGAAGCGCACCGCGCCTTCCAGCTTGAGCACGAGATCGTTGCCCACCACGCGGGCACCGGAGACGATGGAACGGGTGTAGAGAGTGTCCAGCGAGGCCAGGGAAAGGCCGCCGTTGAACGCCTGCGCCAGGATCAGGATGGCGAGCGAGCCAATCAGGAGCTCCAGCCGCAGGAGGAAGGGGGATTGTCGCATGGTCGGACTCTTTGCAGCGGCATCGTAGAGTATGTCCTTCCCATGTCAAGAGAATATGCGCGCTGGAGCGGGCGCAACATCGCGGCATCGTGTGGGATCGAGGGAGACGAGCCCGGCCTGGCTGGCCGGAACGGCTACGGCGCTGGCGGCATGGCGCCAAGGATGGCGAACCCGCCGTCGCGGGGCGCGAGCACAAGGACCTCGCCCTCCTGCAGCGCAACGCCGGTAAGCGCCTGGATGTTGGCCTGGTGCGTGACAAAGAGGGTGTTGCCGCGCTCGGGCGGGGTGCTCACCACGTCCGCCAGCGCCTGTGTCTGGCTTTCGGCCGTCTCCGGGGTGTCAAAGGAGTTGAGCACGGGCAGGGGCTCCACTGGGCCCAGATCGAGCAGCGCGGCCGTCTCCATGGTGCGGCACCACTGGCTGGCGCAGATGCGGCCGATGGGGATCTCGCGCTGGCGGAAGGCTTCGCCAATGCGGGCGGCCTGCTGCCGGCCCTCTGCCGAGAGCAGGCGCTGGGTGGAGCAGTCGCCCAGGGTGAAGTTGTCTGGATCGCCCACGCCCGGAGCCTGGGCGTGGCGCATCAGCACGTTGCAGCCGCCGTCGGCCAGGGCCTGCCAGAGCTCGACCGGCGTGGCCTTCTGCGCTCCGGCTTGCACGGGAAAAATGGTGAGGACCAGGAACGCGAGCGCGAGAATACACGCAGCGGTGCGGGCCGGGGCTGACCGTTTCGTCACCTGCGCCTGGGCACAGGCGACGGCTGGCTGCTGATGCAAAGGATTCGGTGGCATGGGCTCCCCCTGTGGCGGCAGGTTGGCAACACACACCATATATAACACGCTGCGGTTGCCCCACCAAGGTTAGGCCTCGGGCTTGTCAGGCTCTGCGCGCTCCATGAACGCGGCGCGGGCGGCCACGCCTTCCTCGCTGCCGAAGCTGAAGTCCTCGGCAAAGGGACTGTTTTCCATGGAGATCTGCTGGTGGTGCTCCGGGCAGTAGAAGCGGTTTACGCTCATGGCGCCGCAAATCCGGCAGGGATAGAGGCGAGGCCCGCCACGAGCCGGACCGGCCGCGCGGTCGGAAGCAGGCCGGGGGTATCGGGTCTGGGCCGGTCCGGTGGGTGTTGCCGCGTCCAGAGCCGCCATACGGCAGTGCCGGCACAGCGTCCCGGTGCCCGGCGTTTTGGAAGCGCGCGATGGCATGATGTAAAAGGGCTCGCCGCACTGTGCGCAAACTTTCTTCACAGGCAAATCATTCATGAAAATCTCCTGAAGATCCGGTCGCCGCTTTCGCAGCCGGGTTGCAGACGAGCTGTACTCGCCGTGTTTGCTTTTTGTGCCACGTGGCAAACATCATCCCTGAGTTATTCAATATCGTCCCATCGTCCGCGCTGCGGCGCCGGGAAATGGTCGCGCTCCCGGCAGAGCGGCAGCGTCCTGGCCAGACGCGCCAGCGGGTCATCCCTCTCGCCCTCGTCGAGCTCACATTCCGGCACTGATTGCGCCTCAACCCACCGGGCGCTTGCTGCATTGCCGATGCGCCGCTCCACGAATCCTTCGAGAGAATCGAGGCGGAGTCGGGATGGCCTCAACGGTTGCATGATCCTGTCTCTATTATGAGACACATTTGCACATAACATCTCATATGCGATGCAGGATTCAGGGACGGTGTTTCGCACCCTGTCCGGCGGCGGTGTGTTCATTCGATTCCTGTTCCAGGAGCGCGGCCAACTCGGCGACTCGACGTCCCAGCAGGCCGAGAATGTATGAATTTCCGGTGGAATACCGCGGTTCATATTGCATCTGGCCTTCAGTGCACCCTTCCATAAAGGCCATGGCGTCAGACAGTTCGTAAAGCTCCAAAACGATCGCATTCATGAGGCCCCCTCAATGTCTTTTCGCTGATGCGAAGTATTGTAAAAGTAAAACCTATATATTTTATCTATACAACTTATGTCAACTGAAACACTTATATTTCAGATGCTTGCGCTCTATGGGCAAATTTTGGAAAATATTTGCCTTTTTTTGTTTTCCAACCGATTCCAGGAACAATGCTAAACTAACGGGCGGCTGTTTTTCAGGAGGAAACAGGGCTCCCGAAACCGGAAGGGCAAACGTCTGCCGAACCTGGCGGCCCCTGATGCCGAGCGATCCACGGGACAGGCAGGCAGTGGATGCAGGATGTATATTTCTGGGAAAGAGCTATCGGAACGCAGATATGACTGAAGAATAGGATGGCGCATTTAAAAAATGCGGAGGCCACCCTAAAGAGAAGACACGGCGTGTCGATCAGAACTGGTGCATCCTTGGGGAAAAGCCTCTGCGGCCGGGTGGTCCGGTCGTGGGGGCTTTTTCTTTTAGGACAGCGAATAAGATTTATTCCAAGCTATTACTTGCGTGTCATGTCCGACCAGGCCCAGACCACGCGGCCGATGAGGGCCTTGGTGATATCGCCGCCGTACTCGGCCTCGAAGTCAAAGGTGCGGGGCGGATACTCCACAGCGTTGTCCGAGTAGAAGACAATGTTCAGGCCGTGTTTCTTGCGCTCGAAGACGACGCGTTTGACCGACTTGGCGTAGTCCGGGCCGGGCTCCTGAACCAGGAAGATGTTCCCGGGCGGGGCCGGTTCCGCGTAGATGTCGTTGCGGTCCAGAAGGATGATGTCCAGCGGGTTGAGGGTGGGCGCCATGGAACGCTGGTTCTCGCCCACCTCCACAGCCAGGAGGTTGGAGCGGTTAAGCACGGAGCGGTGGTAGCGGTAGACGAGAATCCAGCTATAGATCTCGGCCGGCCCCATCATGCCCGGACCGGCGCCGGCCTGGCCCACCAGGGGGACGGCCATGTAACGCTCGCTGTCCGGCGGCGGGGCCTCCTTCGCGTTGACCCTCTCCGCCTCCACAAAGCAGACCTCGCGGATGGTGTCGTCGCCCGCCTCGTCAGGCAGGTGGATGGTCGCGCCGAGCTGCTCCATCCAGTCGAAGATGGCTTCGGCCGGGCGTGAATCCCCGCGCAGGGCCTTGTAGAACGTGGACCTGGCCGCACCCAGCTGCTCGGCAAGCCGGGCCGGACTGCCGGCGGATTCCGCTTCCCGGTTCAGCCACGAAATAACCTTGTCGTACATTTTCATGGAATCCTCGATTGTTGGCGGTCAAGCATTGTGTTTCTTATTGGAGACGTGTTGACACAGCTTTCTCTTTTTCGATACAAAAATTGTGAGCCCACGTCAACGGGCGCGATACCTTCCATTGCCTGCAAGGAGTCGTGATGAGCAAGATCGTCATAGCCGGTTTGGAGAACATGGCCCAGGAAATGGGCTGTTCCAAGAAGACCGTGTATAAATGGATACGCGAGCGGGATTTCCCGGCGTTCAAGCTTGATGGTGTATGGCGCGTGATGCCGCGGGATATTGAGGCGTGGTTGGCCGCGCAACGCGCCGAGGCGGAGCGCTGCGACTCGGACTGCGCTACTCGCGGGGGCAGGAAGGCATATGCCTGACGCGGCGCGCCGGATGGAAAGAGTTCGTCCGACCTTCTGTGAGGGGATTTGCGACGGGGAGCGGGGTCAGCTCTCGTCGCCGTCCAGCCAGGGAGGGCGAAAGCCTGCCTGATCGGCCTGGCGCGGTGCTTTTTGCGCGGGTCGTTGTGCAGTATGGCGCCGGGGCGGTGGTGGCGGGGCGGCCGGACCCCAGGATTGGGACGGCTCGTCATCAATGGATGGGGGTTGCGCGGCCGAGGGATCGTGCCGCATGGGGGACGGCCGCTGCGTCAACGGTTGCGGCTCGTCCAGGGCAGTCGCCCTGGCGGTGTCCATGTCCGCTGCGTGATAGTCGCCAAGCGCGCTGTGCACGGCGGCTCGGGCCGTGAAGATATCGCTGCGGTCGGGGTTTCGGTCAACGGCCTTGTTCAGCAGGGCCAGCGCACCACGCATATCTCCCTTTTCCGCCCGCTTGGCGGCCCGTTCCACAAATTTGTCCACATCAGCCAGAGATTCCGGCCGGAATAAGCCATACACAAACCAGCCCGCCAGAATAAGGAAGGTGGCGGCGAATCCGAGGGAAGACACGGAACGGATCGCGCGCCAAGGAACGCCGTAGCGGGAGAGCACGTCGTACCCCGTGATGAAGATGGTCTCGCAGGCGCCGTTGCCCGTGTCCGTGCGGGATATGCTGGTGCCGCGCTCGAACCCCTGGCCGTGGCTGTACTGGGACAGGTAGCCGCGAATGCGCACCTGGTCGCCCACGGCGGTGTCGCGCAGGGCCGCGGCAATGGCCGGATCGTCGGTGAGCAGATGGTTGTTGGAAAGCTCGGACGTGTCGAAGCGTCGCCAGATATCCGAGTTCGGGGTGGAGACGTAGCAGGTGTACGAGCCGCTGGAGTAGTTGAGCTTCGTGTAGATATCGGACTGCACGTTGCTGCCCCAGAGCACGCACAGGTCCTTCACGTTCAGGGTGTCGCCCCAGAGCTTGTGGTAGTAGTCGAAAAGGCCGTCCGAATCGTGGCAGGACACCACAAGGCCGTGCAGATCGTAGGAGTAGAGCGGGGTTATGGTGTAGTCCACATCCTCGCTGCGCACGGTGAAGGGCGCCATCTGGACACGCTCCTGCACAGGCGGCGCAAAGATGCGCGGATCGATGTCAGAAGCCGCGGGCAAGCCTTCCCCAAGAAAGGAAGAGACCAGGAAGAGCAGAAGGAAGACCTGACAGGCGATCTTCACGTAACGCATGGCTGCCTCGCGGTGTACGGTGTCAACAGGTCCAGAAACACCTAATCGTGCCGTGCGGTTACGTCAAGTGCCTGATACTTCCGTGTGCCGGCGCACCTGTTTGGTCGGGAAGGGCGCCGGTCTTTGTGTGGCGATCCGGTCAGGACTTCGGGGGCTTCTCCGCCTCGTCTTCGCGGCGTTTCTCCATGCGTTCCACGTCTTTGCTGGAGGGGCAGACCAGGGGATCGTCAGTGTCGTCGTAAAATCCTTTGGCAGTGTACCAGATGGTGTCGCGGCGCATGCGGGCGACGCGCCGGCCGAGTGCGGAAGTGCGAATAGGGTTGGGCATTGAAACGGTTCTCCTCCATGGCGGCGGGCGTCCTGCCCGCCACAGATTCGTGTGTCCCGGCAGATAAGCACAGAGCATGTCAGCTGACAAGCATTGTCGTGTAAATAGTTACACCTATCGGGACGCCGTGGACTTTGCCGAAAGCTCTGTTCTCGGGCACCCGCCAGGGGGCTTAGCCCCCTGGACCGATCAGGGCGTCCCACAAATATTTTTTTTGCGATAGCGTCAAGGCCGTTGTGCATGGTATCCGGGGGAAAGAGTACGGGAGGTGGTGGATGACGGGACAGGCTGTGGACATAGGGCCGTGGCAGCTCGCTGTCGGACTGGTGTTTGTGCTGGCGGCGCAGGGCGCCTCGCTGATCTGGAGCCTGGGGCTGGTGCGCGATCTGGCCATTGGTACCGTGCGCACGTTTGCCCAGCTGCTGCTCATGGGCTACGTGCTCCAGTTCATCTTTCGGATGGATATCGCCTGGGTCACCATCGGCGTGTTCGTGGTGATGACTGCGGCCGCGGCCCAGGTGGTGCACGGGCGGGTCAAGGAGCGGCGGATACCCTTCCTCATCCCGTTGTCGGTGAGCATGTTTGTCTCGTTTTTTCTGGTGGCGTATCTGGTGACGGCGGTGGTTGTCCGGGCAGAGCCCTGGTGGCGGCCGCAGTACTTTATTCCTTTGGCAGGCATGGTCATCGGCAATTCCATGTCGGCCATCGCCATTGCCCTGGAGCGGCTGTTGAGCGATCTGTCCAGACGCCGGGGCGAGGTGGAGATGATGCTTTCCCTGGGTGCGACTCCGGAGGAAGCGAGCCGCGACATCGTGCGGCAGGCCATGCGCGCCGGCATGATCCCTTCGATCAACTCCATGATGGCCGTGGGGCTGGTGTTTTTGCCAGGGATGATGACCGGCCAGATTCTGGCCGGGGCCGATCCCATGGCGGCGGTCCGCTATCAGATTGTTGTCATGCTGATGCTTGCGGCCTCGTGCGCCCTAGGCACGCTGGGCGTGGTGCTCTGGGTCCGGCGTCGGAGCTTCGGCGCCGCCGGTGAGCTGCTGCTGGCGCATGGCCGGCCGGAATGATAGGCGTGAACTCTGTTGACATGTGTGATTCTTCAGAAAAAAGTTATACAGACATACTGAACGAGAACACTCCACCAGAAACAGGATTTTTACGGATGGCGGCTGGAATCTGGAAATACTTCGCTTCAATACTCCTGGCGGCGTTGATAGTTGGCTTCGATGGTCTGGGGGTGCGCGCCGACGCGCACGAGCAGGCGGCCCCTTCGGGGGACCCCATCCTTTTCGCCGGTATCTGGGCGCAATCCGGCAGGGCGTCGGACTCCATGGAGGGCGAGATAGTCGGTGCGGAGTGCGCGGTGCGGTATCTGAACGAGCACGGTGGGGTTCTGGGCAGGCCGCTTGTGCTGAAGGTCTATGACTCGGAAAGTACCGAGCAGGGAGCCCGGGACGCAGCGGAAACCGCCGTGGAAGATGGCGCCGCCGTGTTGCTGGGAGCCGGGTGGAGCATGCTTTCCATTCCTGCCGCGCGTGTGGCGCAGTCCTACGGTGTGCCCATGATCTCCTGCATGTCCACCAACCCCAACCTGACCCTGGTGGGCGACTACATCTTCCGGATCTGCTTTACGGACAGCTCGCAGGGCCGGGTGCTGGCCTCGTTTGCGCGCAACGGATTGCACCTCGGCCGCGCCGCCGTGCTGCGCATCACCGGCGACGAGTATTCTATGTACCTCTCCCAGAGCTTCATCCGCGGGTTCGAAAAATTAGGTGGCCAGGTGGTGCTCGAAATGGAGTACAAGGAGCCGACCCACATCACGGAGGCGGAGCTGGGCAGGGTGCAGGAGGCCGGGCCCGATCTGGTCGTGGTGGCTGGTCATGACGAAAGCGCCTTCATCGTGACCCGGCTGCAGGAGATGGGGATGGACGCCGTGTACATGGGCGGGGACGGCTGGGACACCGAGAGCTTCCTGAAAAAGGGCGGCAACGTCATAGGCAGCGGCTACTACACGACCCATTGGGATTCGGCGCTGGATGGTCCGCTGGCCTCCGTGTTCAAACAGTATTGCGGCACGACGGCCACGACGGCGGCCTTGAGCTTCGACGCGCTGCTGCTCGCCGCGAACGCCATCGAACGCGCAGGAACGGCGGACCCGGTGATCATGCAGAAGGCCCTGGCCGAGACGCGGGAGTTCTTCGGCGTGACCGGCCAGGTGGACATGACCAGACGTGGCGATCCGCAGAAGCAGGTGGTTATCAAGCGTATCGTGGACGGCGTTCCACAGCTCGTCGAGAGCGTGTTGCCGCAGGACGACGCCCATAGCCCAGAGGAGGGTATGCCCCAGGATGCCCGAGAGCAGAAGAGCGCGAAGTAGCAGTCCGCGCACTGCGGACATTGCACGGGCCTGTGCTTCGAGCCGGGGGGACTCCCGGACCGCCGCACCCCTCGTTCCCTCCGAGAACACGGAGCCGCCATGCTGAAACGGCGCCTGCGTTTCAAGTTCAACTGCGCGATGGTCGCGGTCTGCCTCGGCGTTTCGCTGCTGTTCGGCGCGCTGTTCTACTATCTGGACTCTCTCTACTACCAGACGGCGCTGGACGGCGTGGAGCAGGTGCTGGCTACGGTCTCGATGCAAAAGCGCGTGGAGATCGCCTTCGACCTGTACTCCGGCCAGGATGTGGCCTTGCGCGCCAGCCTGGAGGAGATGGCTGCACTGAAGCACGTGCTTGGCGTGCGGGCCTACGACAAGGACGGGAACCTGAAGATGGAGGTGCTCGGTCCGGCCGGGGAGGCGCAGCTCAGGGCCGGAGGGAGCCAGCGAATCAGCCAGGGCGAGGCGTTTCTGCTCAGGGAAACCTCGCTGACAGCCAATGACCTCCACGAGCTCGCCGCGGGCTCTGCGCTGCAACGCACGGAGTTCCTCGGCGCCAGCGCCGGCCGCTTCCTGTATACGATCCGTTCCATGGACGCCACGCAGGGCCACATCGAAATATTCTACGATCTGAGCGACATTCTCGCGAACAGCCGCACCGGGCTCATCCTGCTCGGCCTCACCCTGGTCGCTATGGTTCTCAGCATGGCCCTGCTGCTCAACGTGCTGCTCTCCGGGCTCGTTATCCGGCCGGTGGAGATGCTTCGAAACGCCATGAACCGCGTTCGCGAAGGGCTCATTGGGCTGCAGGTCACCTCGCTGCCCAACGACGAGATCGGCGACATGGCTGCGGCGTTCAACGGCATGTCCGTGGAGCTGGAGGCCAAGCGGGACTCGCTCATGGCCTCGGAGGCCAAGTACCGCTCCCTGTTCGAGAACGCGGTGGAGGGGCTCTTCCGCACCACCATGGACGGCCGCATCCTGGGCGCCAACCCGGCCCTGGCCCGCATTCTGGGCTACGAGTCCCAGCAGGAGCTGATGCACGAGGTCCGCTCGCTGGAGTCCATATTCTTCATCGATGCGGCCAGCCGTCTGGAGCTGCGCAGGCGGCTCAAGGAGCACGGCTATGTCCAGGACTTCGAGCAGCAGCTGCGCCGCCGCAACGGCGAGGTTATCTGGGTGGCGGAGACCGTGCGCCTGGTGCCCGGCCTGGATGGCGAGGCGCTGTTCATGGAGGGCTCCCTGGTGGACGTGACGGAGCGCCGCCGTGCCGGGGTTCTGGAGCGCGAAAAGATTCAGGCCGAGGCGCAGAATCGCGCCAAGAGCGAGTTCCTGGCCGCCATGAGCCACGAGATCCGCACGCCCATGAACGCCATCCTGGGCATGACCGACCTTGCCATGGCCTCCGGGCTCAGTCCCAAGCAGTGGGAGTTCATGCAGACGGTCAAGGACTCGGCCTTCCATCTGCTCACCGTCATCAACGACATCCTCGACCTCTCCAAGATCGAGGCCGGCCGGCTGGAGCTGGAGCCCGTGGACTTCGACCTGGAGCACCTCATGGGCTCCATCGCCAAGTCCATGGCCTACCAGGCGCGCAAGAAAGGGCTGGAGCTCTACCGCTCCATGGACGCCAACGCGCCGCGCTACCTGCACGGCGATCCGGCCCGGCTGCGGCAGGTGCTGCTCAACCTCGTGGGCAACGCCATCAAATTTACGGAATCGGGCCGGGTGGTCATGCGCGTCCGCTTCCTCGTACCAGAGGAAATCGCTGCCCCGAATAGCACGGGCAGCACGGATAGCGCGGATACAGTGGCCCCCCCGGAGACCGCGGATAGCGTGGACACTGTCGGCAACGAGCCGCCCCTCTGCTTCGCCTTCTCGGTGCAGGATACCGGCATCGGCGTGCCCGCGCAGAAGCAGCAGGAGATATTCAACAGCTTCACCCAGGCCCAGGGCTCCGTCACCTCGCGCAAGTACGGCGGCACCGGCCTCGGCCTGGCCATTTCCAGAAAGCTCGTGCACATGATGGGCGGTGAGATCACCCTGGAGAGCGAGGAGGGCGACGGCAGCATATTCACCTTCACCGCCTGCTTCGGCAAAGGCGACCCCGAAGCCGTGCAGAAAGAGGAAACTCTGCTGGCCGAGTGGAGTGAACGCCGCGGTGCGTTGAATATCCTGCTCGTGGAGGACAACCCGCTCAACGTCCGCGTGGCAGAGCTGCACCTCAAGCGCATGGGTCACAACATCATTGTGGCGAACAACGGCGAGCACGCCCTGGAGATCATGAGCACCATGCCGGAGAAGGCGTTCGATGTTGTGCTCATGGATCTGGAGATGCCGGTCATGGACGGCTTCGAGGCCACCCGCACAATACGCAGCGCCACCATGAACAACCCGGCGCTGGACGCAGGACCCAACCCCAGCGTGCCCATTATCGCCATGACAGCCCATGCTCTGATCGACGTGAAAGAGCGCTGTCTGGAGATCGGCATGAACGACTTTGTGGCCAAACCGGTCAACTTCGCCGACCTCTCCGCTGCTATCCAACGGGCCGTTCTGCCGGACCTGCGGGCCGGCGCCGAAGCCCTGCCCGAAGGCGGCGCCGTGACGGCCTCGGCCCTGACACGCGAGACCGCCCCACCCCGGCCTCCGGCCGCGGAGCCCCCCGCCGAGCACTGCGTTGACGACGACGAGAGCGCGCCGCCCGTGCTGGACACGAAGGGCGCTATCCGCACCCTGGGCATCACGCCCGAGCTCTTCCAACCCATCTTCGAAAACTCGGTGCGCGAGGTGCGCATGCTCTTCGACCGGCTCGGCACCGAGTACGAGGCCGGCGATATCGCCGCCGTGACTCTCTCCGCCCATACGGCCAAGTCCACCGCCGCCACCATGGGCGCCCTGGAGTGCCGCGACGCCGCCCGGCAGGTGGAGCTCGCCGCCCGAGACAACAGCGACGCGCTGCCCACCCACATCGAGGCCATGGCCGCCGCCCTGGCCCGCCTCGAACAACGCATCGCCGCAGACGAATCATCGGCTGACGAGTAATTGGCGGGGTGCCCGAGGGCAGAGCCCTCGGAGAAGACGTTTACTTTTTCAGTTGATACTTGCGCACGGCGTTGATGTGCTGGCGCAGGGTCTTGGAGAACTGGTGGGTGCCGTTGCCCTTGGCCACGAAGAAGAGGTAGTCGTGCGCTTCGGGGTGGGCTGCGGCCATGAGGGCGTCGAGGCCGGGGGAGCAGATGGGCCCTGGCGGCAGGCCGGCGTGGCGGTAGGTGTTGTACGGGTTCTTGGGGTCGTCGAGGTGCTTGCGGGTGAGGTTGCCGTCAAACTCTTTGCCCAGGCCGTAGATCACGGTGGGGTCGGCCTGCAGCAGCATGTTGCGTTTGAGGCGCGTATCGTAGACGCCGGCGATGGTGCCGCGTTCCTCGGGCGCGCCGGTCTCCTTCTCCACCACGGACGCCAGGATGACGATGCGCTTGAGGGTGTCGGCATCGGGCGTGCCGTCGGGCCAGACCTTGTCGGCGTTCTTCCAGAATGTCTTGAGCAGCAGCTCCACGATGAAGTGCGGATTTTCGGTTTCCTTGCGCGTCAGCAGGTAGGTGTCCGGAAAGAGGAAGCCTTCGGCCGAATCAAAGGGGATGTTGTACTGGGCGAGCAGGTCCGGGTCGTGCACGAGCTCGTCGATCTTCGTGGCGTTGGCGTACCCGGCGTCCTGGATGGCCTGCGCGGTCTGCCACCAGGTCAACCCTTCGGGGATGGAGAGCTTGTACAGGATGGGCTTACCGTGCAGCAGGGTGTCCAGAATCTTGGACGGCTTCCAGCTGGTGTTCATCTCGAACTCGCCGGCCTGGATGGAGGCCGCGGCCTCCTTCCACTTGCCGAGCAAGGCGAAGTAGTGGGCGTTGGTGACGAGGCCCTTTTCGGCCAGCATGGTGGCCACGGCGTCGAAGGTGGCGCCTTGCTCGATGGTCACGGTGACGTCCCGGCCGGGCAACTCCGGCGGCGTATTCAGGAAGTGGTGCGCCTGGTAGAGCACGAACCCGGAAATGGCGACGACAGCCAGGAAGCAGATGGCCACGAGGGCGAGGATGAGCTTGCGCATGGGATTGTTCAGTGGTCCCCGCTGCGGGCGAGGTACGTCTCCAGAATGCGGACCGCGGCTTGCTGGTCCAGGACGTCGGCGAGCTTCTGGCCGGAAAGGCCGCGCTCGCGCAGGGCCTCCTCGGCTTCAAAGGAGCTCAGCGTCTCGTCCTCGAAGAGCACGGGCCGGTCCGTACGCCGCGCCAGACTGGCGGCGAGGTTCTTGATCTGCCGCATGACCAGAGTCGATTCCAGCGGCGCCTGGGCCATGTCATCCAGCGCCTGCTGCGTGGAAAGGCCTTGTCCAGGTACGGGCAGGCCCAGGACGAGGGCGTCCACGCCGTGCTCGTCCATGATTTGGACAAGCTCGTCCGCCAGCGCCTTCTTCCCCTGATTATGCAATGTCTTCAGGGGAAAGGCCAGCGTGCCGGCGGGGTCGCTCACTGCCAGGCCCACCCGTTTTTCTCCGTAATCCACGGCCAGATACTTCATGCTATCGTCCGTGTTCACGCCGGACTGCTAGCCGGCGCTGGCTTCCTTGAGCACCGGGCCCAGCGTAGCCAGGAACGCGTCGACCATGGCCATGGAGGTGTCGCCCATGTGGCCGATGCGGAACACGGGCTGCTTGCCGGCGCCTTCCATGGCGGTGTTCAGCTTTCCATAGCCGGGGTCGAAGAGGTAGCCCTTGTCGCGCATGGTCTCCTTGATGGCCTTGAGCTGCACGGTCTTCAGCGGCTCAGGAACCTGCACGCAGGTCACCGTGGGTGAGCGGTAGCCCTCGGGCGCAAAGAGCTCGAAGCCATCGAGGTTGTTAACGAACTCGTGCACGCGGTCGCGCATGGCGATGTGCCGGGCAAAGCGCTTCTCCATGCCCTCTTCGTTGATGATGTAGTCCAACTGGACGGCCATCTGGTTCGCCAGGGAGGTGTTGGGCGTGGTCAGGGTCTGCAGCTTGGCCGCGCGGCCCAGGTGCGCCGTGAGGTCGGTAATCCAGCCCTTGTTCGGCACGGTTTCGGCCTTGGCCACGGCCTTGGGGCCGGCAAAGGCGAGGCCGAAGCCGGCGGGCAGGCCCAGGCTCTTCTGCGTGGCGGTGAGGTAGATGTCCGGCTGCATGGTGGGCAGGTCGAGAGGGGCGCCGCCGAAGATGGAGACGCCGTCCACGGCCGCCAGGGCGCCGCGCGAGTGGACCAGGGCAACGGCCGCGGCCACGTCGTTGGTCACGCCGGTGGATGTCTCGTTGTGGGTCAGCAGCACCAGGGAGGGCTTCACCTCGTCCAGGGCGCGCTCCAGGCTGGCAAGGTCCATGGCCTGGCCGGGTTCGTAGTGCAGCGCTTCCGTGCGCTTGCCGTTGAGCACGGCGAGCTTGTGGAAGAGGTCGCCGAAGGCGCCGATGGACACGGAGAGGACGGTGTCGTCCGGCCCGGCCAGGGAGCGCACGGCCGTTTCCATGGCGCAGGTGCCGCTGCCGTTGATGACCGCGACCTTGTAGTCGGAGTCCTCGGGCAGGCCGGCCAGGGTGGCGAGGTTCGTGAAGATGGAGCCGAACCGCTTGACCGCTTCGGAGTCCCGGTGGCCGAACTCCGGCAGGCAGCCGGCCTGGCGAACCTCGGGGCGGATGTACGTGGGACCGGTGATAAAGAGCTTCAGATCAGTGAAATCATTCGTATTCATCTTGAAATCCTTGTTACGGAGCCGGCACTATGGCACGGGCCGCGCTCCTGGTAAAGCCGCTACGATATCCTTCTACAAACAATTTACTCCACAAAGGTCCCCCGATTTGACCTTGCCAGGGGCATGCTATCCCATAAACAAACGGGCTACGGCAACCGTGGCCATGCCCACCACCACGGCGCCAAAGAAGCTCTTGAACCGCCAGGCCACGATGAACGCGGGGATGGAGGCCCAGAGGAAGATGTTTTCGGAAATATCGAGCTGCACGCGGCCGTCCGCCACCAGGATGCTGGGAGCCAGCAGCGCGGCAAGCACGGCCGTAGGCACGTAGGAAAGAAAGCGCTCCAGCGCGACGGGCAGCCGCCGCGAGGAGAAGAACAGCGCCGGAATGAGCCGCGGCAGATAGGTGACGGCGGCCATGCCCACGAGGATGAGGAAAAGCTCCAGCGGTTTGGGCGGCGTCATCATTCCTCCCTCCGAAGCTGTGAGAGGACGAGCCCGGCCAGTGCGCCGAGCACCGTGGCGGCCATGACGTTCCAGCGGGTCAGGCCGACGTCGAAGAAAAAGAGCGACAACCCGCCGCTGAGCAGGGCCACGGCCACGTGCATGCGGTCGCGAATCTGGGCCACGAGCAGGGCGATGAACATGGCGGGCAGGGCGAAGTCCAGCCCCACGCGGCCGGTGTTGGAGATGAGGTCGCTGGCCACCACGCCGAGCACCGTGCCCGCCACCCAGGAGAACTGGGCGAGCATGTTGCAGCGCGTGATGCCGGGAATGTCGTCGGCCGCGGCCGGGTTGCCCGCAAACCGCGAGGCGTGCAGGGCGAAGGTCTCATCCGTGAGCTGGAAGGTGAACAGCGCGATGCGCCCTTTGGGCCAGCGCGTGAACCTGGGCCCCAGCGCCGCGGACATGAGCATGTGGCGCAGGTTGACCACGAAGGTGGTGGCGATGACCGAGAACGCGGTGGCTCCGGCCCCGAGCAGGCCCACGGCGATGAGCTGGGCCGAGCCGGCAAAGACGATCACCGACATGAGGATGGTGTTCACCGGGTCGAGCCCGTGCTCGCGCGCCAGCACGCCGTAGGCAAAGCCCACGGGCACATAGCCCAGGATGATGGGCAGGGTCAGAGAGAAAGCCCCGGCCCATGAGATCGAGTCACGGGCCGGGGCGGCGTATGCGCCGCGTTCCAGTGGCGCATCGGTCGGTTCGTTTTCCATTGTCCTGCGCCTATGCGGGTTGCTCCACCTTGCCGGGCATCTCCTCCAGATCGATGAAGCGGATGGACTCCTTGGGGTGGGAGGCGGCGGCCGCCTTGCGGATTCGCTTCTCCCACTTGGGGCCGTAAATGGCCTGGGCCAGGAACTCCATGGTGTGCAACACGGGCTGGTGGTTCTTCAGCGACATCAGGCAACGGCTGACGCCGATTTTGCACGAGGGGCAGGCCACCACGATGGGCTGGTCGTCGGCATAGGTGGCCAGGTCGTTTTCCAGCTGACCTTTCTTGCGGGTGCGCACCCGGTTGTAGATGTCGGGCGCAGTGACCGCGCCGAGGCCGGACTCGCCGCAGCATCCGGGGGAGAGCTGCACCGGACGGCCCGTGATGGTCTCCAGGCCCTGGCGGTATGCTTCCGAGGCTTTGGGGCCGGCCACGCCGGACCACTCCGCGTGGCAGGATGCGTGGTACAGCAGCGGCTGGTTGGGCGCGGCGCCGTTCATCAGCGTGCGGCCGGTGGCAATCTGTCGTTTGAGCAGGAACTGGGCCACGTCCATGTGCGCGAGCTCTTCGCGCAGGAAGAGGTCCAGCTCGTAGTGCGCCAGGCCGTCGCGGCAGGAGCCGCAGGAGGTCAGTATGGTGCGCACGTTGAGCCCTTCAGTGGCTGCGTCGGTGAGCAGCTTCTTCATGGCGTAGAGGTTGCGCGCCTGGTTGGTGTGGAACGCCTCCTCGCTGCCGTTGACCAGCAGGGGATAGCCGCAGCAGAGGTGGTCGCGCGGGACCACCACGCCCAGGCCCTGCTCCAACAGCATCATCACCGTGGCCAGGCCGATGGTGCGGTAGAAGAGACCGCCGCCGCAACCCGGGAAGTAGAAGACCGACTCGATGGGCGGCGCTTCGCCCTCCTTGGCGCCCCGGCGGGTATAGCGCGCGTGGGCCTCGGCCAGATGCGAGGGAAGGAACAGCGAGCCGCGCTCCAGATGCAGGCCGGAAGCGAGGTTCTTGAGCCCCAGACGCGGGCCGGGCTGGAGCAGCGGGGTCTCCAGATGCTTGCGCCAGCGCGCCGGGATCAGCCCCACCGTGCTGTTGGCGAAGTTCTGCGCCACGGCGGCGCGGCGGGCCATCTTGGGCACACGCTCTCCGGGCGAGCGCGCCAGGTACTCCAGCACGCGCGACTTGATGGGGTGGCCGCCTGCGCCCTTGGACTCCAGGAAAGCGCGCATGTCCAGAATGACCTTGGGCGTGTCGATCTTGACCGGGCAGACCGAGGTGCACTTGCCGCAACCGGTGCAGTGCTCCATGAGGTCCTTGAGCTCGCCCAGCAGCTTGGCGTCCGGCTCGCCCTTGCTCACCTGGGTGTAGTAGACCGCCTCGATGAGCGAGCCCAGGCTGATGTTCTTGTTGCGCGGATGGGCGATGAGCGACTGCTGCGGGTAGAACATGGGGCACACCTGCTTGCACTTGCCGCAGCGGGTGCACACCTGGATGGAGCGTAGCAACGAGATGAGCCTGTCCTTGTCCGGCAGGCCGCTCATGCGGATATCCTCGATGAGCCGGTTGAAGGAGAAGGTGAACGGCGCCACCGGCGGGTTCTTCTGGGTGAGCTTGCCGGTGTTCAGCACGTTGTTGGGGTCCACTTCCTTCTTGTACTTCTTGAGCGCGGCGATCTTGTCGTCCGAGAGGAAGCCGATCTTGGTAATGCCGATGCCGTGCTCGCCGGAGACCGCGCCCTTGAGGGAGAGGACCTCTTCGAACACACGCGCCGCAGCCTCTTCGGCGTTGTGCAGCATCTCGGCGTCGTTGGAGTTCACCGGCAGGTTGACGTGGCAGTTGCCGTCGCCCGCATGCATGTGGTTGGCAATGACGATGCGCGTGGCGTGCATGTGGTCGCGGATGCGCAGCAGGGGCTCCTCCAGGTCCGGGTAGCGCGAGGCCAGGTCCAGGAAGAAGAAGCCGGCCTGAATCTCCAGCTCGGCGTCGGTCAGGTCCTTGGCGTCCACCTTGCCGGCCTGGATGCGCGAGGTGAACTCCAGCTCCATGCGGATGAAGTCGTCGTCCGGGGCAATGCCCTCGATGCGGCTGACGTCGTGGAGCGCCTTGCGGTAGGCCCGGGCCATGTACTCCAGGTTGAGCTGCTCGATGAAGTCCGCAAACTGCGGGATGACGTCGAGCGGAATGACAATGTCCTCGTTGATTTTGAAGCCCGAGGTGCGCTTGGAGATGGCGGAGAGCTTGTGGCGGTCCTCCCAGAATATCTCGGCCTCGCGCTCGTCGTCGGCCGTGAAGACGTCCACCTGGTCGTAGGGCTCCACGATGTCCACAATGTTCGCGGCGGCCTGGTCCAGGGCCTCGGCGTTGTCCGAGTCCAGCTGGATGATCAGCACGCTGATGGGGTCGCCCTCGTAGCGGGAGGACTTCTTCTCGTAATCGATGGCCTCCACATACTTGATGCCGAACTCCTCCAGGGCGGAGATCTTCACCAGGTCGCCCTCGCGGCGGATGGCGTCGCGCAGGGCCACGATGTCGCGGATGACCAGCATGGCGTTGTGCATGGAGCGGCCGTAGAACTCCAGGCAGAGCACGCGGGAGCGCGACTGCTTGGGGTAGAGGATGAAGCATCCCTTGGTGATGATGCCGTCCACGCCCTCTTTCTGCACGGCGGGCAGGCCGCCCAGGAACTTGTTGGTCACGTCCTTGCCCAGGTTCAGTCCGCGAATCTGGTCGCCGGGCAGGCTGATGGTGCGCAGCAGGGTCCCCTTTTCATCAAAGACCTCGAACACGGCGTTTTCCGTGGGCATGATCTTGTGGCGGGGGTGGTCCTTGCGCTTGACCTCGATGATCTCCCCGGTGGGGGTGACCATGGTGTACGAGTAGATGTTGTCCAGGGTGGTGCCGTACTCGAAGGCAAAGGGGCCGCCGGCGTTCTCCGAGATGTTGCCGCCCAGGGACGAGGCCGCCTTGGAGGCCGGGTCCACGGTGAGCAAAAGGTTCTTGCGCGCCGCGGCCTGGATGGCCTGCAGGGTGATGACGCCGGTCTGGGCGCAGAGAATCCTGTTCTCCTCGTCGATCTCGATGATATCCTTGCACCGGGCAAGGGAGAGGATCACGGTGCGCTGGTGCGCCGGAATGGAGCCGCCGGTGGCGCCGGAGCCGCCGCCCCTGGGCACGATGACGAAGTCCATCTCGTTGGCCAGCTTGACCACGTGCTGGATCTGCTCCGTGTCCTTGGGCGTGACCACCAGCATGGGCAGGGCCATGCGCAGGTCGGTGGCGTCCGTGGAGGACTGGACCAGCGAGGCGGGCCTGTCGTCTATGGCGTTGCGGTCCAGAACCTCGGCCAGGCGGTGCTTGACCTCCTTGCGGAAGCGCATGTCTTCTTCGAACTCGCGCCAGAACCGTTTGATGCCCTTGTCCAGGAACTTGGTGTACTCGCGGGACAGGGAGCCGCGTTCCTGGCGGAAGTGGGAGCGCACGGAGTCGATCACGATGCTCGGGTCGATGAATGGGTTGTAACGGACAAGGAAAAGCTCCTCGGCCAGGGCGGCGGCAAGGTTGCGCACCGACTCGGGCCACGTGGCGAGCTCTGCGGGCGAAAGACCCAGAACGCGCGAGACGAGCAGTTCCGACGAGATTGATATGTGGGGTCCCTTGTGTGGCATGGGAAAAAACCTGCTGACGAAAGTTGTAATGTTTAGCGGAAACGTACCACATTACGTGGGAGCGCAAAGAACTGCAAGGCGCGAGCCACGCAGTGGAAAAACGAAGGATATGCAGCGTGTTAGGCTACAAAGTCTTGGCGCCGTCGCCGGACGACGGAGGCGTGGGGTTCTCCTGGGAGGGCGGCGGCGCACTGTCCGGACCAAGGAGCCTGCTGAACGCGTCGAGCATCTCGTCCACGCCCTGTTTGAGAAGGTTCTGGGCGCGCCAGGCCACATACTTGTCGTACGAAGAGAAGCCCGGAAACATCAGCGTGTCCGCTTTGGTGTCCAGCGGGCCGGAGTCCGGAATTGGCTCGGCCACCAGCACGGGGGACGCACCGTTGCGGTCCACATAGAAGATGGTCATCCGGCGCAGGTTGTCCAGTCGGCCCTTTTCTATGCAGAGCTTGAGCACAGGCTGATTGTCAGGCAAGAGGTCTTTGGAACGCACCTCGCCGATTTTCACTCCGCCGAGCATGACCGGCGCCGGTATAGGAAGGTCCATGGCCTGGTCCATGGTCACCTGTACCTCTCGCGAGAGAAGCGGCATGCACATGGACCCGACGCCCACCTCGTCGCACGCGGCAATGCCCAGCGCGAAGATCGCGGCTCCAACAATGGCGGCGAGGCGGATGAAGATTCGGTTGGCCATGAAGAATCTCCTTTATGCATGTCGCGGAGCCTCAGCCCCGCACAAAGATCGAAGTGAAGCGGATTCGTTCCGCACAGGGAACGTCCATGACTATTCTGTACAGCAATTTACCGCCGGATGCCAAGGCCGGGAAACAGCAGGCGCTCGCGCCCCACGGCGGCAGGCTACTCGCCGTCTTGCGCCGCCGCGGCGTCTCACCCGACGCAATCGTTGACTTTTCCAACAACACGGATGTGCTGGCCGAGTCGCTGACAGACCGGCTCATCAAAACCATCGCCCCCGAGCTCCGTCACTATCCTGAAACAGAAGCGCCCGCGCTCACGGCGGCGCTGGCCGCACATGAGGGCGTGGACCCCTCGCAGATCCTGCCCACCCACGGCGCGGCCGAGGCCATTCTTGTGCTGCTGGCCGGACTGCGGCCGCGCCGGCTGCTCCTGGTGGGGCCCATCTTTTCGGAGTACGCGCGCACGGCCAACGCTCTGGGCATCTCCGTAGAGATCGAACCTCTGGACCCGGACGAGGACTTCGGTCTCACCGAAAGGGCCGTGACCTCCATTCTGGAGCGCATTGCCCAGACCAATGCGGACGCCGTGATCCTCTGTTCGCCCAACAACCCCACCGGCCAAGTGTACGAGCGCCTGCCTGAGCTGGCGGCCGGCCTGACCAACACGACTCTGCTGCTGGACCAGGCCTATCGCGACATAGCCATGGACGACGATGGCCGGTCCGCGACTGTGGCGCGCTATACCGATCTGGCCGCGGCGGCCGGCGATGGCGTGGGCGTGGCCTGCATCGGCTCTCTGACCAAGACCTTTGCCTGTCCGGGCCTGCGGCTGGGCTACGTGGTGGGAGATGCGGCGCTGGTGGATTGCGCGACCGGGATCAAGCCGCCGTGGTCGGTCACGGCACTGGCGCAGGAGGCCGGGACGTTCTTTCTGGAGCACAAGGCCGAGTACAACGCGACCCGTGCGCCGCTGCCCGGACTGCGGCGGGAGCTTGCTGCGGCAATCAGCGCACTTCCCGGCGTGGCGCGGGTGCTGCCCTCCATGACCAACTTCCTGTGCGTGCGCCTGCGCGAGGGGCTGCGACCTGGCGACGTGGCCCACGCACTGGAGGACAGGCTCGTCCTCGTGCGCGACTGCGATGACATTACAGGCATGGCGCCGGGCTTTCTGCGCATTCAGGTGCGCACGGCGGAGGACAACACGAGGTTGATTGCAGCGCTAGGCGAGGTGTCGCGATCCCTCGTGTAGGTCCTGCCAATGCCCGCACTGAAAGTTTCTTTAGTTGAAAAGTTTAGGAAGGGAGAGCGCGGGAGGGAGAACCCTTTTTTAGAGCATCTTAGCCTTAAGCAGGCTTAGATGCTCTTATGCATTTATCAGGAACAATTAGTAATTGTTTCTGATGAGAGTCTTGCCTCAAGACGAAAATGCGCAAAAGGCATCCCCCTCGCATTGCTTTTCTTCTATGCCCTGCACGCGCCGGGTGAAGTGTTTGACAAGGGCGGAGCCATCTCCCATACTCCGCCACATATTGGAACTCCGGGAAACGGAAGACGGTGAGAGTCCGTCGCAGACGCGCTGCTGTGTTCGGGATCAGCGCCTGAGGGAGACTCCACTGGATGCGTACACGCATCCGGGAAGGAGCCCCGAATCGGCCGGGCCATACAGAGCCCACCCCGTAAGCCAGAAGACGTCTCGGAGATTTTCGCAGGCACGCCTCGCGCCATGGGCTGCTGACGCCGAATCCGACACGATATCGTGATCCTCCGGGACGGCGTTGCACGACATACACAGCCCATTCTCGAACTCGGGAATGGGCTTTTTCATGAGAAAGCCCGTGTCGCCGGGTGCGATTGCCTGCCAACACTTCTACTGCGCGCGCGAAACCGCGCATGCCCCCATGGGCAAGGAGAAAGCATGCAGACGCATTTGTTGGGATTTTCCCGCATGGGAAAACAGCGGGAGTTGAAACGGGCTCTGGAGCAGTACTGGAAAGGCGACATCGAGGGCGACGCCCTCCTCGCCACGGCCCGGGAGCTGCGGATCAGACATTGGACACTGCAACGCGACGCCGGCATCGAGCTGCTGCCGGTGGGCGATTTTTCCTTCTACGATCATATTCTGGACATGACCGCCGCCCTGGGCGCCGTGCCGGAACGGTACGGCACGGCGGGCGAGGCCGTCGATCTGGACGCCTACTTCCACATGGCCCGCGGCGGGCAGGGCGTTCCGGCCATGGAGATGTCCAAGTGGTTCGACACCAACTATCATTACATCGTGCCGGAGCTCGCGCCGGATCAGCGTTTCCATGTCGATGCAGACAGGCTGCTCGCCCAGATCGAGGAGGCCGGCGAGCTCGGGGCTCCGCTCAAAGCCGTGCTTCCCGGTCCCGTCACCTACTGCGTGCTGGCCAAGTCCACCACGCCGGACTTCAACCGTTTCGAGCTGCTTCCTGTCATCCTACAGGCGTATGAAGAGCTCCTGGCCCAGCTCGGCGAACGCTGCGAGTTGATTCAGCTGGACGAGCCAGTCCTGGCGCAGGATCTGCCAGCGGAGGTCAAAGGCGCGTTCAAGACGGCCTATGCCTCGCTTCTGAAGGCCGCGAGCCCGGCCAAGGTGATGCTTGCCACATACTTCGGCTCCATTGCGCACAACCTGGGCGAGCTCAATGGGCTCTCTTTCGACGCCTTGCATGTCGATCTGGTGCGCGCACCCGAGCAGCTCGACGCCGTGCTGAAGGCGCTGCCGGAACAAGCGCGCTTGTCCCTGGGCGTGGTGGACGGCCGGAACATCTGGCGGGTGGACGCCGGCAAGGCGCTGGATCTGATCCAACACGCCCGGAACGCCGTGGGCATGGACCGGCTGATGCTCGCGCCGTCGTGCTCGCTGCTCCATGTGCCCGTGGACCTGGAGGACGAGATCGCGCTGTCCGAAACGATCAAGCGCTGGATGGCCTTTGGGGTGCAGAAGTGCCGCGAAGTCGCCATGCTCGCGGCCACTGTACAGGGGACACAGGGGGCGCAAGGAGTGGATGTGGCCGATTGGCTCGAAGAAAACCGTGCGGCCTGGACCTCCCGCCGGTCCGACGAGACATTGCACCGCAAGGATGTGCGTTCGCGCATCGATGCGCTCACCCCCACGATGTACGCACGGCCGGTGCCGTATGCCGAGCGCAGCCTGGAGCAGCGGGAACGGCTCGGGTTGCCCCTGCTGCCCACCACGACCATCGGCTCCTTCCCCCAGACGGCGGAGATCCGCGCAACGCGGCGGGACTACAAGCGCGGCGACCTGGATATGGAAAAGTACACGGAGCGTATGCGCGACTGTATCCGAGATGTGGTGAGCCGCCAGGAAGAGCTCGGTCTGGATGTGCTCGTGCACGGCGAACCGGAGCGCAACGACATGGTGGAGTACTTCGGCGAGCAGCTCGATGGTTTCTGCTTCACCCAGAACGGCTGGGTGCAGAGCTACGGCTCCCGCTGCGTCAAACCGCCCGTCATCTACGGCGACGTTGCCCGTGCCAAGCCCATGACCGTGGCCTGGAGCAAGT